>NZ_DATHGC010000067.1:0-11197 GCF_035317785.1 Pedobacter sp. | reverse complement strand
TGCAATCCGAGGCGTATTTTATCCGAAGTAGCATAGTCTTTGTTTTCCTTGGCCCCTTTTCTGATGTCAATAACCAGGTCCAGCACCGAATTGAGTTCAACGTTTGAAGTATCCTCATCTTTCAGGCCAAAAATATCAAATACAAAATCACTGATCAGTTTTTTTAGCTTTTCCAGTTCCGTCGCTGATATTGACCCTTTGCCGTCATGAACAGTATTGATGATCCTAACCGCTTCAAACAGTTCTGCAATGACGACCGGGCTGTTAAAATCGTCATTCATAGCCTTCACGCATTTATCCGTTATGGCATCAATGTCAAAATCGTTTGTTGCTGAGGCATTTAGTTTATCCAGCAGGTTCACTGCGTTCATCAGCTTTCTGAACCCTTTTTCTGAAGCATCAAGTGCTTCGTTGGAAAAGTCGAGCGTGCTTCTGTAGTGCGCCTGGAACATAAAGAACTTCACCGTCATCGGGCTGAAGCCTTTGGTTAGCAAAGGATGGTCTCCCGTAAACAGCTCCCCCGGAAGAAAACCATTGCCCAGAGATTTAGACATCCGCGAGCCGTTGACGGTCAGCATATTGGTATGCATCCAGTATTTTGCGGGCTGCTTATGGCTGCAGGCTTCTGACTGCGCAATTTCATTGGTATGGTGTGTAGCAGCAAGGTCCATTCCGCCGCCATGGATATCAAACTGATCACCCAGGTATTTGGCGCTCATTGCAGAACACTCGATGTGCCATCCCGGAAATCCAATACCCCATGGTGAAGGCCAGCGCATCAGCGTTTCGGGCTTGGCCTTTATCCACAATGCAAAATCCAGCCTGCCGCGCTTTTCGTCCTGCCCGCTCAGCTCACGCGTATTGGCCAGCATATCCTCCAGGTTCCTGTTGGTCAGAATGGTATAATTATATTCGCTGCTATATTTTTCAACATCAAAATAAACTGTGCCATTGGCTTCGTAAGCATATCCGTTATTGATGATCTCTTTGATCATTTCGATCTGTTCGCTGATGTGCCCGGTTGCGGTAGGCTCAATACTGGGCGGGAGCGCATTGAATATTCGCATGACGTCGTGAAAACCCAGCGTATATTTCTGTACGATCTCCATAGGCTCCAGCTGTTCCAGCTTTGCTCTTTTTGCAAATTTATCATCCCCCTCGTCCCTGTCTCCCTCCAGGTGACCGGCATCGGTAATGTTGCGTACGTAGCGAACTTTATAGCCGCTGTATTTCAGGTACCTGAAGATCAGGTCAAAGGACAGGAAAGTACGGCAATTGCCCAGGTGAACATCGCTATAAACGGTAGGTCCGCAAACATATATGCCGACATTCGGCGCATTCAGGGGTTCAAAGATTTCTTTCTTACGGGTTAGGGTATTGTAGAGCTGCAAGCCTGTATTCATGTTGCAAAGGTAAAAATTTTAGGGGTTTAATTTGAGGTCACTGCGAACAGGGAAATGGTCTGACAATTTAGCCTCGATCACACGGTAATTGAGCACTTTGAAGTCCTTTGTCGCAGCAATGTAGTCGATTTGGAAATTGGGAAATTTCCCGTTGTAAGTACGGCCCAGTCCAGTACCCTGTTCCTTAAAGGTATTGTGAAGGGATTCTGTAAGCTGTGTCACTGCATAAGAGGCCGGCGTATCGTTAAAATCGCCGGCGATCAGAAACGGGGTCTTGCAGGTTTCCATATGACCTTTCATAATATCCACCTGAGCACTTCGTTTCACAAATGCATTCTTCAGCATTTTCAGTATTCTTTTTGAAGGAACGATATCCGCATCCATCTCCTGTGCTACTTTATCAATGTAATTGTAATCCTGCTCACGGAAAGAGATGGATTGAAGGTGCACATTGTAAACCCTGATCTTTCTATTTCTGACCACCACATCTGCGTAAATACTGGCATTCCCGCCAAAATCGTCATTAAACTTAATAAGTCCTTTGTCTTTGATGGGATAGCGCGAAAAGATGGCCAGGCCATAAGCTTCGTAGTCATTTTTCATGGAGGGCACAAAGTAATAATACGGTGTTTTGAGAATTCTTTTGAGGCTGTCTGTAATGTCAAAAGCTCCCTTTTTTCGGGTAAAGTATTCCTGAAAACAAATGATGTCGGGATTTTCTTTGCCAATAAGATCCAGCATTTGTTCTTTTACCGTTTCTATATTTTCCTGTCCGTAAGGTTTAAAGCTGTGTACATTGTAAGTCATCATTCTCACCGCTTCCGGATTGCCTTTTGGGCCTTCTCCTGATTCACCTATTAGTCCAAAGGTTGCATTAAGGGCCTGCCCGCCGAGAAATATCAAAACAAGTGTGGAGGCAGCAAAGATCCACCTTTTCCTGAGACACCACCACACGATCATCAGCGCGTTAAAAAACAAGATAAAAGGATAGGCCAGGCCAAAGAAGGGAATATATTTGTACTCGCGCGGATCGAACCGCCCGGCAATAAACCCCATTACCAGCAAAAGGGCCAGGACAATAGCTGTCAGACGGACCAATTTATCCAGAAACGTTGGCTTTGACTTTTTCTTCATCCCCTAATGTTTGCTTGCCTTAAATAAAGTTTCCTTTTCCTCTCTTGTTAATTTATCATATCCCGATTTGGAAATTTTATCTAAGATCGCATCTATTTCCTTTTGATCCACTACGGAAATGTTCTTTTTTTCATTTCTCCCGGCAGTGCTGTTTTTGACCACCTTCAACTTCGGTTTCCTCCTGAAGAAGCTGCTCCAGTCCGTTCCGTTCTTCAGCAGTTTAATATATGTGAACCCGAGCAGGGCACCGCCGAGATGGGCAAAATTACCTCCGGCATTGCCTGAACCTAATCCTATAAGATCCATTACTACGTACGCAATGGCAAGGTATTTCAGTTTTACATCCCCGAAAAACAGCAGGCGGATGGCATAGTCAGGGACCAGCGTTGCCGTCGCGACCACAATAGCCATAACTGAAGCCGAGGAACCTATTATAGTAGCTCCCGAAGCCGTTGCCGCTGCAAAGACCGGAAAAATATTGTAGGAGAGCAGGTAGACCAAAGCACCTGCAAAGCCGCCTGTCAGGTAAATAAAATGAAATTGCCTCGGTTTCAGGAAATCAAGAAAGATCCGGCCCATCCAATACAGCCAGAGCATATTGAACAGCAGGTGAAAAAACTCTTTTTGAAAGAATTGATAAGTCAGAATGGTATAAAACCTTTCAGGCAATTTGGAGATCAGCGCCGGAAAGCCGGCATACTCCCTGATAAAGCTTTCATAGGCCAGGCCGCCATTGCCCGACAAAAATAAAGGCAAATTAATCAGTGCCAGCGCTATAAAAATGATCGTATTGATCCCAATGTATAAAAACGAAGGATTGCCCGATTGAAAAACCTTATACTTTAAATCCTGAAAGACTCCTTTATTCATAATATCTGTAAAATCTGTTGTTGTCCTTGTCCTTCCATAATTTCACTAAAATAAAGCCGATCAAAGCTCCGCCAAGGTGCGCAAAATGTGCTACAGAATCTCCCGGAGTCTGTGCTACACCCGAATAGAGTTCAAAGACAATATATAAGGGGATAAAGTATTTTGCTTTGATAGGCACCGGGAAAAATAGCAGCATCAGTTCTGTATTTGGATAAAGCATTCCAAAAGCCACTAAAACTCCAAATATCGCACCCGAGGCCCCTACCATTGGCGTACCATAAATACCATATAATGTCATTGCCTGATCCCGCGGAAGTGATTTCATAACGGCGTCAACGGAACTGCCATGCACAACGGAACCGGTCAGCTGATAAACTTCAAAAGCTTGGACACCCATTTGAATTGCCAGGGCACCTAAGCCGGTAATGAGGTAAAAATTCAGGAACCGCTTTGCGCCCCACCTGCTCTCCAGAACACCGCCAAACATAAATAATCCAAACATATTGGAAAAGATATGCAAATATCCTCCGTGCATGAACATATAGGTAATGGGTTGCCAGATATGAAAAAACGGCGAGTCAAAATAGAAAACACCAAGCAGCCCCGTTAAATTAAACCCTTGGGCTTCTAATATAAGTGTAGCAGCAAAGAAGATCACATTGATGATCAGCAAATTCTTTACTACTGGTGGTATATGAATGTTATTCATCGTGTCTATTTGTCAAATTTTTTATCAAACTCTGCCAATCCTATCGTCTGAATTACCGGCTTGCCGCTGATGCTAAAATTAGGTGTTTTACAGGCAAAAAGCTGCTCTATCAGCGTATTCATTTCAGTCTGTCCCAATACTGTACCGCTTTTAATGGCACTATTCCGGGCCATGCTCCTTGCCAGGGCATCTCTCTTGTCCAGTTTCAGCTCCTGCTGGGAGTTCTTGAATCCTTCTATCAAATGTTCAAACAGCTGTGTTTCATTGACATTGGTGCTGCCCAGATCTACTGGTATCCCTTCTATTACTAAGGTGTTTTTACCAAATTCCCTGACTTCAAAGCCTAAACTTTTGATGTCATCGAGCAAACTTTTGGCCAGTTCGTAGTCATTCGGGCTAAGCGTTATCGTTTGCGGGAACAAACTTTGCTGCGATGCCCCCTTTCTGTCTTCCAGATGCAGCAGGAACCGTTCATATAAGATCCGCTCATGTGCGGCCTGCTGGTCAATCAGCATCAGCCCTGACTTGATCTGCGAAATGATGTAACGGTTGTGCAGCTGCATCAATTGTTTTTGGACCGGAACATACCCTTCTTCGTTGGATTCAGACAATTCAAGTGAAGATTGCTCTGCTGTATTGTGCTTTGCAATTTCATACAATGAGCCCCAGTTTTTAGCGCTTGGCGACATACCTGCTCCCGGGCTGCCAGTGTAACTTTTCGTGAAACTGGCGTAAGCATGGTCTCTCGGGACCGGTCTTTCCTCTGCAAAAGGATTAAAATCAGGATTAAAGCTAATACTTGGCGGAACGATCTCTTCGGGCGCTTTGTGGCTGATCATATTGCTGAACCCTGTTTCCTGGTCAAAGTCTATAGTTGGGCTGATGTTGAACCTGCCTAAGGAACGCTTTACCGCAGAATGCAATATGGCATAGATCGATTTCTCATCAAGGTATTTGATCTCGGTTTTTGTGGGATGTACATTCACATCAATGTTTGCCGGATCAATCTCTATGAACAGCACATATAAGGGAAAGTTCTCATCGGATAGCAATTCCTCATAAGCCCTGTTTACAGCGTGGTTCAGGTAAGCATCTTTGATGAACCTGTTGTTCACAAAAAAGAACTGCTCGCCACGTGTCCGTTTGGCAAATTCAGGTTTACCTATAAATCCTTTCAGATTGATGATACTCGTTTCTTCTTCCACAGGTATAAGCCGTTCGTTATAATTGTTTCCAAATAAATGAACGATGCGTTGCTTGAGTGCAGATGCCGGCAATCTGTAGATCTCTGATCCGTCGTGGTGGAGACTGAATGCAATACCGGGATTGGCCAGCGCAATTCTCTGAAACTCGTCTATAATATGCCGCATTTCTGCAGGGTTGCTTTTCAGGAAATTACGGCGTGCCGGCGTATTAAAAAAAAGATTCTTGATGCTGATGCTGGTCCCCTGTGCTGCAGCCACTGGTTCCTGTTGGATAAATGAAGACCCCTCGATCACGATCAGTGTGCCCACTTCATCCTCATGCCTGCGGGTTTTCATTTCCACCTGCGCGATCGCGGCAATAGATGCCATGGCCTCGCCCCTGAAACCCATGGTCCTGATGGCAAAAAGGTCTTCGGCCTTACGTACTTTGGAGGTAGCATGGCGTTCAAAACACATCTTCGCGTCGGCCACCGTCATTCCGCAGCCGTTATCTATTACCTGGATCAATGCTTTGCCCGCATCCTTTATGACGAGCTGGATCTTATTTGCACCTGCATCTATGGCATTTTCCAAAAGCTCTTTTACCGCCGACGCAGGACGCTGCACCACCTCTCCTGCTGCAATCTGATTGGCAACGCTGTCGGGTAAAAGCTGAATTATATCTGACATCTAATATTCCTCACTAAAGCTTGCTAATTTAGGCAAAATAAGCCTCATCCCCCATTTCATTCAAGAATAATTTGTCGTTATATAGTTAAAAAATTACCCTCCACTTATTTATTATCCTTTATATCCTTTTCCTATCTTTAGCCCTATGAAAGGTTTTCTAACTGTTTTGTCAGTCGCTGCACTTCTCTTTACCTCCTGCGGTAAACAAAAAGCGGATCTTATTTTATATAACGGCAAAGTATATACAATTAATGATGCTTTTGACACGGTCCAGGCTTTTGCAGTAAAGGACGGCAAGATCATTGCCGCAGGCAACAACGCCCAGATCAGAAAAGCCTACAGTGCCTCCGAAGAAATTGATGCCATGGGAAAGACTGTTTACCCTGGCTTTATTGATTCCCACGCACATTTTTTTGGATACGGGCAAAGTCTGCAGACGGCCGACCTGAGAGAAACACAAAGCTGGGAAGAAGTATGCAGCCGGCTTACCGAATTTGCCAGGACACATTCTGATGGATGGCTTATTGGAAATGGATGGGATCAGAACGACTGGCCGGACAGGCAGTTTCCGGATAAAACGAAACTGGACCAGCTGTTTCCTGACCGGCCGGTACTGCTTACCCGTATAGACGGCCATGCCGCCATCGCCAATCAGAAAGCGCTTACCGAGGCAGGACTGACCAAAAGCTATGACCTTATTGGCGGCGAAATTGTAAGCCGGAACGGAGCGCTTACCGGTTTGCTCATTGACAACGCAACCAGCCTTGTCGAAAGTAAAATCCCCGCACCGTCCCCGCAGCAGAAGGAAAAAATATTGCTGGATGCGCAGCGAAACTGCTTTGCGGCAGGCCTTACTACAATTGATGATTGCGGGCTGAGTGCGGATATGGTAGATTTTATTGAAAAACTGCAGGCCACAAATCAGTTAAAAATGCGCCTCTATGTAATGTTATCAGACAGTAAACCAAATTACGACTACCTGTTTAAGCGCGGTGCCATTAAAACCGATCGCTTAAATGTACGGTCATTTAAAGTTTTTGCTGACGGTGCTTTAGGCTCCAGGGGAGCTTGCCTCCTTCGCCCTTATCACGACATGCCGGGGAAGAGCGGTTTTCTGCTCAGCAGTCCGGAACATTTTGAACAAACGGCAGCAAAGCTGGCAGAAAAGAATTTCCAGATGTGTACACATGCCATTGGCGATTCGGCCAACCGTACCATCCTTAAAATCTATAATAAAGTGCTGAAAGGAAAAAACGACAGGCGCTGGCGTATTGAACATGCCCAGGTGGTTTCCCCTCAGGATATTGATCGTTTTGGCACAGCGAGTATCATCCCTTCAGTACAACCTACCCATGCTACATCTGATATGTACTGGGCAAAAGACCGTCTGGGGCCGGAGCGCATCAAAAGCGCTTACACTTTGAAACAATTGTTAAGACAAAATGGCTGGATCCCTTTAGGCACAGACTTCCCCGTCGAACAGATTAATCCAATACTTACTTTTTATGCAGCAACCGTCCGCAAGGATGCCAGGAATTTTCCTGAAGGTGGTTTTCAGAAAGAAAATGCACTGACCGGGGAAGAAGCCCTTCGCGGTATGACCATCTGGGCTGCCAAAGCCAATTTTGAAGAGAAAGAAAAAGGCAGTATCGAAACTGGCAAGTTTGCAGATTTTGTTGTCCTTGATCGTGATCTCCTTAACACCAGTCCCACACAAATCCTCAGCACACAAGTTTTAAAAACCTATATTAATGGAGAAAAAGTCTATGAAAAAGAATAACCTGCTTGGTTTAACAACCATCAGTTTTTTAACCCTCTTTACCTTTACCGCCTGTGCACAAGACCATAAGCAAAATGAACAAACCCTTGCCATACTCAACAACATCAGCAGCAATACCATATTGCTAAACAATCATGACAATAGTATTCCTCTGCTGGATCTCGACAAAAAGAACATCGCATCTGTCAATTTAAATTTCAGCTATCAACAAGCATTTGACAGCCTGCTAAATAAATATGCTAAGATCACTTCTTTTGCTGCTGCTGACTATCAGACCACCGGTACATTAAATAACCTTGAAGATGATCTCAAATATTTCAATACGGTTGTCGTGACCATTCCTTCGGGGTCTGCCGGCGATTCCCGAAATATAAGTTTCATCAGGAGCCTGACCAAAAGCAAAAAGGTGATCGTATGTCTTTTTGGTGAGGGACGCGGTTTAGCCGCTTTTGATGACCTGAAAGCGCCGCTGATCTGGACAGACCAAAACACACCACTGGCCGCAATGGTATTGCCGCAGGTGATCTTTGGAGGAATCGGGGTCAGCAAGAAGCTAGGCGCTACTTATTCTCCAAAATATATCGGCGGATCGGGCTTCAGCACCTTTGCCACCCGCCTCAAATATACTTTGCCTGAAGATGCAGGAGTAAATGCAAACAACCTCAGAGATATAGATGACATTGCTGCAGAGGCCATAAGGGCTCAGGCTGCTCCGGGCATGGTTGTACTGGTGGCCAAAGACGGTAAGGTGATCTTTAATAAAGCTTATGGCCACCATACTTATGAAAAAATACAGCCTGACCGCTTAACGGACATTTTTGACCTTGCATCAATGACTAAAATTACCGCCACGACCATGGAGGCTATGAAACTCACAGACGAAGGAAAACTAAGTATTGACTCCACCCTCGGAAGCTATGTGGCACTTGCGCGTCCGACAGATAAAAACACCCTCACCGTGCGGGAATTGTTGCTGCATCAGGCAGGGCTTATTCCAGACATTCAAACCTTTGGCAAGATAAAGCCGTCAGACTACAGCAGTGATTCCTCGGCCCTTTTTCCTACTAAGGTCAATGAAAATTACTACCTGAGAAAAAATTATTTTAAAGAAGTGATGCAGCCTGACATGCTGAATTCCCCGTTGAGGACCAGGGGGAAATATGTATACAGCGACGTTGGCATGTGCCTGATACAGCAGGTCATAGAAACCATCACCACAATACCTGAAAACCTGTATGTAGAGGAGCATTTCTACAACCCTTTGGGCATGCAGACAACTGGTTTTTTACCATTGCACCGCTTCAAACCGGATCAGATCATCCCGACAGAAAATGATAAGGACCGTCATGCATTGCTTGACGGCTACGTACACGATCCTACCGCCGGTTTGATGGGCGGTGTCGCAGGTCATGCCGGTTTGTTTGGAAGCGCTAATGACATTGCCATCATCTACCAGATGATGCTCAATAAAGGCAGTTATGGCGGGAAGGAATATTTAAAAAAATCAACTGTCGAGCTGTTTACTTCCAAACAATCGGCCATCAGCCGCCGGGGTCTTGGTTTCGACCGCTGGGATCCGGACCTGACTAAAAAATACCCATCAGAGCTGGCCTCACCGCAAACCTACGGGCATACGGGTTATACCGGAACCTGCGTATGGGTAGATCCTGTCAGGGGTCTGGTTTATGTATTGCTGTCAAACCGGGTAAATCCGGTAGTATCAGATAAGCTGATCAACATGAGGATCAGGGGCAGGGTACAGGATGTGATCAATAAGGCGATTGATAAGGGTAAAAATTAAAATTGAGTGATCTCTTCGAAGACTGGACCTTGCGCACTGAAGAAGCGCACAAATCCTATGTCTTCTCTGAGACACTAAATTTTATGGAAAGCTGGATGGAAAGGTCAGGCGTGAAAAGCCAGACGCAAATTTCAGGTCCCTTTTAAGATTGCCTAAAAATAAGTCTTGGACAGGTCTGCGCCCTGTTTGGCGCGCAAAGAAATTTTGACGTCTCAGAGAAGACATTAGCGCTTTTTCTTCTTCAGCAAAAGATGCAGTCTTCGAAGAGATCATCAAAATTTCTCCAAAGCGCCAAAATGTCAAAAAATTTATTTTTTCAAGCCAATCTCCCTCAGCCGCTCATCGAGGTACTCTCCCGCTGTCATGTCTTCATAAACTTTAGGATGTTCAGTATCAATACAAGAGTCCAAACACGTCAGATCCATAGTGCTTCTTGGGTGCAAAAAGAAAGGAACAGAGAAACGGGAAGTTTTCATGAGTTCCCGCGGAGGATTTACTACTCTATGGGTCGTAGACCGTAATTTATTATTAGTCAGTCGCTGCAGCATATCTCCTACATTTACTACAATATCCGTATGGCCCGCTTTAATAGGAAGCCACTCATTGGCCCTGGTCAATACCTGAAGGCCGTCAGCACTGGCCCCGATCAACAAGGTGATCAGGTTGATGTCCTCATGCGCACCGGCCCGAACTGCATCAGCAGGCAGTGAGTCAGGGTCCTGGATCGGGAAATAATGGATCCCCCTCAAGATGGAATTGCCGTTGTGCACATACTCATCAAAGTAATTTACAGGCAGATCCAGATAAGTTGCAATTGCCCGTAACAGCTGTTTGCCATTGGCTTCCAGCCGCTGATAAATTTCACGGGTCACCTCGTTAAATTCAGGCATCTCTTCCAGGTATTCGTTGCTGGGATATTCATATTTAATAGGATCGTGGTCAGTCACTTCCTGCCCGATCTGCCAGAACTCCTTCAGGTCAGCTGCTTTAGCACCCTTTGCTGTTTCCTTACCCGGGCTTGTGTACCCGCGCTGTCCGGCCAGTTCAATTTTTTCATATTGTTTCTTTTGGTCCGGCGACAGGCTAAACATGGCCTGTATATTTTTGTACAGCTTATCTATTAGTGCCTGGTCCACTCCATGATTGGTAATGGTTACAAAGCCCGAATCGTTAAAAGCCCTGCCCAGCTCATTAGAAAACTTCCTGCGCTGTTCATCATTTCCGTTAATGTAAGAACCCAGGTCTAAACTTGGGATGTAAGGTGCTGACATAAGATCTTATTTTATGAGTAATAACAAACTAATTTAAGAAAGTATTGTTAATAAACCTCAATTACGAATTGTACCTCGTTTAACTTTCTGCAAACAACTTGCTTAAGTTATGCACAACCTTTGTTTTACTGCTAATATTAGACTTATTTACCACTCTTTACCAGATCTGGCATTGTCATTGGAGCCGGCCTGGTGTATTATTGCTGCTTGATAGGTGACTCGTCCTATACAGACTTAACATCTCCACGAAGAAGTATTTATTAATGATTAACTTTAAGAGATGTCAGTAGAAATTACAGATGCCAAATTTGGTAGACTTTATCAAGAGTCTTATAAGAAGGCGATAGTTTTAGAG
>NZ_DATHGC010000066.1:0-7628 GCF_035317785.1 Pedobacter sp. | reverse complement strand
ACCACCAGAGCCACGGTGAGTTCAGACAGCGGTAAATTTGTGCTGAATGGCATTCCTCCGGGCAATTACAAGCTGGTCATCTCGTATGTTGGGTACAATTCTGCCTCTGTTTCTATAAATGAACAATCGGCGCATGGGTTTACTGTGGAGCTGCCTCTGGCTGAAAAATTACTGGATGAAGTGGCTATAAAGATCAACCCGAAATGGGAGGAGTATTTTTCTCTTTTTAAAATGTTCTTTTTAGGGAAAGGTGGTCTGCAATGCATTGTCAAAAACCCGAAGACACTTCATTTTGAGCACAACGATACTTCGTATGTGTTAACTGCAGAAGCGGGCAGGCCTTTAATCATTGAGAACCGGGCTTTGGGATACCGGCTGCATTATGATTTGAGCTCTTTTGTTCATTATGCCGGGCGTACACGATATTCAGGAGATGTCCGTTTTGAGGAACTGGTCCCTCAGAACAACAAGGAACAAAAGAAGTGGAAGGCAAACAGGGAACAAGCGTATTATGGTTCTTCAATCCATTTTATGCGGTCGCTGGTCAATAATACATTAAAAAAAGACGACTTTATCGTGAAGAAACTGGTGAAAGCAAAAGTCCTGCCTGGTAATCCTATGCGTTCGGTTTTGCTGGGATGGCAGGGCGATGAGTTTAAATCAACGGACACGGTCATTTCCATGAGGTGGAACGGAAGGGACTACGCCCCGGAAGATACGACCGTTGGGCCAGGTGCCGGCAGCTCAACGCAATGGGGCAACAAAATGGGGTATAATATCCTTTATCCCGGAGTGGTGCCTTACGAAAACATAGTTACAGCGACCGCTTCTGAAAGCAACTACAGACTTTCCTTTGATGATTCGATATTCGTTACTTATAAAAAGAAAGCAACTTCTATTTTGACGATGCTGGTTCCGGAAACTCTTGTGGATATCCATGGGAACCTGGCAGATCCGCATGCGGTGATCAGCGAAGGGTATTGGGCGACGCTCCGGGTTGCTGACCAATTGCCTTTTGATTATGAGCCGGAAGCGCTGAAATAAGAGGATCTATAAAATAATGGTGACCCGCTATACTTTACAATTCCCAGCTTGTATATTTTTTCACCACTGTTTTGTAGTCATCGCTAAAAGGAATCATCAGGTACACGTCGTTTGGCAGTAAAAGCAATTTGGTAGGGTAGGACTGTACCTTAAAGTTTTTCTCCACCTTATCGTCTGACATCAGCACCTGATAAGAAAATTTCTTTTTATCCATGAATTCGTCTACGAGGTTCTTTTTGTCGTAGCAGGCGATGGTGGTGACGTTGAGTTTGTCGGGCACAGGATTGTTGAGGTGCAGGTCTTCAATCTTATGGATCTCGGCAACACATGCTCCGCACCAGGTGCCCCAGAAATCAATAAAGAGGAATTTTCCTTTATTGGCGGTATTGCTGATCTCGGTGCCGCTTCGATCCTTGAGGCTGAACTTGGGTGATGCAGGAAGTTTTTCCTTTAGTGCTAGCTTAAAAAAGCTCTTAAAATCGCCGTTGGGGTAAGCCTTATTGTATTTCTCCTTGAGAATGGTATACCTGTCCGGCTCCACAATGACCATGTCTACATATTTTTTGAGCATTTCCTCTGGAGAGATGCCGGTTGCACCTGCGGCGTTGAGGTACAGCTCTGTGTAGTTCATTTCCGGCAGGAAAGGGTATTCTGCGGTAACGATGTATTTGTCCTCGATCTGGTCTTCCTGCGTAGGCAGGTAGTCGCTGGCGAGCTGCAGGTATTTTACTTTGTTTTTTGGCTCGATTATGCTTTTGCGGTAATAGGCATCGGCAAGTTGTTTGCGCAGCACAAGTCTTCTGGGCGCAATGTGAAACCTGTGAAAGAACTGTTCTCTTTGATCTCCTGCAAAAGGTTTGCTGTACTCTTCTATGTGATTTCTGAACATTTCAATACTGTAGTCCAGATATGCGGCCCGGATCGAATCGGGTACTTTTAAGCTGGTCATGCGGTCGTAAATCAGCAGACGGTACCGGCCGTAGTTGTCAAACAGGCTGTTGAAGCGATCATTGGCCAGGCCTTCAATTTCTTGGGGTGAGCTGGCCAGGGTAGCGGCTATGAAAGGTGCTGTGCCGTCAAAAAGCGAAGAGAGCTTGGGGATGTTCAGCTTTTGTACGGCTGTCACCATTTCCTGGATCTTGAGCATATCGGCTTTGCTGGTATTGGTACTGCAGATGTCTTTGCAGATGTCGAGATGTATCAGATCGGCGACATGGGAGGTGTTTAAAGGGTAATTCCCGTCGCGGGAAAATTTTGTGAACATGATATTGAGGGCATGCACAAATCCTGCTGTATTGCGGCTCTGGTATTCTTTTTTTACTTTATCTGCTACAGTAAAATCCTGACGCAGGTATTCCACCGGTGTTTTTTCGACGAGCTGCATCTTGGCCTCATAATCAAAGTAAGAGAGGAGGTCAATTGCCGCTGCGTTAAATTCGTGGTCATCTGGTTTTACCAGTTTCGACAGAGAATCCAGTTTCTGCCTTGCAATATCATCAATACCAAGCTTGCCTTTGCTGTTCCCATACCAGGTGTACAGATCCTCGACTGCTCTGACTACTTTTTTTGCCGGTGTATTGTAGTTTTTGAGGTCGGTTTGACGTGAAAATTCTTCAAGCAGGTCAGTGGTAGATTTTAGACCCGCAATGTTGGATGATTTGAGGCTATACCACCATGCATCCTGATCTTCGTGCCTCGAGGTTTTGCCGGGGATGTTGCCTTGCGACAGGGAGTCTTTGTAAATGAAGTTGGTTACTCCGGAGCCTGCATCGACAATGGTTTCCTTTTTTACGGTAATGGAGTCATCGGTTTTTCCGGCCACAAACAAGCGGAAGGTAGTGTCGGATTTGGCCCTGTTGCTGCGGCGAAAAGCGAGATGGATCTGCTTGGTAAAAATGTCTGGCAGGGTTGAGTAGACGATAAAATCTTTATTTGATGTGCCATATTTGTTTTCCGGGATTTTCTCGGCAGCTGCCTGTCGGGTCATTCTTGCGGCCAAACTATCCAGACCGTCGATCTTGATCATCTTGCCTGCGGTATCCATGCTAAAGGTAATGGGTGACTTGGTCAGCACTGCATCGATCACGCTGCTGATGTCTTTGGCGGCAGAGGCGGAGGGATCAAAAGTATCACGGATACGGCCATTGTGTGAGCTATAATTGATACGTCGCGTGAGCTGCATTTTCATGCTGTAGGTATTGTTTTTGGTGTTGACCACCTCAAACTGGTAGGCGGAAAGGCTCAGGCTTTTATGTTGTGCCGAATATAGGGTACTGCGGAGCGTAAGGTATTCGTAGGTAAATTTCTGGCCTTTTCTAAGTTTTAGTTTCTGGGCATAGCAAAGGCTGGTAGTCAGGAAAGCCAGGTAAAACAATAAGTACTTCATGAGCGTTAATTGGTTTATGTAAAGACCGATTCTTAAAGATATGAAAAAGATCTATTTATACCTCATTGATACACTGGCCGATTGGGAGCCGGGATATGCTATTGCAGAGCTAAACAGCGGGCGCTATTTTAAGAAAGACGCCATGAGGTACGCTGTAAAGACAGTAGGATTGACCAAAGCCAGCGTCACCTCATTAGGTGGCATAAAGATGACTCCGGACTACGCAATAAATGAGATTGACGGGGAAAATGCAGGTTTGCTGTTGCTTCCCGGGGCAGATACATGGGCTGATGCCATGCATACTCCTGTGTTTGACCTGGTTAAAAAGTTTTTAAAGGCTGGGATTCCTGTCGGGGCAATCTGCGGGGCAACGGTCGGTCTGGCCAATGCGGGAATTTTGGATGACCGCAAACACACCAGCAATGATCTTGAATTTTTAAAGCAAACCTGTCCTGGATATAAGGGAAGCAGCAATTATGTTCAGGCACCGGCGGTAAGTGACAGGAACCTGATTACCGCTACGGGTCTTGCGCCGCTGGAGTTTGCACGTGAAATATTTGAACACCTGGACGTAATGGAGGATAAAACACTAAATGCCTGGTATCAACTTTATACGACCAGGGAAGCTAAATACTTTTATGAGCTGATGGAATCTGTTTCCTAATTTATATTACTTTAGTGTATGGAAACAAAGGGTCTGCTTTTTATCCCCGATATCAGCGGTTTTACAAGATTTGTAACTGAATCGGAAATTAGTCACAGCCGTCTGATCATACAGGAATTGCTGGAATTGCTGATCAATGCCAATCAAATTGGACTCGAGGTTTCTGAAGTAGAAGGTGATGCCATTCTTTTTTACAAATTTGGTGACCCGCCTGAACTTGCAGAACTGTATAAGCAGGTCGAGAAAATGTTTTGCCTGTTTCATAAGAGCCTGATGGCTTATGATAAAAGCAGGTATTGCCAATGCAAGGCCTGTACGTCTGCATCTGGTCTTTCCTTGAAAGTAATTACGCACTATGGTGAGTTTACCGGGTATAATGTGAAGAATTTTAGTAAGCTGATCGGTAAAGATGTGATCGTTGCCCACCAGCTTTTAAAGAATGACATCGATCAGCATGAATATTGGCTGGTGACCAAAGAGCTGCTGGATGATCATCCTCTGGCTGATTTTACTCAATGGATGAACTGGAATGGTAGTATGAAGCAGACAGAAGCTGGTGAGATCCACTTTCATTATACGCAGCTGAGCGAGCTAAGAAATGGAATATCGGATGATCCTTTGCCCCAGTTAGACCTTTCGGGGAAAAAGAAAGTATACACTGTTTCAAAGGAATACAATACGGACATCATTACATTATTTCATGCTGCAGGTGCGTTTGAATATCGGCACCGATGGTGGGAAGGTGTGAAAAAGGTGGAGGAATCGAATCATTTTTTACCACGGGTTGGTATGCGGAGCACCTGGACGCTGGACAGCGGGAAGGTACTCTATTATTCAAGCAGCTATTCGTATGCTGATGATCAGATCGAATTTAGTGAAACGGATGACAGGGGCGACCAGGTGACTTGCTTTACCCTGAGGAAGATTGCCGGTGATAGCACAAGTCTTACGATTGATGTCTATAAAACTGCAAACTGGATTACAAATTTTCTTTCAAAGTTTTCGGATCAAAAGAAACTCGAGTCAGATCTTCAGCGGTCTTTAGAAAATATCATTCCGCTGTTAAAAGAAATCAATATACATAGGGCATAGTGCATTTCCTGGTAAATTAATGCCAGTCCATCGGTACGATAATGGCAATGGAATAATAAACCGTCTGAGACTGAGGTAGGAAAGGGTGCTGAGGCCAGGGCGATTTTCATAGGGTTTAAATATCAGGTCTTATGTTTTCTGGAGGACAATTTACTAACTTAGTTTTAGTTTCACGATCATAAAATCAGTGGGCAATAGGTATAATTTGATGCAAATACCTACATTTGCATTTTATACCATTGTGCCTGTGCTTTATAGAATTGCCCGGGCATAATTTTAGCTTGTCCAGGCGCAATGGTATAGCAACACCACAAAATTTCAATGATCTCTAACAACAAGCACCGCTTTTTTTTAAGCCTGTTCTTCTTTATATCAGGGTTTAGCTTTGCTACCTGGGCATCGCGTATTCCTACCATCAAGACTGCTTTTGGGTTTAATGAGGCTGAGCTGGGCAGTATTTTGCTGGCCATGCCTGTTGGGTCTTTGATCGGTCTGCCGATATCGGGCTGGCTGGTTTCCAAATACAACAGCCGGGTGCCGCTTACGGTGGGTTATGCGCTCAATGGCCTTTCACTGGCTTTGATCGGGTTTGCACACAATACCTTTAGTCTTTTACTGGCCATCACGCTTTTTGCCTTTACTACCAGGATTTTTAACATCTCTGTGAATACTCAGGCATTGACACTGTCAAAAAGATTTGAAAAGAAAATATTGGGATCGTTTCACGGATTTTGGAGTATAGGGGGAATTGCGGGCATTGCCTTGTCTACGTCTTTATTGGCATTCAATATTTCCATTCAGTATCATTTTGCGGCTGTTGCTGTATTGATGATTGCGATCAGTGCTTATTCTTACCAGTTTTTGCTGAAAGGTGACAGGTCTGAAACGGGAAATAAGATCGTGCTGAGCAAACCTGATCCCTATATTTTCTATCTGGGAATTGTCGTGTTTTTGTGTGCGATCTGCGAAGGGGGGATGTTTGACTGGAGTGGGATCTATTTTCAGGAAGTGCTGGATGTAAAGATATTTACCTACGGATACCTGATCTTTATGACTTTTATGGCTGCTTCAAGATTTCTTTCGGACATCATCATTGGCAGGTTTGGCATGCCTAAGACGTATATCATGAGTGCGGTGTTTGTAGTGTCGGGAATTTGTATGGCTATTGTTTATCCCACTTTCTGGACAGCGATGATCGGGTTTTCTTTGGTGGGATTTGGTACGGCGTCGATCATTCCGATGTCCTATGCATTGGCGGGACAATCAAAAAAATACTCTCCGGGTATGGCAATATCTATCATTGCTACCTATTCTATCACAGGTATGCTGCTCGGGCCGCCTTTAATCGGGTACCTGGCTCATGCATTTAACCTGAGAGTATCTTTTGTAGTATTTGCCATCTGCGGGCTGCTGCTTGTACCCATCACCAGGATGTTCTTTAAGCATCAGGCCACACTGGAATAGTTTATGAATTATTGGAAGCTACGTAGTCAGGGTCTTCGCCTGAAACGGCTCCCTTGTTGAGCTCAGATTCTCTGAATTCTTTGTAGTCCTGTGCTACTGCGTTTGCTTTACTTTTTACTTTGTCCACTACTTCGTCTTTAAAGCCTTTCAGGCTTTCACGGCCGTTGCTCACGGTATCTTTTAGCGAGTGCAGACCATCTTTTACATTATCTGCTAACCCAAGCGCTTTATCGGAAATCCGTTCTCTTGTTCTTTTGCCGCTTTCCGGTGCAAACAAAACACCCAATACAGCGCCAACAGCTAATCCCGCCAATAATCCAATTACTGCCGCAGATTTATCGCTTGAATGACCTGATATGTCAGACAAACCCTTGTTTATTAATTTCTTGTAATTCATAATAGGTATTTTTTATAATAGAGTAACACATACCGTACCAATGTGTTTTATTTAAGTCAATTTTGCTTTTTTTATATGGAGTTAAGCCAGTTTATTGCTTACTTTTGTGGTGTGTACTTTTTACACTAACTATAATGAAAAATTAAGGCTGATGAGCTGATAAAAGCAGCTCCTTAGCCGATAAAAATAAAGCTGATGAAAAAGAGTTTATTGACTTTGACCCTGGGTGGCCTGGGGATCGGCATCACAGAATTTGTGATGATGGGGTTGCTGCCCGATATTGCTAAAGATCTTGATATTTCTATTCCGCAGGCGGGTCACCTGATCTCTGCTTATGCTTTGGGTGTGGTGATCGGTGCGCCTTTGCTGGTCCTTATTGCGGGCAGTTATCCTCCTAAAAAGATCCTGATGGTATTGATGGCAATGTTTACAGTGTTCAACGCGCTATCTGCTTTTGCTCCGGGATACAATACGATGTTCATTGCACGTTTGCTGGCAGGTTTGCCGCATGGTGCTTTCTTTGGGGTGGGTTCGGTAGTAGCCAGTCGTCTTGCTGATAAGGGTAAAGAGGCTCGCGCGGT
>NZ_DATHGC010000065.1:0-5121 GCF_035317785.1 Pedobacter sp. | reverse complement strand
GTGATTTCACCATGCCATGCGGAGAATCGTTCATAGATTATACAGGTCAATATTCCGGTACGGCCGCAAGTTTCCTTTGGGAAAACCAGGCAGACGGCACAACAATGACTACTCAAAGGGTCAGGCTATCTGCCGGAATGTATAACTTCTATGCAACAAGCCCGGGCGGATGCCGTTCAGCTCCGGCCACAATAACCGTTCAGGGGGCTCCGGTCCTTGCCCGAATAGACACCAGCAGCAAACATGTTGAAAAGACGGAGTGCAACCGAAGCACCGGCTCAATTACCGGCATCAGGGTCTTTCCAGAAAACAACCAGACACCCAGATATAAATGGACGGACACTGCGGGCAATGAATACCACACCCTGGACATCTACGGCCTGCCGGCAGGTAAATATGCCCTGCAGGCCTATACCGATGACAATTCCTGTCCAACCCTTCTTATTGAGGAAGAAATCCGGGAGAAGAACGCCGTTATGCTCGATGAAAGCTTGTACGTGCCTTCTCAAACCAGTTGCGGACTAAATAATGGATCGATTACCGGCCTTTCTACCAATGCTACCATTTTTAAATGGTATAAAGGCCTTGACAGGACTACGGTAATATCTACCAATCTTGACCTGACCGATCTTGCCCCTGATTTTTATACCATAGTACTCGAGAACGAGTATGGCTGTACTGATGAGAAAACATTCCATATCTTTGACGACAGTCCGGCTGTTGAACTGCGTACCCCGCCGGTCGTAAAAAATGATACCTGCAGTCTTGGAAAGGGCAGTTTAACAGGCCCGCGTTTCAATACCTCAGTAACCTATTTCTGGCGGAACGAGGCCGGAGATGAGCTGGCCAGGAACAGTGACCTGATCAATGTGCCTGCAGGCAATTATACCCTGTTTGCAAACAATGACAAATGTGAAAACTCTTTTCCCTTTGCCATAGGCAATACACAGGCGAGCATCACACCGCCGGTGATGGAGGATATCCTGGTATGCGCGCCTTCAAACGTAAACCTCAGTTTCAAAGAGACTGCTGAAATTTACCGCATCTACAATGCCGGCGGGACACTCCTTGCCCAGAGCAGCAGTAAAGATTTCAGGGTTCGTGTAGACCAGCCTGGTACCTATTACGCAGCACTGGCCAGGGGCAGCTGCGAAAGTGTCCGAACTCCGTTCAGCATCAGCTTTGGCTCCTCAGGCCTGCAAATTCCTACAGCATTCAGCCCCAATGGTGACGGTGTCAACGACAATTGGATGATCAAAGGCATAGATGTATACACCACACCCGAAGTCAAACTCTTTAACCGGCAGGGCATGATGGTCTTCCATAGTTTCGGCCGTTCCCAGCCTTTTGACGGCAAGAGCAAGGGCTCAGATCTTCCGGTAGGGGTCTATTATTACATGGTCAGGCCAAGTATAGAATGCCCTCCTCAAAACGGCAGCCTGACCCTGATCAGGTGAGCTCCGAACGGTTCAAATCATTCCGAACTGTTCACATCATAAAGAACCGTCTGCATAAAAAATAATAAACCGTTTAGCTTGTTGCTTTTTAAAGTCTTAACAATTAAATTGTACCATCTAAATTAAATTGTACGCTTTAAATATACCGCTCATGAACAAACGTTTACTCATCAGATGCCTTTGCGCATCGCTTACTGTAGCCCTGCTTTTTTCCACTCCTGTTTTCAGCCAGACAGATGACCCAAACAAGGCCAGGCTGGTCGAGGCCGTCAACCTGATGGACAAAGGTCAAGTCGATGCCAGCATCACCATCCTGAAAGACCTGATAAAGCTCGACCCTGACAAATTCACTTACAGTTATGAGCTGGGCTATGCACTTTACCTAAAAAAGGATTATCCTGCCACAATTGAGGTACTGGAAAAAGCGAAGACCAATAAAGATGCAAGTGATATCGCCTACCAGTTACTAGGCAACATCTATGACATGACCGGCAATACTGAAAAGGCCGTGCAAACCTATGCCGCTGGTCTGTTGATTTTCCCCAATTCCGGCAAGCTCTATCTGGAATCCGGGGTAATGGAGCTCAAGAAAAATGACCTCAAAGCCGCAACAATTACTTTTCAGAAAGGTGTAGCAGCCGATCCAAAATTCCCTTCAAACTACTACTGGTTATCAAAATTATGGATGTCCACACCTGAAAAACTATGGGGCTTAATGTATGGAGAAATCTTTATGAATCTGGAGAGCAACAGCAAACGCACCGCCGAAATTAGTAAACTGCTGTTTGACACCTATAAAAGCGAGATTAAAGTGACCAGTCCGGGCCACTTCTCAGTGAGCTTCAGCCAAAATAACGTGGTAAATGCCAATGAGAAAAACCCTGACAAATTATTGCCTTACGGAGTGAGTGTATATGAAAGAGTGCTGATGGTCTCCGCTTTGGGAATAAAAGAAGTGAACGTCAACACACTGGACAGCATACGCACCAACTTTATCGGCGAATATTTTAAAGGAAAGACTGCGGTGACCTATCCCAATGTTTTATTCAGCCATCAAAAGAAAATAGCCGAGGCGGGTCACATGGACAGCTACAACCACTGGGTCCTCCAGAAGGGTGATGAAGAACAGTTCAAAACCTGGGTGGCGGCCAATGCAGATAAATGGCAGGCCTTTCTGAAGTGGTATGCCGCCAACAGACTGGTACTCGATGCAGATAACCGCTTCTCGATTTCCGACTATTTGTAAGCAGTTATAGTTTGTAACCAGTTATAATTTATAGCCAGCAGAGCAGGGCAACTATAATGTCTTACCCGATGCGGCCGGTATAAATACTGGTCGCAACAGCGGTCCTTTCATCATTGATGAATGAAATATAGGTTTCTACAGGTTCGCTGAGCATATCGTCAATAATGTACAGCGTTTCAAAGCCCTCAGACCTTTCCGCGCCATACCTGATCATTCTGATCTTTCCGGAACCCGGGGCGTAAGCCAGAAGCACCACCTGATCATTATTTCTATGGCTGTCGTTACTATGCGCCTGGTCCCAGCTAAATTTTAAACCTTCAGGCACTACCTCAACCACAGGATTTATGGCCGGAAGTAAATCGCCCCGACTGATCATTACGTTAGGATAATCCATTTCGATATCCGGATATTCGCCTTTTAATGCATATTTTTTATTGTAGGAGACAGCCAGGTTGTAGTAGTTTTTTGTGGTTCCCCTGGCGGCGATGCTAAAGCCGACTTTAATCAGCGGGCTCATGTAATGGAGGAATTCGTTGACAACGGTCATTTTCTGGCTGTTTGCCTTTTGCCGCTCACTCCGGTTAGGATTGACATGTGGCAGTGCTCTGACGATGTTTTGACCGTTAAGCACATACCCTATATTGGCGCCGACTTTTCCGGTAAATCCCCCGGATATTCCGCTAAGTAACTTTCCCATAATAGTTCAGTTAGTTTACAAATTTATAATTAGTTAAGTAAAGGTAATTAATCCTAAGGTAATGAGTTATATGTGCTATACATTTTTTTTAAATTTTGTTTCAGGATGTATTAAACTTTAATAGAACGATCATTGGTCTATAGATCTACAAAGGTTCTATAAATGATTTATAAAGGATTAACAAAGGATCTAGAAACATGTATTTAAGGAGGGATTCAGTAACCGGGGAAGGCGGGATGAAAGCCTTGCGCAAACAGCCATTAAACAATGGAAAATTAAAGTTGGGCAATCGATTTCACAATTCTTTCTTTGCTTGTTTTATTTTTTGTAATTTCAATCAACAAACACCAGATGTACACCGGAGAATACCGGAAAGGAGAGGGTTAGGGGCATGTAGATATGTCCGGACAATTCTTCCGGGATCTCAATAAGATAATTATGAAATTAACCAGATTTAATGCTAAACCGGTTTTGTTATGCGGATTATTGCTGGCAGGACTGGGCTGTAACGTTTCCAAAAAGAACCCGGGTAAAGCCGGCCTGAGCAGCCTGCCACCAGTGCCGTACCCCGGACCGGAGAAATTCGCCGATCACATCCGTACTACGGAGTTTCAAACGCCACAGCAGGAACAGGCCGGTTTTAAGCTGCCGCCTGGTTTTGAAATCACATTGTATGCTTCGGAGCCTGACATTGGCAAGCCGATCAATATGGATTTTGATGAGCAGGGCAGGCTTTGGGTCACCCAGTCTTCGGAGTATCCGATGGCGGCGGCCTCGCTCAAAGGACACGACAAGATCACAATCCTGGAAGATACGGATGGTGACGGCAAGGCCGATAAGTTTACGCCTTTTGCGACCGAACTGAACATTCCGATAGGGATCATTCCGATGCAGAACGGGGCGATCGCTTTTAGCATTCCCAATATTTATAAGTTTACAGATAATAATGGCGATGGAATTGCCGAAGATAAGAAAGTGCTGTTTGGAGAGTTTGGCCACCAGGATACACATGGCATGGTCAATAACTTTGCGAGGGGCTTTGACGGCTGGATCTATGCTTGTCACGGTTTTACCAATACTTCAACCATTGCGGGTACCGATAAGGATTCGATCACGATGGTTTCGGGAAATACTTTTAGGTTTAAAGAGGACGGCAGCAGGGTGGAACAGACCAGTTATGGCCGGGTAAATCCTTTTGGCTACACCTTTGATGAGCTGGGTTATCTGTATTCTGTGGATTGTCATTCTAAACCGATTTATCAATTGATCAAGGGTGGGGAGTACCCGCATTTTGGCAAGAAAGCACCTGCTATGGGCTATGCGCCGGAAATGATGAGTTTTGAACTGGGTTCTACGGCTTTGTCGGGCCTGGATTATTATTTAGGAGAGCAGTTTCCGGAAAAATACAGAAATAGTTTTTACAATGGGGATGTGGTGACTTGCCGCATCAACAGGAATACGATGTCGCTGAGCGGTTCATCGCCGGAGGCCAAAAGAGAGGAAGATTTTCTGATCAGTGCTGATCCGTGGTTTAGGCCGGTGGCGATAAAAGAAGGACCGGACGGGGCGCTGTATGTGGCAGATTTTTACAACAGGATCATCGGGCATTATGAGGTGCCGCTGGACCATCCGCTGAGGGACAGACAAAGCGGCCGGATCTGGAAGATCAGGTATGTGGGTACGGAAAAGCATACGGACCATAAGGTGCAGGACTGGAGCAG
>NZ_DATHGC010000064.1:0-12099 GCF_035317785.1 Pedobacter sp. | reverse complement strand
GGGTAAACAAGGGATTGAGCAGTAGCAGACAGAAACCAAATGTGCTATTTATCGCGGTAGACGACTTGCGTCCTCAGTTGGGCTGTTACGGAGATGAAACTGTGCAGAGTCCCAATATTGATAAATTGGCAAAATCAGGTGTTTTATTCAACCGGGCTTTTTGCCAGCAAGCTGTGTGTTCTCCTTCACGGACTTCTTTAATGACCGGAAGAAGACCAAATACAACAAAGGTTTGGGATTTAAATACACATTTCCGTACGACGATTCCAGATGTAGTTACATTACCTCAATATTTTAAAAACAATGGTTATCATACTCAAAGTATTGGTAAAATTTATCACGATCCAGCATCGGCACAAGATGCACTTTCCTGGTCTGTACCAGAGATACTTGCAGTAACCAAAAAGGAAGGCAAATATGTGCTGCCTTCTAATCTTCAAAAAAAATCGGCTAAGGCCGCCGCATCAGAACTGGCAGACGTGCCTGATAATGCCTATGTCGATGGACAGGTAGCAGACCAGGCTTTGGAGGTTTTAAGGAAAGTTAAAGACAAACCCTTCTTTCTGGCCGTAGGATTTCGTCGCCCGCATTTGCCTTTTAGTGCGCCAAAGAAATATTGGGATATTTATAAACGGGAAAATATTACCCTGCCTGTTCAGCGAAAACTTCCAAAAAACATACCTGTCTACGCCGCTCACAACAGCGAGGAGCTTAGAGGGTATAGTGACATTGGGTTTAATAATTTAATTACGGATACCAAAACGCAGGAATTATTACATGGTTATTATGCTGCGATTAGTTACACTGATGCCCAGATTGGAAAGGTGCTGGCCGAATTAGACCGTTTAAATTTAACGAAAAATACCATCATTGTATTGTGGAGTGATCATGGATTCCATTTGGGAGAGAAAGGGTTATGGGCAAAATCAACCAATTATGAACTGGATACCAGGGTGCCTTTGATTATCGTGGCTCCGGGGAAAAAGCAAGGTGTCAAATCTAACGGACTGGTTGAGCTGGTAGATTTATACCCAACTTTAGCTGATCTGGGCGGCCTCCAAATTCCCGATAGCCTGGAAGGAACCAGTTTAGTGCCATTATTAACCAAGCCCAATCAACCATGGAAGAGCGCAGTGTTTAGTCAGTTTCCCCGGCCGTGGCAATACAAAGGAGCACCAGATTTAATGGGGTATGCGATGAGAACGGACCGCTATCGCTACGTGGAATGGCGTGATTTTAAAACGGCTGAAGTCAAAGCAACGGAGCTTTATGACCATCAGGTCGATCCTGCTGAAGTAAATAATATAGCTGATGTTTCTTTGAATATTACTTTGGTTAAAGAACTAAAACAAAAGCTTAATGACGGATGGTCGCAAGCTCGCCCAAGCAGGCCGCAATGATATGCTGGCCTGGTATTGACAACGCTCTTGCGGCTGATAACAGAAACAAAGCAACATCCGGAAAACGTCATTTAGCCCGTTTCAATTTTAAGCTGTCCAAAGAAAATAATATAACCATCCAGAAGTAAAACATGACGAATATTTTTCATATCTTGTAGTACATATTAACAAAAAATATCCCATTTTTGAAGGCATTATGGCAATAAATGATTTAAGTAAAGACCTGGCTCCCATCAGTTCAAGCACGATGGCAGATGTTGTTGAAGTTAGACTGAGAGAATATTTGAAAAAAAAATCCTTCCGGCCCGGGGATGCCTTGCCAAAGGAACTGGAGTTGGCTGAAGCTCTGGATGTGAGCCGAAATGTACTCCGCGAAGCTTTGAGCAGATTACGCATGCTGGGCATGGTAGAAACCAAAAAGAAAAGGGGGATGATATTGGCCAGGCCGGATATACTTGGCACATTTGAACGGGTTCTGGATCCCCTGATTATTGATAAAGAAACGCTTCAGGATATTTTCGAACTGAGGCTCGTGCTGGAAATGGGATTGGCGGACCTATTATATATCAGAAAAACAGATAAGGACATTGCAGAACTTGAAAGTATAGCAAAGAAAGAAATAAACCATGACAATTCATTCCGGATCAAAAATGAGATCGCTTTTCATGGCAAGCTGTACGAAATGTCTGGCAACAATACACTTAAAAGATTTCAAATCATGCTGCTTCCCATTTTCGATTACGTAGTGACACTCGAAAAGAAGCCTACCAGGGGCAAGGTCAACCATATGGATTTGGTTCAGATTCTCAAAACCGGTTCAAAAGACGACTTCAAAAAAGGAATGGAGGCTCATTTGCAACCTCACTTTGACAGATTAAAATAAATAGCCTCTGAATGAATTATTATTTTGATTTGTAAAAAATAGTTCACACTTTTGATATGTACTACATAAGTACTATAACCAGATATAATGATTCCATTCGAGGCACAAGAGATTTACGGCAACTGGGCAACCTTATTACTTCCGATCAATGATGACGATAGCATCAATTATCAACAGCTGGAACAAGAAATTGATGCGCTGATCTCCTTTGGTGTCGATGGTATTTATTCCAATGGTACGGCAGGAGAGTTTTACAATCAGACCGAAGAGGAGTTTGATCAGGTAAACGGCATGCTGGCTTCAAAATGTAATGCTGCAGGGATGCCGTTTCAAATCGGCTGTTCGCACATGAGCCCTAAAATATCTTTAGAAAGATTAATACGAGCCAGGAAATTAGAACCTTCAGCCATTCAGATCATTCTGCCAGATTGGTTTGTCCCGTCCATGACAGAGATCATTGATTTTTTGAAGGTAATGACTGCAGCGGCTGATCCAATTGGTTTGGTCTTGTATAACCCACCTCATGCTAAAAGGAAGCTTAGTCCATTAGATTTTGCAGAAATACTGAACTCAGGCATCCCCTTGATTGGCTGTAAAGTTGCAGGCGGAGACGAACAATGGTATCAGGAAATGCGCAGCTTGCCGGTGCCTTTCTCTGTGTTTATTCCGGGACACCACCTGGCAACAGGAATTTCCCGGGGCGCACATGGCGCCTATTCAAATGTGGCATGTCTAAATCCCAAAACGGCACAAACCTGGTATAACGATATGATCAGCAAAAACGGTGACCCTTTTGAACTGCAATTCAGAATCCAAAGATTTATGAATGATTGTATCGTTCCTTATATAGTGGATCAAGGCTATTCAAACCAGGCTGTAGATAAATTTATGGCTGCTGTAGGCGGCTGGACAAATATAAGTCCCAGGTTGCGCTGGCCTTACAGGTCAATACCAGAAGATGATATCTTGTCTGTAAGGGAAAAATGCGCTGAGCTTTTGCCGGAAGTTTTTTATAAATAATATAGTTTAAAATCATCTCATAATTAATTACATGTTTCTTTTCAAAAACCACCCTGTTAAGCTGCACCTGTTAAGAAATAGCCTGGCTATAATTTTTATAAGTACCCTTGCTTTATTATTTAACGGATGCAAAACAAGGCAGCTTAAATCTGGTAAAGCATTGCTGGACAGCAGTATTGTTTTTGCTCCGGGTGGTGAATTTGCCTCCATGCGGATACCTGCGTTGATAATGTCGAAAAAAGGCACGTTACTGGCTTTCTGTGAAGGCAGGATTGGCACAGCCAGTGATTGGGCTGATATGGATCTGCTGATGCGGAGAAGTAAGGACGGCGGACGTACGTGGGAGCCTAATGTTGTAATCGCGCCAAGAATAGGCGGACAACCGACCAGCAATGCAACGCCCATCGTTGATGAAAACGGGGTGATTCACCTGCTGTATCAGCGTGATTATGCTAAGGCTTATTATACCAGTTCTGCAGATGATGGGCAAACATGGAGCCCTGCTGTTGATATTACTTATGCTTTTGATGCCTTCAGGCCCGAATACGACTGGAAAGTTCTTGCCCCGGGTCCCGGACATAGCATTCAGTTAAAGAATGGGCGTTTATTGGTGCCAGTGTGGTTAAGCGATCCCGCTAAACTTAAGCCCAGACGCAGCCATGCGCCATCCTGCATCGCTACCATTTATAGCGATGACCATGGCAAAACCTGGAAACGCGGGGCCATCGTTGCCAATAATTCTCCTGAATTCATGAATCCAAGTGAAACCATGGCCATCGAGCTAAATGACGGACGTGTGATGTTAAACATCAGGAATGTCTCCGGGGCTCATCGAAGAGGTATTAGTTATAGTCATGATGGCATCAGCGGGTGGACAAAGCCAGTTTTTGATGAGGAATTGTTCGAGCCGATCTGTATGGCGACGATCATCAGGCTACAGGACAAACAAAATCCCGCAATATTGTTCATTAATCCTGATAACCAGATTTCTGATGGAAAGCCCATTCCAAAATACCCCCGTAAAAATCTTATGGTGAAAGTGAGCAACGATGAAGGCAAGAGCTGGCCTATAAGAAAAGTAATTAATCCCGGACCAGCTGGTTATTCAGACGTAGCTGTCGGACCAGATGGCACTATATATTGCCTTTATGAATCAAATTCAGATAAAGGGTTTAACTATACCATGGTGCTCAAAAAATTTAACATGGCCTGGCTTCTTCAAAAATGAATTAAACCGATCGGCTTCTGCTGATTAATACATATACCCTAGTAAACAAGAATAAATTATATAAAAAGACATGAATAAAATAACCGGATTAATAGCTGCAACATTTGCAGCTTATCGTGAAGATGGAACAGTAAATTTAGACATTATCCCAACGATAGTTGACAAAATGATAGCTGATGGATTATCTGGCGTATTTATTTGTGGGACAAACGGAGAAGGCCCGAACTTAACGATAGACGAAAGAATGTCTATCGCGGAAGCTTATGTAAAAGCGGTGGACAAACGTATTCTGGTATTGGTTCACGTGGGGCATAGTTCTATTTACGAGTGCCGCAAACTGGCAGCTCATGCAGAGCAGATCGGAGCCGATGCTATATCTAGCGTAGCAGCCTTTTACTTCAAGCCGACCAGTGTTGGCAATCTGGTTAAAAGTATGGCAGAGATTGCATCAGCAGCACCGAATACCCCTTTCTATTATTACAGTATCCCAACATTAACCGGTGTCGGCATGGATTTGGTGGCTTTCCTGGAGCATGCAGAAGATGTAATCCCTAATCTTGCAGGTATCAAATACACCGCATCTACGCTAAATGAATATCAGGCTTGCTTAAACTATAAAGGAGGCAAATTTGATATTCTCTTCGGATATGATGAAATGCTATTGCCTGCACTTGCCGTGGGCGCCAAAGGGGCAATTGGAAGTACTTATACATTTGCTGCACCATTATATCTAAAAGTGATGAAGCTCTATAACGAAGGAAAGAGTGAAGCCGCCGCAGCTATGCAGTTACATTCAGTAAATATGGTGCGTTGTTTGGTCAAATACCCTCCCATTCCGGCTCAAAGGGCAATAATGAAGATGGAAGGGCTTGATCTGGGTAATTGCAGGCTGCCTCTCGAGCCGCTTTCAAATGCTGACGCAGTACAATTTAAAGCGGCGCTGGACGAGATCGGTTTCTTCAATGCCGTTAAGCAGCCTTAATCATGAACAGATTTTTTCACTTTCTTTTTATCTCCCTTATGTCATTAGTTTTAAATAAGGGGATTGCGCAGGACGCTTCCAGATCTCACTTGAAATGGAGTAAGCTGCAGCCGGTCCCCGATCCTATTGGTTTTGCCGGCTCCTTCTCCGGTGTTGCTAACGGCGCATTGCTGGTTGCCGGCGGTGCAAATTTCCCCGATGGAGGAGCTCCGTGGACGGGTTCCGTGAAGGCCTGGCATGACGACATTTTTGTATTGGAAAGCCCTGAGGGGAAATGGAAGCACGCGGGAAAATTACCACATTCATTGGGATATGGCGCTTCTGTAAACTGGAAGGGCGCTTTGATTATTTTAGGCGGAAGTAACGAAAAAGGACATCATTCTGAAGTGGTTGTACTAAACTATAAAAACGACGCGGTAGAAACCAGCAGATTGCCGGATCTGCCTCATCCAATAGCGAATACGGCTGCGGCATTGGTTGACGATGTCATCTATGTTGCCGGAGGTATTGAAAACCCTGAGGATAAGTCCGCCGGACAGAACTTTTGGTCACTGGACCTGACTTCGGAACATAAAACCTGGAAGATCTTAAAAAGCTGGCCCGGTCCTGCAAGAATGCTGAGTGTTGCCGGAGCACAAAAAGGGATGTTTTATTTGTTTAGCGGAGTTGAGCTGCTTGAGGGGAAACGTAAGTATTTAAAAGACGCGTATAAGTATTCACCTGCAGGTGGATGGAAACAAGTTGCTGATCTTCCAAGTTCTGTTGCCGCTGCGCCCACACCAGCATACTCCGCAGCAGCTACTCTGCTGATATTCGGAGGAGACGATGGCGAACTTGCCCCTGAGGCAGCAAATTTAAAAGAAAATCACCCGGGATTTTCAAAGCAGATCCTAAATTATAATACCCTTACAAATACCTGGAAGGTGACAGGAAAGATCTTTACAGCTAAAAAGTACGACGCTGTAAAAAATCCTAATGGAAGCATCTGGGCTCCGGTGACGACTACACTGACAGTTTGGAAGGGGAACATTGTGATTCCCGGTGGCGAGGTCAGGCCCGCTACACGAACGCCAAATGTATTAATGGCAACACCTGAAAAACACCATTAACAGATAAATACCAGCAGATGAAGAATTCCGGACAAACCACTTCCTTTTATTCATGGATAGTTGTGGCAATGCTATGGATCGTGGCATTTTTAAATTATCTCGACCGCATTTTAATTACATCAATGCATGATCCCATTGTAATGGATTTTAAGCTGACCGATGCGCAGTTTGGTTTACTTACATCTGTGTTTCTCTGGTCGTATGGGTTTTTAAGCCCTTTCGGGGGTTATCTGGCCGACAAATACAGCAGAAAAAAGATGATCGTAATGAGTATTATGGTCTGGTCTGCCGTTACATTATGGACCGGTTTTGCGACGTCATTTCATGAAATGCTGGCTGCCCGTTTTTTAATGGGCGTGAGCGAGGCCTGTTATATTCCTGCAGCACTGGCATTAATTACAGATTATCATAAAGGTAAAACACGCTCTTTGGCAACAGGATTACACATGAGCGGTCTGTATGCAGGCCTTGCACTTGGAGGTTTAGGTGGTTATATTTCAGAATTGTGGGGCTGGCGTTCCGGGTTCCACATTTTCGGAATCATTGGTATTGTGTACTCGTTTGTGTTGTTGTATGTTTTAAAGGACCATAATGTTGAACCTTCAGAAGACGAAGGGGAAAAGGAATCTGTATCACATAAAATGAGCCTTACCGGGGCTTTAAAAGTTCTTTTTAGTGAAAAATCTTTTTTTGTCCTCCTGTTCTATTTTACAGTACTGGGCATGGTAAACTGGATTGTTTATGGCTGGCTGCCTACTTTTCTGAAAGACCATTTTCATCTTGACCAGGGCGAGGCCGGGATTTCGGCAACCGGATATGTGCAGGCAGGCTCTTTTATCGGTGTAATTTTAGGAGGCATTCTGGCAGACAGATGGACACGCAAAAATGACAAAGGCCGGTTGTATATTCTTATTATTGGTTTCACTATCGGAGCGCCGTTTTTATTTCTGATGGCTTCCACAAATATTTTTGGTATTGCCATCCTGGCCATGATGGTTTTTGGTTTGGCAAGAGGTTTTAACGACGCCAACCTGATGCCGATTCTGCGCCAGGTTTCTGATCAGAGATATGTAGCTACAGGCTATGGCTTTCTCAATTTTTTAAGCACCATTGTAGGTGGCCTGATGGTTTATATTGGCGGTGCGTTAAAAGACGCCCAGATCGATCTCTCCATTATTTATCAAATTTCAGCCGGTATGATGCTTCTGGCAACCTGGTCTTTGTTTGCTATAAAACTAAAAAAGAACAACACACAGAATTAATCATATGAAACTAAAACTGTCTATATCCGTGGTTCTTTTTACCCTTTTTGTTCGTACAGACATCCTGAAAGCCAATGTTTCATTGCCGGCAATCATCTCCAGCGGAATGGTCCTTCAGCAGCAAACCCAGGTCTCTTTGTGGGGAAAAGCGAAGGCAAATACAAAAGTAACAATACTTACTTCCTGGAACCAGAAGCTGCATACCCTAAGCAGTTCGAAAGACGGATCCTGGAGGCTGTCTGTACTGACCCCGAAAGCAGGCGGGCCATATAAAATTACTTTTAATGACGGCAGCAAACTGGTGCTTGAAGATATACTGATCGGTGAAGTATGGTTGTGTTCAGGACAGTCAAACATGGAAATGCCTGTTAAGGGATTTGGAAACCAGCCGGTACTAAATTCAAATGATATATTAACGGAGGCGGAGGAGCCGGGTGTCAGACTTTTCAGGATAGAAAAGAAGATGTCAAAGACGCCGCAAACCGAACTAAACGCCAAATGGGAAAATACAAATGCCTCAACTGTGAAGGAATTCAGTGCTGTAGGTTATCAGTTTGCGCGCATCCTGCAGCAAAGATTAAAGGTTCCTGTAGGGATCATTCAGTCTGCTTATGGCGGTACCGATATAGAAGCCTGGATGGATCTTAAAAGTCTGACCGGTTTTAACGACTTCAAAATACCTGCTGATACCGCTAAAAGCACCAAGAATGATCCCGGCGTATTGTTTAATGCAATGATCAACCCGATTATTGGCTATTCGATCAAGGGAACTATATGGTACCAGGGAGAAAACAACAGGTTTAATTCGCACAGTTATGATAAAAAAATGGCCGCCATGGTAAAGTTCTGGCGCGGACTTTGGGCTCGTGGAAATTGGCCGTTTTATTATGTCCAAATCGCCCCAAATGTTTACAAGGACGTTGCCGATAGCATCCCGCTATTGTATGAGGCACAATCCAGAGCGATGGTACTGATTCCGAATTCGGGAATGGCGGTAAGCGTTGACGCAGGAAGTATGAAAACCATACATCCGCCCGATAAAACGATTATCAGCAAAAGGCTTGCATACTGGGCATTAAATAAAACATACGGCAAGACAGGCATAACCTATATGGGTCCCGTTTATAAAACGCTGAAAGTAACAGGCGGGAAAGCCATTCTTGGTTTTGATGAAATTCCAAACGGTCTGACGGCATACGACAAACCCTTGATTTCGTTTGAAATATCCGGCAGCGATAAAGTTTTTTATCCGGCCGAGGCAACGATCTCCGGAAAGACAGTTGTGGTACAAAATGACGCAGTTAAAAGTCCTGTAGCAGTCAGGTATGCCTTTAAAGACAGGTTCTCCGGGAACCTGTACAATACGGAAGGCATACCTGCACAGCCTTTCAGAACGGATAACTGGTAATTTTATACCCGGCTAAAACTTATAAGACAGACTTGCTGCGAAATTTCTTTGTTTTTGTGGATTCACTGACCAGTAACCAATATAATATTGTTCGTTGGTCAGGTTATTTACATTAAATGCGACTCTGATCTTGCGGGAGTTGTAAAAAATACCTCCATTAAGTAAAGTATAATCAGGAAGATAGAAAACACCCGTTATACTATTGTCGATTGCTTTATACTTACCCGCATAATTGCCGCCTATTCCGAGGCCAAAGTCTTTTAATGTACCATGTCCAAATTTGTAAGTCGTCCATAAGTTGGCAAGATCCTGCGGGCCTTGTCCTCCCGGAGTTCTTCCAGGTTCATTATAAAAATCAATTGAAGCCCCTGTCAGTACTTTTATTGAATTGTGACTGTAGCCGGCAATCAGGTTTAATCCTGAAACAGGATTGACGTTGATATCCACTTCAAAACCCTGACTTCTGACTTTCCCGCCCTGTATAGAGTTCAGCTGATTGGCGGGATCTGTGTATACTCTGTCGGTTACCTTAATGTTATAATAAGAAACAGTTGCATTGAGCTTATCCGAGAACAAATTTGTTTTTACTCCAAATTCCCATTGATTTGCATGCTCCGGTTTAAATGACTTTATGCCCAAAACAACACCGTCGACATTATAGTTTACCCCTGGTTCTTTATTGATGAATGCATTCATATAGTTTGCAAAAACTGAAACCTTATCTATTATCGGCTGATAAACCAGACCTAATTTCTGAGACAATACGAACTGATCAAAATCATCTTCCTTTGTCTCTTTATCACCAGGCGAATCAAAATAATCCGTCCTCAAACTCACCATTGCTGAAAAATTCGGCGTAAAGTTGAGTACATCAGAAAAATAAGCACTGTAAGAACTGTTGGAGATTTCAGTATTGCTTCCTTCCATTCCGGCTAGCAGATTGTTAACAGATGCCTTTGTCAGGTCTATGGCTGGGGCCTCCGTGCGGGTAGGATCACCATTCGCGTCTAAATTTTCTTCATCGTAATAAACACGGGTCGTTATTCCGCCTTGTGGGGTTACCCGTCTGCCTGATGCCCAGCCAGAGCCATTATCTTTCACATTACGATGATAATAATCTAATCCAACCAGGAGCCGGTTTCTTAGACCTCCAATTTTAAAATCACCATTAAAATTCTGCTGGATATCGATGGTTCCTGTCACCTGGTTTTCGTTATGGAAATATTGATCAAAGTAATCGTCTTCAGGTTCATCATCCCATATGTAGGTGTACATGCCATCAGACTTTACTCTGCCGCCAGAAATCACAGTTTGAGAATGCCACTGGTCTGATAGCTTATACGACATTTGCCCCTGTAAGTTATAGCGTGGATTTTTTGTTGTTAAATCGTTACTGGTAAAAGAAAGCTTGTTGTCAAGGTTCAATTCCGCTAAGTTTTTAAAGTCAAGCGGGGCGGTTCTGTTTGAATGAAAAAATACTGGAGCAATGGCCCGTTTTTCCTCAAGTATTTCCGCAAGAATATTAAACGACAGTCTGTCATTAACTTCGTAAGATAAAGAAGGGGCAATAAAAAAAGATTTTTTAAATCCTGCATCCTGAAAGCTGTCTTCTCTGTGAATAGCAGTGTTGATGCGCAATGCAATCTTTTTTGTTTTGCTAAGTGGCGCGTTTACATCGACTGTCAGCCTGTTTAAACCATAGCTGCCTTGATTATAAGTGACTTCTCCGCCAAAGTCATAATATGGTTTTTTTGTAATGGTATTAATGAACCCTCCATAGCTATAGAAGCTGCCCCCAAACAAGGTTGCGGACGGGCCTTTAATTACTTGTATTTCTTCTACATCCGACGGATCCAGATTACCGCTTGTTAAACCAGGCAATCCATTGATCAGACTAGGTTGGGCATCAAAGCCACGCAGGGCAAAATAAGACGCTCCGTCCCCGGCTCTGCCCGTAGACTCCCAGGTCCTGGTAATTCCTGGCACATTTCTAAGTGCATCATCGTAACTTGTGATCACCTGTTGTTTTAATATTTCTAAGGGAACGGAATTATACACCTGCGGGTTTTCCAGATTTTTCAACGGCATTTTGGCTACAACAACATTTACCTTGTTTGAATTTCTGGATGATATGATTACTTCACGAAGCTCATCGGCATTTTCTTTGAGTATAAAGTGAACTGTTGTAGTCTCCCCAGATCGTATTTCAACAGACTGCTGCTGTGTTTGCAATCCGATGTAAGAGGCCGTCAATGTATATGATCCAGGTTTAATGTTCTTAATCTGATACTCACCGTTTTTACTGCTGCGCGCCACTCTGTTGGTGCCCTTTAAGGTTACACTTACAAATTCTGCCGCGCTGCCATCAGATGTCTTTACTGTTCCAGTGACGCTCCCTGTTTGCGCGAAGGACATGCTTACAGAACATATGAATAGAAAGATAGAAAAAGTTAAGGTTTTAATCATCGTGTGTTTAATTTGATTTCGGGGCAAATGTATTATTTAAAACTATTCTAAACAAAACTATTTAAAATAAATCTAAATAATTAGCCTACTGGATTAACTGTATATCAGGCAGATGTGTAAGATGACAGTTACAAACATCAATGCGTTTAAATCTAAGTATGTGAATTATTGCATCTATGTTGCAAAAAATATTCTTCGGTTCAATCGTAATTGTGCAACTTTGTTGCGTGTAAAGGGGGCGTACGCTATGCCTTCCGTATTTGAGTTATTAAAAAGATGAATTATGAAAACAAACAACAAATATGACGTTATCATTATTGGAGGAAGCTACGCAGGCCTGT
>NZ_DATHGC010000063.1:0-12328 GCF_035317785.1 Pedobacter sp. | reverse complement strand
AGGAGTACGGTTTAAAATCCAGATTCTCACGGCCACCAACAATTAAAGTATGGGTCGCGTTTGCTGTAGCGGTACCGGTTACGGTCCAAACTATTACAGTCGCTGTTGCGCCGCCGGCAGTGATCTGGGGAATTACGATTGTCGGAATTCCACCAATGCCATCACCACTTACCGGGCGAAGGATCCTCATGATCTGATGAATGGGCGAACCAAAACCATAGACCTGGCCAGCTTCATCAGCTGAGGTAATTTCTTTTTTAGTTTCAGTGATAGATGCCTGGTTAGCTGTATTTGCTTCACCAAGGATTACAACTACCTGGGGCAGGTTAGGGGTTTCATTATCAAAGAAGCCGCGTTTGATTTTGTATCCGGAAACACGGCTTCTTCTTTCCGATCCTATGGCTGTTGAAATGCTCATATTATAATTTTTTAATTGTTATCAATTATGTATTTAAACCCTTTATTCGTTTCCTCCAGCTTAACCGTAGTATCATTTCCAAGTAATTCGATCCCCTGCCAAAGCAGTTGATTCTCCTGGATCCGGACAGCAAACTGTAGCCTTCCAAACCTGGTATAATTACTGTCTTCTTTTGCTGCTGGATCCAGTGTAGCAAAACTCTCGACATAAGTTCCTCCAATCAGACCAGGTTCAAATCCTAATGTCTTGTATTCCGAGTAGCTCAGGATGTATCTGGCCATTCCCATAAACTTGTGAAGCCGGTCAGTACTGTAGGATTCCCCGGATTTACCTGACTTAGCGAGGCCAGCAGTATAAACGTCGATAAAGTATAAGGTCCGGCCCTGGCTGTCTTTCTGGGTGAACCCTCCGTATGTAGCACTGTCAAGCAGCACATTAAAATAAAGGTCCTCTGCTTCATCCATAGGAGTAATTCGTTCCGAATAAACCGTAATTTCTTCGTCAAATCCCTGCAGCTGCTTTTGATGATTAAGTTCCTCTGTCAAAATTATACCTATCGCATCCCGGACCTTTTCAAATCCCTGCTGAGGGATGATATTTTCGATGATTGCTGCCATTATTCAGCCCTCCCCAGGATACAGATAATTAAACCGGTAGTAGCATTTGGGTGCGTTTCGTTGACCACATAATGCCGAACGGCCTGAGTATTGTCAGGACTGAAAACTTTATACCCCTTCAGATCGATTTTCCCGGATCTCGGATTGATATAAGGAAAATCAGCTTCAATAAAGAATTGTTCCGGAACATCAATATGAAAACTCGTAGAAATTACACCATTGCCATCGTTATCAAAGATCTGAGTATGACCGGAAGTCAAACCTTTTACTGCAAGCTCAATTGTTTCATCTTTAGTTTTAATGAGAATATCCTCTTCAAAACCACCGGCTGAAACGAACTTTATCGCGTCCTTACGTGCTTGCAGTAAAAGTTTTCCTGACATTATTTACTCTTTTTTTGAAGGTTTTTAATGGCATCAGGAAGCTCAGAAGGACCAGATATTTTCTCAGACTCTTCTGTTACCTCATCTTCGATCGGTGGCTCAGGATCAGAAGCCGGATCTTCTTTTTTAATGATTGTTTCATCATCACCAGGTATCGGAAGTTCGATGGGATCCTCTGATTTTTTCGCATCTTCTTCTACCAGTTCGATGTAGCCTTCTTTTAGAAGGTCTGAAGCAGGCCTGAGTAGTTCTTTTTCGTCTACAATATCACCGGCGGGCTTAACGGTATTGCTTGCAACCAGCAAGCCTATTACCAAAATTTTATATTTTGCCATTTTCGGAAATTAATTATGAAACCTTCATTGTATACAACCTGTCAACTGAAACCGGAATCACCAGAGGTGCTGATTCTACAATCAGATTCCAGGCTTTCTTGATCTGATCAATTACATCATGCACAACAAACTCTCCCTGAACAGGAGCGATGTACTGGTTCTCAGTATTTGGATTGAATACGGCCGGAACACCACCAAATGCTGTTTTCCCTTCGAAGTCATCCGGGATTAAAACAACATTGTTGGTATCTACATATTTCGTTTTACTTCCATCCGGGTTCTCGTAAAAATCCGAGTAAGTCCAAATGTTTACCATATAGTCACCAGCTGCAACACGGCCCTGGAAGATCATGCCGGTAACCTTGTCAAATTGAGGCATACCAAGATCAACACGGCGAATCTGGTTAAAGATTGCGGCTTGTTTTAATACCTTCTCATTCAGCATAAAATAGCCGAAAGCAGTCTGGCCCATAATTGCATTAACGGTGGATCCTGCAGAAAGTCCCTCGTTTCTGAGAAATTCTACACCGGTATTCAAATCACCAATTGGATCCGCTGTGGCTACAGCACTCCAAAGTCCGGTACCGGTTTTAACAATCATTGACTCTGCTTTACGGTTGTAGTTGATACTATCTCCGTTTTTCAGCACTACAGTACCGGTTTGTAGTACAGAGGCACGTTGCTTCTCGATCGCACGGAGAATCATATTTTTCAACGCCAATGTTTCAGCAGCAGCGCTTTCGATCAGCATGTCAGCTGTCTCTGCATTAGGTTCTACTCCCAGGCCGAAAGACATATCATAACCCTGGCAGCTGGTGAAATCAACCATTTCACTGTAGAACGGCGGAATGAAAATCTTTTCTGTTGATTTGCTAAAAGTGTTTCTATGCGGGTCTGTACAACGCTGAACATCCACAGCAACCAACTGACGGTTCCTTTGGACCTCAATAGACAGGGCTTTTGCCCTGGTTGTAACCGTAGGGAAAAAGGCGGACAGCCCTAGATTAGGGGCTTTATTGTCCGAAAATTTGGCTATTGCCGCTTGGGTAACAGCTTTTCTGTGTTGAAATAATCCTATTGCCATGATTTAATTATCAAATTTTGTGTGATCAACAGTTGAAGTGTCTACATGTAGACCGAGAGATTCAATAACGTCCCTCAACGTTTTCGCGCCAACAATGGTATCTAAAGTAACACCTGCAGGCAAAACAAGACTGTTGCCGTCGATTGTGCCTTTCGTTCCGTAATTCATATTAGCCGACTCACTGTTTTCAAGCACTACCGAACCGTCAATTGCAGCGACGCCAATGACGTTCGCTAAATTTCCAGAGGTTACAGGGATAACGCCGCTTGCTACTGCTGTGCCTCCTGGAGTGATGGTAATTGTTGAAGCGGCGCCGGTACCAGTCTGAGCCAGGTTGGTTGTATTGCCGGTCGCAGTTGCTGTAAAGACAACTGTATTGCCATTGGTTACTGGTCCTGATGAAAATCCTGTTAATGCACCGGAATAAGTTCCGGTTGCTGTTCCGCCTCCTGTTGTCGCGCCAGCGTCCAGGTTAGCAAATGCTGCCGCCAGCTGGGCTGTGGTCGTGGCGCCAGTTGAAGTATAGGTTAATCCTCCCAAAATTACTGTTTCTCCAGCAGCCAAAGGCGTTGCAGAAAAAACAACTGAGGCCTCTTCATAAGTACCGGCTGCTCTGGCAACCAACATGCCAGACACCAGTGTGAGCTGGCTACCGGTGGTATTTTTATAAACACCTTCAACAAACCTGTTGTCAAAAATGAATATTTTCTTTAATTCGTAATCAGCAGTAGACTGGTTACGGGTGGCGTTTCTTTGTGTTACGTCTACTCCCATGATTAGTTAAGTTTAATGTTGTGTTTACCGTAAATTTTCTCGAAAGCAATGTCATCAGCGGTCAGCTGTTTGCCTTCTGATTCTGATTCCGGAGTAACCAAATCAGGGGCGCTATCTGTCCTGATAATTTTTAGCATGTTTGATTGACTCGACTTCAAAAGAAGTTCCTCACGGACCGAAGAGGTAATCTCTTCTCCGGATTCAATTCCTTTTTTTACTGCATCCGGATCGACACTTTGATAGGTCATCCAAGATTTAACTCTCTCTTTTTCTGATTTCACACCTGCAGTATGTCCAGCACTAAGGATAGACTGGTGAACTTCAGGATGCTGTTGTTGTAATTCCTGTGCTGTCATAGCTGTTGATTTTTTATTTTTGTTATTTTCTTGTTTACTTTTTGAATACTTAGGGGAATTTGATAATTCAATTACCTTGTTTACAGCCTGTTTGAAGTCGCCGATCTGATCAACCAGTGTACCGATCACATCACCGGCATTATACACAGATCCGTCAAGCTGAGATTCTAAAACTTTAGTCCTGACTTCACGGATACCGGCTCTGAACCGCTCATTTGCCGGATCTAACACTTCATCGATGGCCAACTTATAATTGTCGTTATTCAGGGCTTCTTCGAACCATAGATTTTTTCGGGTACTTGTACTCGCATAAATGGTAACTTGTTTTTCACCATTTCCATCTACCGAACGGTTTGGGGCAGCTTTAAAGGAGATCATGGTTCCTATGCTGCCGACTTGTGAAAGCTCGCTCTCAGCCATGATCCAGTCGCACTCGCTGATTATTCCGTAAGCAGCAGAAGCTGCCACCCCAGATCTTTCAACTAGTGCGACAACCGGTTTGGTTCTGTTTCTTACGGCATACTGCATCAATTCCATAGCGAGCTGGGAGCCTCCGCCTGAATCTGCCATGATCACCCCACCTTTAATACGATTATCAGCCTGGAACGTCTGCATCTGTTGAATAAGATCTTTCACTCCCCAGGTGCTCATTCCCCCATTCTTGATAATAGGGCCATTAAGGTTTATAACATAAACCAGATCATCGGAATATTCAGAATTTAATTGATAAGTATCGGTGACAATCTTTGCATCAGATTTGATGCTGTAGAGATGAGTGCTATTAGATTTTGAACTGGCTCCGTCAAACTTAACTCCATTTCTAAAATCGAGTAACATGTTGCTAAGCACGGAGAAAGTGGTTCTGTCAACCATCCATGGCTTATGCTCATAAATTTCACGAGATAAAGGGTAGTTCATATGTCAACAAATATAATATTTTGTTTATTATGTTTCAAAATAGGAAACATTTATTTTAATCTGCATCAGATTGCCACGACCTTAATTTTCTGATCAGCAAAGTCTGCAGGGCTATTCATCCCCGATAGTACTTTCGTAAGCGGATCATAGATCACAGGGTCAACCTTCAAATAATTATCGTCACCTTCCAAATCAATATAAACAGACAACGAAGCAGGAAAGGCAGGGATTCCGTCGTTCAAAAGGCTTATTGAAAAGTCAGGATCAGTTCCTGTGATATTAAGGGCAGTTTTATCGACGATTACAGGGTCAGAGCCGGCTGAAAGTGGGAACCAATTTGACGAGTCGCTGACCGCGGAATTTCTTCCGGAAATATTTGAATAATAACGCCCTTCAAATGACACTACGTCGCCAACTTTTGGCTTTAATAGAAGAGAGTGAGCAGTCGATTTATTCCTAATCTTACCCGTTATTTGCATCTTCTTCAGGTTTTGGTTTAACAATCATTTTATCTTCTTCTAAATATTTGCTATAATTTTCACTCCATTCTCCGTTTCCTAATAGCTCCGAAGCTTGCTCATGACTCATAAGCGGAGTTTCTCCTTTAGTTCTGTCCCCAAGCATGATTCTAACCGCATCCGCTTCTTTTTTAGGATCTATATGCGGCATAGTGGCACCTGTGAACCTTGCATTACAATACGCGTTCAAAATGTAATGGTTTTTGTCGCGCATTGCCTTTAGGAATCCATCCGCAGTCACTTTATTTTTTAGGATGTGGGTATACAGCCAAAGATTATAGAAGTTCTGATAAAAATTTCTCGCGTGTTTGGTCCTGTAAATATTGATGATGAATCCCCATCCATTGATGGCGGCCCTGGAAGCGGAGTAATTTGAACTGTATTGCTGCAGGGCAACTTCGGGCGGTATATCTACAGAAGCGCACAGCTGAACAAAAACAGCCTTAAAGAATGGTTCATATTGAAGTTCTGACTGGCTGTCAACTGCTTTTAATTTTGCGTCAATTGGCATGTTATATACACGCTTATTCTCCGTCAAATGAATATTTCTTGCGGCGACTTCACCCAAAGCATAATTACTGTCCTGAATAACCCCGCCGGCGGTTTTCTTGATCCTGTCCAGCATTGGATTTTCCCCGTCCGAAAAGCGGCTATGCTCTATTGTCCATGCGATTTTAGCACGCTCTTCGGCTGAGGATACCGAGGCTTCAGTATATCTGTCCAACTTCTTTACCTTTTCTAAAATTGCGGTGATATTTGATATGCCCCTGATGTGGTCGATTCTATGTTTATCTCCGTAAACCATCCAGGCCATTAAGCAACCAGAGCCCTCACCATAAGCCTCAATCCTCTCAAATTCAGGAGCAATTGAACCAAAAGATTCTTTTAATACATAAAATGCTATATGCTGGCCACGTTTGTCTATTTCTATACCATGCTTGATAGTGTTGCCTCTGGCCTTCGCGTCACGGATATATGTGCCGTCAAGAATGGGAGTCACCACCTGTTGACCATCGATAATTTGAGCATTAACATTCATGTCGTCATCCAACCGGAGTACCACAAGGGAATCTCCACCAAGAAAGGCCGTTTCAAAAGCTTTTGACGCATTGTCGTGTAGCGTACACATGCCCTGGTAGTCTGATAGTTTGCTGTTGGCGTACAGCTGAAAATACGCCTCAACATTTGAGCGAAATGCTGGCAAATCTTGCTTTATTTTTTCGAAGGTTAGGACCTTTTCAGATGGCTCGGACTGTAGCTTAAGACCTGTTCCTACCACCCATTTGAAGAATTTTCCTGTGATAATTTTGATAACATCACTTGTTAGGTTGGCTTCATAGGCCCTTAATCTGATTGATCTATGGTCGGGAATCAAGTTTATTGGATTCCCAAGTTCTCCCTCAGTTTTCTCTCCATTGAAAACATAACTATTGACATAAGTGTGGGAGCTTATTGACATTCCATCGTTAGTCATGAGAAAAGACGAGGGAGATTCTACAGCTGGATCTGTAATTTCAGTCTGCTCATTTTCAGACTCAATTTTCTCAAAAATTTTATAGCCAAATATTTTCATTATCGAAAAGTTCTTGAATCACGAAGTGTAACTGATCTGCCGTACAATCTATTTATATAAAGTTGCTTCATTCTCTCCAGAGATTTGATTCCCGATTCTATATCGGCCATACTCCTGTATCCGGTTTTAATCCGGACCTGACCATCATCAAGTTCATAAGAACTTATGTTGCCTGCTGCTCCGTCGATGTTGTCAGCCAAGAGCAAGATTGCCTTATCAATTAGGATGTCCAATGCAAGGATCCGCTCTTGTAAAACAGTTTTACTTTCCAAAAAAGTACTGATTGTATATTCAGTGAAACATGACATAGTGATAATTTAAAAAAGCCCTGTAAGCGCAAGCTATACAGGGCTTAAACCAAATACAAACCAAATGAATTACGAATGTATAAAATGTTTCCTGAGTTTCCTATGTGTAAACAACAAAACTTATTGAGCAGTAACCAGCAGAACAAAATCTTCCCAAGTATAATTTTTAAAAGCAGATTTACTTCGTTTGAAAATATCAAGATAAATTAAAGGAGCGACAAGCCCATAAATCCTGACATCCCAAAAGTGATTCTGAACCTGATTGTTTTTCTTTTCCCATTTATACCCAATTACCTGATCATCCTTAACAACTTCAGTTCGTCGCTCACCTTCATAGTGACTGAAATAACTTTTCATCGTGTATTTACCATCAGTAGGCTGTGGATAATTCATATAGCCACTTGGCTGAGTTCCGTCTTCGCCTTCCCGCAACTTCATCATCTGAGCCAGATCGTCCTTAATCTGGTTAACTTCGACAATATACAGATGGCCAGGATGCTCTCGGCTCCTGATCACCGGAGTTGTATCCCGCTGAATCTTTCTATAATCATTTTCAATTCGACCCTTTACCCCGTAAATGTAGGTCCCGTCTGTAAAACTCTTAATGAATTGCATCGCAAGCTTCTCACCAAACCCGGTATCAACTACAGTTAGACTGACATTCATTGAGCCACCGCTCTCCAGAGGGTATTCTTGCCTTATAACTTCTTCAAATGTTTTCCAGACCGAGAATTTAACGTTGTGGGTCAGTGTCCATCGGTCGCGAACCATATCTTCCTCCTTTTCCTTACGGCTTCTGTCCCGGGCCCGCTTGAATGTTCCTATACTTCCATGGTCTACGGAATATGTAACTCCGGTGCTGCTATGAGCCAATAACTCCCAATCCAGACGAACATCTTCGTTGTCTTTCTCCATAATTCCGTTTAAATCGCAGGCCAGAGTAAGCATGATAATCGTTCCATTACCATCTGATTCACTCGTTGAATCGGGCACAATTCCCGGCTTATAAGTTCGGGTATTATTCATCAGGTCATTTACCTTCGGACTTTCGCCGGTTTCGGCGAATGGCATCCCAAGCCTTAGGTTACTGAAAGTTTTGAGCAGTTTCACCACGACTTTTTCTCCAGGAGGGCAGGCTTGCAGCCATTCCTCAACACCCACGATCCAACCGTCAAAACCTGGCGGGTTGTAAATAAAGTTTTTTTGATAGCTCTCGTGACGCCTTTCCTCAGAAACAGCGGCTGTTGCGATCCACTTACCTAATAAATTCAGATCGTATTTTTCTTTCTCCTCGATCAAATGACCGCAGCATTGTGTTTTATACAGTACTGTCTCCGGAATGAGTTTTTTATGGTCATCGAGTTTCCAGATAACACCAGCATAAGATCCATCTTCCTGTACAGTCTGCCATTCCACAGGAAAATAATTTCCGCAAGCAGGACATGGCCAATGCCATTTTTTCTGAGTGCCTAAAAGATACTGCTCGTAAATGTTGCTGGTTTGAGTAACAGTAGGAGTAGAGATGAAAAATGTCTTTGCTTTTTCACCAAAACTATTTTGCCGGGTTTTCATTACCGCTTTAGGAGATCCCTCTTTCCCGATCTCCTTTGGAGCGGTATCATAATCATCTGCCAGGATGTATTTTGCCGAGAACATCCGGAAGCTATTGGCTGAGTTTGTACCTAAGGCAGTTAGTGTACCGCCGGCAAACTCTTTTTTCTTAGAAGTGTCACCAGTTCTGTTGTTTGTCTTTTTAATAACATTAGGCCGGATCAGATGATCAAGATTTGAACTTCTTATTACTGGATCCAGGCGCTCTTCTATTGTTTTGGAAGCGAGCTGAATATCTGCGGCTGTGAACAGAATACCATCCGGTGCTTCTGAAATTAGATAGAGGATCCCTCCGATTACCAAGGCGGTAGTAAATCCGGATTGGCCGTCCTTCATGATTGAAACAAACCTGGTTGGGTCTGACGGGTGAATGTGATTTACTATTTCCCGCATGTAAGGCGTAAAATCGAAACTGTAAGGTCCGGGGTAGACCGGTGTAGAATCCGGGATTATGATGTTTGCCTCGATCCATTGGTCAACCTTTGGCTTTATTACTTGAAAATTGTAAATTTCTTCATTGATTTTCATGAAAGACTCTCGCCAGGCAGAAACTATTAATTGATGATTAAGCATACATTTAAAATTTTGAGGCTCTGGTATCAGAGTAATCGGTTATTATTTTTTCAAGATCATCTTTTGCATCTATGCCGGCTCTTGATATAGACTTTCCTAGTTCCAGTCTGCCAGCTTCGACAATCCTGGTATACATGTCCATATTACCTCCAGCCATTATATTGCAAAAGACTGTAGCTATATTTTCAAGAGCATTTTCCATGTTTGCAAAAATAGTTTTAGCTTGACTCCTGAGAACATTTGCAGCAACATCAACAGGCACTAGTTTTCCAGCGGCTTTGTCTAAAAGCAGCTGTTCTTTTTCGACTTTAAGAGCCACCAGCTCCGCATCGCCTTTCATTTTTTTTCGAATCCATCCCTGCATATTTTCCTGATTCATATCTCCGGAGCTATCGCGCTTACCTCTGGACATCGCCTCCGTAATAAAGGATTGATCAAGTGGAGGAGGGAGATCGTCATCGCCATCATCATCTACCTGCTTTTTATTTTTCCTCGGATTCGGAAGTATATTATTGATAATCTGCGAATCTTCCTTTTTCGATTTGTTAATCTCCTGTCTTTTCTTTTTATAAAGCAAATTAATGAGATTATCAGTGTCTACAAGTTTTCCAGAGCTATCATGCAGAATAACTTTTTTTCTCGAAATGTAAACATTCAAAAGTTTCACATTATCCCCGCACATGTCGGCGAACTCCTGTCTAGTAACTATTGCCATAAATTAATGAGTGTTATATCAGATTTTTGCGCTGCTGTATAACGTGTTTCCACTATAATAGGAGCTAATTTATGATATTTTTTTATCAAAGTGAGTTTTGTTATGATAACATAAGATAAAACAAATTAAAAAAAACCTTAACCGGTTACAGATTGGAGTACGCAACGTATTGCATGCGTTTATTATTTGCTCCACAGTACCTTTTGATTTAGGCCTCAATAGACGAGGACAAGACCGATGCGGCCTCTCAGTATGTTTCCTATGCTTCACTGATGGAAACATTATCAATATATACGATATCGAAACAAGGTGATAAATGCTTGATCTCTATTTGAACTATCATATGCTTGAATAAATTAAATCTTTCGACTGCAAGAGGATAAACCGGCATCGCTTCAACCTCACGTGATAAGCTATTATCAAATTTAGTATGGCAATCAATGCATAGAAAAACACGGTTCAATGGATGCAGCATGACGCTCTCAAAAAACCTCTTTGGAACAATATGAGCAACATATGCTTTAGAGCCCCACACAGCGTTCCTAATTAGCTTATCGCCACAGTTTTCGCAGCCATAAGGCATTACAGCTATCTGGTCATTAAACCATTTACCTATCGTATAGCCTTCCTTAGAATAACTCTCTGCCCGCGCTGCTTTGGCTTTCTTGTTCTTGACGCTGGCATCCTGATGACGTTTAGAATTGTATTTTTGGTAATGATATTCAGGAGCACTTATACAACGTTTAGCTACTATAGGCTTGTTAACGCCTCCATTGCAATCGATGCATTGACCGATCTTATTTTTAATCGAACTCATTTTAAAAGGTTTTTAAGGACTTTAGTTGATTGATAGTCAGAGATAACGGCCAAGAATATTTTAACAGGCCTACGGTATTGATCCTGCCTCAGGCGGGCATTGTACTGAACAGCGGCTATTGCTGTTTTTCTTTTTTCTGGAGTTAGCTCACCAGAGGCATTAATGATATTGATCATTGTTTGCTCTTTCTTAGTTAGAAATTTCATAGTTGAGTTCAATTGCTTTGTGGAGCACTGTTCCTTTAAATCTTTTAGACCTGTTTGCCGATATAACCATCACTGGCACTTCTATATTTGAATCCCTGGCAGCCATGTAATCTGTTCTGTTGTCAAATTCAACAAAGAATGATCTACCCTCATAAGAGAAGATCAGCTGAGGGTAAGGTGTCTTAACGTTTTCTGATTGTAGATCCGGAAGACATCTATTCCCGTTATATGATACAATCCATTGTTTCATTTCTTAGACAATAGCTGATCAATGAGCATATATACCTCCGGCATTTTCTTGAAACACTTGTACTTTATCGATTCCAACGCGTCAATTAGGGGTATAAACTCCAATTCATTGATGTATTTAATGTCCGACTCCTCCACCCGGTCAGCGGACCACGTTACTTCATCAAGATCCTTGAAATCAATTTCTTCGTTATTTTCAGGTCCCACCTGCAAATAGATTTTTTTTGGTTCATTTATCATTTTGTTTAAGTTTTAATGACAGGTTTTATACAATTTGGGCAGGTGATCCAGGATCTTACATCATACTCGTAACCGCAGCAGGAGCAGATATACCATACCTCATGGTTTAGTAAGTGATATTTCATTGGTTGGACTGGTAAACCGGAATCCCCGGTAGTGTTTAACTATTTTAGCTTTAAAAGGGAATTTAGCATTAGGGTGCTGCACAACATCCATTAAGTTTGATGACTGGGTAAATATTACCCGTTTTGCACCATCAAGCTCAATCTGGAGCGTCAGAAGCTTTCCGTGCTGAACGCGATCATACTTTGACTCCCCTATATGGTAATCCCATACTTCTATGTTTTTGTTGAATACTTCGCTTATATCGATTTTTAAGCCTTCGAGTGTTTTTTGTTCTGGTAAGTTTAAGTCGTTGAATGAGATCATCTGTGAGAAGCGTTTTATTTAAGTTTATACAATTAGCGTGGTCTGTCCAGCCTCGATAAGAGGCTATGGAAGCCCTGTTTGGTCTTTTCTTTATCATCCTTGCATAGTTTTGTTTTATTCGTTTACGGAGTAAAATGTGCGTATGCCTGAACACATAACCTACGAAGTCAATGCCGCATTTTTGTACTGGCCGGATGTTCCAGT
>NZ_DATHGC010000062.1:0-4145 GCF_035317785.1 Pedobacter sp. | reverse complement strand
GCCAGCGCGTTCATTTTCGCCATACCTTGCTCATCCGCGTCAGGCAGGTTATACGAAACCACCAGAATGTTGTAATAAGGATTCTCAATCAGCTCTTTCGTATAATCCGTACCCGAGGCATCACTGATGATCAGGTCTTTGATCTTGGCCTGATGGCCCTTTTTAACCAGTTTGCTTTCCGGTGTACCTATGATTTCCCAGTTGTCATCTTTCCAGATCTCTGTTTTCAGATAATCCTTATCGTTCATGACCTTTGTTTCTCCCGAAACCTTATTTTTAAGGTTATACAGGATCGAATATTCATCGGGCTGGGCACCCGGCGGGATCTTCATCAGCTCAGGAATATTGGCTCCAACCTTGTACGGGAGAAAATCAAGTACCGGAAGCCTGTTGTAAGTATACAAGCTGAACAGGAGCGAAGCAATCAGCGCAAATGCAAACAGCGCGGCCTGCAGACTTCTGCTGTCCGTCAGCGGCCTGATCATTTCCCGGTGTATGAACAGGTAGATGATCATGATCAGCAAAACAATGTCCTTAGAAAAAGACTGCCATGGCGTCAAAGGAATCGCATCCCCAAAACACCCGCATGAGGTCACGACCTTAAAGAACGCAGAAGCAAAGGTCAGGATCGTAAAAAATATGATCACCAGGAGCAATCCGGAAGTCACCTGTTTGCGCCAGAAGCCCAGCAGCAGCAGGGCACCCAGCACGATCTCAAATACGCACAGCAGGATAGCAATACCCGTAGCCATACTGCTAAAGAAAGGCATGTGGAATACCTCAAAGTATTCTTCCAGCTTGTAGCCGAAGCCAAGCGGATCATTGGCCTTGATCAGGCCCGAAAATATGAACAGGACACCAACAAAGATCCTGCAAAAGTTTAACAGCGTCTTTTTCATTCTATTTTACCCCCAGTTTAATCAAAGCAAAGACTGAATAGTTCAGCATGTCCTGGTAATTGGCATTCACGCCCTCCGAAGCCAGCGTTTTGCCCAGATTATCTTCAATCTGTTTCACCCTGAGTATTTTCATCAGAATAAGGTCTGTTAAAGAGCTGATCCGCATATCTCTCCAGGCTTCTCCATAATCATGGTTCTTGGCAAACATCAGTTCTTTCGTCGCATTTACATAGGCATCAAACAGCTCCCGGACCTTCTCCGGATCAAGCTCATAAGGATCATCCGGCCCCAGGTCAAGCTGCATCATCGCGATGACACAATAATTGACAATGCCAATATATTCGGAGGTAATGTCCTCCCCTACTTTTGATATTTTTTTTTCCTCCAGGGTACGGATCCGCTGGGCCTTGATAAAGATCTGGTCAGTGATAGAAGCCGGCCGCAATATGCGCCAGGCTGTTCCGTAATCCTTGGTTTTTTTTAAAAACAGCGATCTGCAGACCGCTATTACTGAATCGAATTCTTGCGAAGTGTTAGTTGCCAATGCAAAAAAATTATTAAGTTTAATTTCTCTAAGTTTGTACTCAAACAATGGCTAAAGATACATTTTTAAACGCAAAACGCACACTTAACGTCAAAGGCAAGCTGGTAGATCTTGCACTTCCGCGCGTCATGGGGATCCTCAACCTTACACCGGATTCTTTTTACAATGACAGCAGGGTAAGTACCGTAGACAATGCCCTGCGCAGAACAGAAGCCTTCCTGAATGAAGGAGCTGTGTTTATAGATATCGGCGCCTATTCCTCACGCCCCGGTGCAGCACAAGTAAGTCCGGAGGAGGAGCTGCAAAGACTGATCCCGGTCATAGCCGCCATCACAAAAAAGTTACCTGAAGCGCTGCTTTCCATAGATACCTTCCGGGCCAGGGTTGCATCTGAGGCAATAGCTGCAGGAGCCCACCTCATCAATGACATCTCAGCTGGCGGCATGGACGAAGCCATGTTTGAAACCATTGCAGCCCTGCAGGTTCCCTACATCATCATGCACATGAAAGGCACGCCACAGACCATGCAAAAACAGGCACAATATGAGCACCTCACCCTGGAAGTCATCGATTATTTCTCGGCGAAGATCGCCGAACTTAAAAAACTGGGTGTGCACGACGTCATCATTGACCCCGGATTTGGCTTCGCAAAGACCCTTGACCACAACTACGAACTGATGGCGCAGCTGCAGGACCTTCAGGTATTCGGGCTGCCCATTCTGACGGGTATTTCCAGAAAATCCATGATCTACAAACTCCTGGGTACAACAGCAGAAGAAGCCTTAAACGGCACAACCGTGTTGAACACCATAGCCCTGTTAAAAGGTGCATCCATTTTGCGGGTCCATGACGTCAAAGCAACCGCAGAATGCATTGCTTTAATAGAAAAGCTGCAGCAAAAATAATAATCCCTAACTTGGCACCAATGAAAGGCTTAGACTTTGATTTCGATTTTCTGCACCTGACGATCACCGATTCGGTGGACATCATTTTGGTAGCATTGCTCATCTACTACATCTACAACCTGATCAAAAACACCATTGCCGTAAACCTTTTCCTGGGGATGGTGATCATCTTAGCCATCAACTGGCTGGTCAACCTGCTCCAGATGAAACTGCTTTCCACGATCATCGATTCCTTCATGAGCGTCGGCATCATTGCATTGATTGTCATATTTCAGCCAGAGATCCGCAGGTTCCTGCTGCTCATTGGCAAAAACACCTTCCTGCAGCAGAACAAGGCCTGGTGGGGCTATCTCTTTGGCAGCAAGAACATAGAAAGAGACAACCTGATCCGCATCAAGCCCATTATCGACGCCTGCAAGAGCATGAAGAAATCAAGGACCGGGGCCCTGATGGTCTTTGTAAAATTCTACGATGACCAGCTTTTTGCCAACAGCTGTGAAGTCATGGACGCAAAAATCTCCAAGCGCCTGCTCGAAAGTATTTTCCAGAAATACAGCCCGTTGCACGATGGTGCGGTCGTCATTGCCGAAAACAAGATCAGAAGTGCAAGCTGTATCCTGCCGCTGACCGACAATGACAAGCTCCCGCCGCAATTTGGCCTGCGGCACAGGGCAGGCATTGGAATTTCTGAAACAACAGACGCGGTAGCAGTCATCATATCAGAAGAGACCGGAGAGATCGCCTATGCCAAACAGGGGCGCGTACGGATGAACGTTTCTTTTGGAGAACTGGAAAAATTACTAAATAAAGATTTTTAAACCTGCTCTTCCTGGAGTTTTTTCTGGTAAGCCGCCTTTGCTTCCAGGTCTTCCCTGGCAGACTCTCCAAAATAAATCAGACCCAAAGCCCTGCGCGATCGCGCAGAACGGTTTGCGCCCGCCTGATGTATGGTCAAAGAATGATGGACGATCAGGTCACCCGGATTGGCCGGAAAACTCAGCTCTTTTTCCAGGTCAGCCGCTGTTCCAAAATCTGTTATTCCCTGAGAAAAACCCAGCGTCTGTGTTCTGCCATGAGGCCGCATTCCTTTGAGGTGAGAACCCCTGACATATTTAACACAACCATTTTCTTCATCGGCCGGCTCCAGTGCCATCCACATGGTCACCGCAACCGAAGGATTCAGCATAAAATAATAACCATCCTGATGCGGCGGAGTTGGTTTTCCGATCAAAGGAGGTTTATTAAAATATTCCAGCGTTTTACCGGTCACCTGATCTTCCAGCAAAAACTCCGCAAGCTCCTTAAACTTGCCGGTTGATAGTTTTTCCTTAAAAAAAGCGTCATATTCCTGGATATCGATCAGTTGTTTTAGCGTAGAAGAATCCTTCTGCGGCCCCTCATAGAAAACATGTTTAAGCGGCATAGCCGGAACAACCTCCGCTATGACCCTGTCAAAGTTGCGTTTCATGGTATCCACTTCAGCAGGGCTGAGAAAACCCGGCAAAAACACGTAACCATCTTTTATAAAATTTTCTCTGAGATCTTTTGTATGTTCCATAGCTGTTTGACTAACACTAATTTAGCCAACATGTATGGACAGACATGATACATTTATACCTAATTTTTATATATTCTTAGGATTAAAGGCACCATGTTCCCTGTCATTTTTATAATTGAGGGCATCGTCCTCCTTCGACTCATCACCCTCTTCAGCTGAAGTCTTTCCCTCCCTCATTTCCTTAATGCTCAGATTTGAATCAATATTGTTCTCGCGCTTATCCTCACGACCCTTTAGTT
>NZ_DATHGC010000061.1:0-4737 GCF_035317785.1 Pedobacter sp. | reverse complement strand
AACCATCTATAATGAACTTCCGGTTTTACAGAAAAACTTCCATGTCGTATTGGCTGATATAGGCATAGCATGGCATCAAAGGTTACTGGAGCTTGCTGCCGGGTATTTAAGCGGATCAGCATACGGGTTTCAATATGTTTACGATGCTTTTGAAGACATCATCAAATCGTATGAAGAACTGAGGTGTGCGGCCATGCACCTGAACAGCGTATGTCTGCCGGACAACGATGCTTTCCCGATGCACCTGATGCTGGGCGATGTAGCTTGTCCTCCTGCCGACAACCGGCAGGAATTTGAATATTCTCCTTTATTTAATGAATATAAAAGCTGGTCTAAGAAAGTAGTGACCATATTTGGCCGCATCCTGACGATGTTGAACGGCTATCATACGGAGTTTATGAAAGAAGCCGAAGAACAAGGTGTATTGGCAACTCCAAGTAAAGAAAAACAGCAGCCACTGGGGAAAAAAGCATTTCCGATCTACTTCAATCCTTACCTGCCAGACTTTGAGAGGTTCTGGAATGAATGCTCTTGTCATGGCTGCGGGGGCGAAAAAGGGCTCAGTTACCATTACCAGCTGCCGGAAGAGGACCAGGATTATGGCTTCAGCAAACTGGAAACGCCGCTTTTCTATAACATCAATGCGTATAATTTTTTCAGGATGGAGGGGCATTTGGGCCTTGATGAAACGGATGCAGTTAACCGTTACAAAAGAATCAGACGCAAATTTAATGTGCCATTTAAAGTAAAGTCCCTGTTTATAGGGGATGGCGATAAGATAACGACCACATGCCGCTATCCCGACCTGGATTCGCAATACCTGGTCTGGCGGAATGTCATGCTGTACTACCTCAATAACCTTTTGAAATACAGCAAGATTGCCGAGAGTATGGCGGCAAGGTACAAAGACGTGGCCGATGCGGTAAAAGACGCAGCCGGAAGCACAAAAACTTCTGCGGCGGCAGATGTCCGTGCCGCAAAAATGGCGGGGGCTGAGGCAATTGAAGTCAGAACTGATAAGGTTTCTTTCTTCAAAAAAGCGAGTGAAGGTATTTTTACTGCGGGCGCTTTTACGGAAAATATAAACCGCACCGATCATTCCCGCATCTTTAAGGACAATCCCAGGGCGGCGGTACCGGAAAATGAAATCCATAAAGACCTGCTCAACTGGATCGCCGATTTTAACGACCATATAGAAGCGCTGATAGCGGCTTTACCATTGGAATTCAGCGATTTTGATGAGGATGTGTTTAAAGATAAATATGTTGCTGAGCTCAACCATTATGTAGGTTTAATGAAAATCCTTGCCAGGATCGTTAACCGGGAAAGGGATAAGGAGATGCTTTCTTATTTGCTGATCCTGACACTGGCGCACCGGATTTTAAATACGATGATGATCAGGCCTTACATTACGATAGGCACGCTGACCGACATCAGAAAACAGCGAAACCTTGACTCAAGAACCAGCAAATCTTTTGTGGATTACCTGAAAGCACATGGTGGCGCAGAACATTTGGCCGGTGTTGAAAGAGGCAATACTTTGCTGCTGATCTATCATACTGGTGAACAGGGACGTGTAACCAGGTCCGGAGCGGCAGGAGATGTGAAAGTGGAAAGACTGGAGGAACTGAAGAAAGCTGAGGCAGCGCTAAATAGCCTGTACAATGAACGTGCAAAAGCGCTGAAGAAGAAAGCTCAGGAAGTTGGTAATGAAGACGCTAAAGCAGAGGCGAAACTGAAAAATGAAACTGAAAAGATGAAAAGTGTCCGGAGCGCAAAGGAAGCTGATGAGGTGGAAATAAGCCATAAAGACGGAGCTAACAGTCTGGTTAAAGAGGCAGCTGCTGATACATACAATAAAGAACTGGAGAAGCTTGAAAAGGAACACAAAAAAGGGCTGGAAGAGATTGCGGTGCAAAGGGCAGAAGCAGAAAATTATGCGGTTGAGGTAACCGCAAAACGCAAACAGTTTGGATACAAAGATGGTGAACAAACAGAGTTCAGCAAGAACTATGAAGCGTTATACGAAAAAATTGGAGCGGCTCAGGCATTAAAGCAATTGGGCGATACAGTAATTGCGGACTTTACTGTCTATGAAGATGACAGCTGCTGCGAATGTGACCCTAAAGACTATAAAAACAAAGAACTGACCCCATTGGCGGTGCCAATTTCCAGGGTGGTTTCTTACACCGCTACCAGAGTGGTTGTTTCTAAAATACAGGTGCTGAATAATTTATATCATCCGGGATTTTATCAGGTTTCACTGGCTACAGAACCTGCCTATGGTGACGTTGAGTTTACCGAGGAAGATTATGAACCAATCCCGGGACTGAAAAAGCAGATCCTGAATTATACACTGAACAATGAAAAGATCAAAGCAAACAGGAAAGCAGGCTCGGCGATTGTGGATGTAGACGAATTTGATTATTTGATCACAGACGATAATGGTGATGAGGTAGGACAGGCAACAATCACGGTTTTTATAAACTTTGAAAGCCTTACTCCGCAGACCTACAAATTGAGCGGAACGGTAAGCTATTCAAAAAGATATACCATTACTGTACTGGATCCGGCAGGGTCTCTCGTCCAGGAAGATGTGTTTACGGATGGAACTTATAGTTTTCAGCTCAAACCTGGTGACTATGTCGTAAAAGCGGTAAATGAACAGCAGGACACGCAAACAGCCAATTTACGTATTGCAGACAAAGATGAAGTGGTTGATTTTAATTTTGGATAGCCATGTTCAACAGGCACATCATACACTCGCAAAAAATGGTCATCAGTGTGGATGACCAGCAGGACGCGCAAAAACTGCAGCTGGAGCTCAGGAATTTTTGCCGGGATGTACTGCCTGATCTCTTTAATGAGGTATTTGATGCGGTGGCACCTGTCAGGACCCTGCGTATTGAACAGATCAAACTTGACCTTGGAGACATCCGTACGGATCATTTTATTGCAGACATTAAAGAAAAGATCATATCGCAGCTTTATCAGCAGCTCAGGGAACATCAGCTGAACATTGACAAAAGTCAGCCACGTCAATTGACACGGGACGAACCCATATCGGATGCCTACCACGGCCCTTTCTCTGTCGGAGGACAGCCGGGAGACTTTGACGAAACAAATGATGTCAGTAAATACGAGGCATTGGTGCATTATTGCCTGTACGGATTGAGACCCTGGTGGATCTCCGGCGCAGCCGGATTTTTTCCTTCAAAAATGCTTAAAGATCTTTTCGCGTCACATCATGATCTTTTTATCAGACTGTCAAACAAGTTTGGTCCTGGATCGAAAGCGCAGCAGCGTTTAATGGCATTGATCAGTAAACAACAGTTTTTTGATGAATACAACCAGTTTCAAACCGGTGATCTTGAACTGGTGAGGGTCTTTGCAGTTCGGCTTGATTTGGGGAATTACCAAAAAATGCTGTTTTACTGGCTGACTGCCATTGAAAAGCATCAGGGAAAAAAGGAACAAGCTGATTTCTCCTCCTGGATATTGAAATGTGCCCATGAGCTTTCGGATACCGGAAAGAAAAGCCTGCAGATCGTAACGGCCCTGATCACTAAGCTGGAGAACGATAAAAACAAAAAAACTCTTGTGACTTCTCTCAGCAAATTGGCTGCACAACTGAAAATGGTGCTGAAACTTAAAAGGACTGCTGAGGCTCCCATAGCCGATGAAAATGCGAAGCCAGTTCAACCATTGAAAAAAACGGCGTTGGTTGGCGATCGGTCGCTTGCCGTTGAAAATGCAGGCCTGGTTCTGGTCTGGCCGTTTTTAAAAGCCGCTTTTTTAAAGCTGAACTGGCTTTCGGAAAATGAATTTAAAGACAGGGCTACCATTGAAAAAGCCATATGCTGGCTTCACTTTTTAATTTACGAAGCAATGCCGGTAGACGAAAGCCCCATGCTGCTGAATAAGCTCATCTGTGGCCTTGAAGCAGAAGAAGCATTGGCCCTGAACCAGATCAGGTTTAGCAAAAAGGAACTGGCTGAGGCAGAAGAAGTCAAGCAGGCAGTGATACAAAACTGGCCTGCTTTAAAAACAACCGTAACCTCAGCCTTAAAAGAGAGTTTTTTTAAACGGAACGGGCTGTTAAAAATTAAAGATGACAACTGGTATTTAAATATTGAAAGAAAAGGAATTGATGTTTTGATTGACCGGTTACCCTGGCCAATAGCTCATGTAAAACTGCCATGGAACAATTATATGATACACGTAAACTGGTAAGCAGGAACCTGCGTGCCAATGCTGATGTACTCGCCGCGGAGCTGGACTGGTTTGAAAGTGTGCTTCAACTGAGGAGCGCAATAAACGCAGGAAGTGTCGCTGCGAATGCTTCCATATTTGACCTGCAGCCGCCTGTACTTGCACCGCAATATTCAGCTTATGGTGACTTTGTGATCAGGCACGATCTGCAGTTTTGCGACCGGTTCCTGCTTTTTCTGGCAATGGCTTCGCAGATCAAGCCACAGTGCCTGGATATCTTTCTGGTTCAGAACTCCAGGACCGGACAGATATTTACCGAATTTGGGGGAAGAAAGGGCAGTATTTTCAGCGGTTTTCTACCTACCGCTGAAACCTTTCTTTTTTTGCTTGCAGCCGATAACCTCGCTTTGAGGTTCGACCTGCTGAAACTTTTTGACGCCACACATCCTTTATTCGCGCTCAATGTCCTGGAATATGAACCGCTCCCTCCCAGAGAACCCTTGTCGAGTATTCCATTAAACATCA
>NZ_DATHGC010000060.1:0-7346 GCF_035317785.1 Pedobacter sp. | reverse complement strand
GTCATCAAAAATCAGGAATCGAGATCGCAGCTGCAGAACAAAGAGAATGCCATCCGTTTACTGAAATCCCAGCTTTACGAAGCCGAAATGCGCAAGCGAATGGAGGCTACAGCATTGGTGGAAGGCAATAAGAAAAAGATAGAATGGGGCTCCCAGATCAGAAGTTACGTGCTGGACGACAGGAGGGTCAAAGATCACCGGACCAATTACCAGACCTCAAACCCCCAGGCCGTACTGGATGGGGACATCAACGATTTTTTGAAAGCATATTTAATGGAATTCTAATGATGAAAAAGTATTTTATCGCAGTGCTCATGGTGACAACAGCTGCAAGTGGCCTGATGGCCCAGGAAATTGTAAATCTTTACGAAGGGAAGATTCCCGGATCGAAAACCACCCCTGCTGATTATAAAGAGGTGTCCCCGGTAGGCGCGGATGGCATCACCAGGACCGCTAAAGTATCTGTTCCGACGCTAAGTGTTTTTTTGCCGGCCAAAGAAAAAGCTACCGGCGCAGCTGTGATCATTTGTCCGGGTGGAGGCTATGGGATTCTTGCGATAGATCATGAAGGCTTCAATGTAGCCAGAAAGTTTAACGAAATTGGTGTGGCAGCATTTGTGCTGAAATACCGCCTGCCCAGCGACGCCATTATGGAAGATAAATCAATCGGGCCGATGATGGATGCAGAACAAGCCATTTACCTGGTTAGAAAAAATGCCGCCAAATGGGACATCATTCCGTCAAAAATCGGCATTATGGGTTTCTCTGCAGGAGGACATCTGGCTTCAACGCTTACGGTACACTATGAAGACGTAAAGATCAGGAATGAGGAGAAACTGAGCTTGCGCCCTGATTTTTCAATACTGATCTATCCGGTGATCTCCTTTGGGGCATTCGCCCATCAGGGATCAGCAGTTAACCTCATCGGCAAAAACGGGACAGCCGCGCAAAGGGAATATTTTTCTAGTGAGAAACATGTAAATGCGAATACTCCGCCTACCTTCCTGGTGCATGCCAATGATGATGGGGGTGTTCCTGTTGAAAACAGTATCCTTTTTAATCAGGCCCTTGTCAAAAATAAAGTAAAGGCAGAGATGCACCTTTATCAGGGCGGAGGCCATGGTTTTGGACTGAACAACAAGACCACAAAAGACGATTGGTTTGAAAGACTGAAGAATTGGATGACAGCCAATAAATGGTTATAGGTCGGTATTGATCAGGATATCCTGCAATTCTTTGAGCTCCTCCACCTTATCTTTGGAGCCGAGGTTCTCATAAGCGGATATCAGGTTCCGGATCACTCTTCTGATGATCTCCACATTACTGCATGGGGCGTAAAAACCCGGCAGCGGATCAAGGTTGAGCTGACGGAGAAACTGGTCTACATCGTGCTTTCCAAAAATGGCACCCCTGTTGAAGGCATTGATGTAAAATAATACTCCGAATTCCTGTTCTTCCCGTTTACTTTCGTCAATATAACCCAATATAAAATGTTGAGGAAGGTTTACACCGTAAACAGGAATGTCCAGCTTCTGGGCCAATGTAGAATAAATAATTGCAAGTGAGATCTGATTGCCTTTTTTACTTTCCAGCACCTGGTTGATGTAGGAGTTTTGCGGGTCATGATGGTTTTTTGTATTGCCGCCAAAGCCGTAAACGTTATAAAAGACATGGTTGATTAGCTTTATCTTTTCAACAGAACTCATTTCGTACTGAAGGCCCAGCCAAATCTCGCGCTTGATCTCTTCCATCTGGAGAATGATCTTCTCTTCATTGAGATCAGGATACTGGTAGCGGTTGATCACCAATGCCCCCTGCAGCAAATCAAAAGCGCCGCTCTGGTACCACAGGTTCAGGTCTTCCTTTACATTGGTAAACTGGATCTTGTGGACGATGTTCTCAATGCGCTGCTGAAGTAAGGAATCCAGAGAGTGTTCCCAGACATTTTCCAAAAAGTCGATTACCTCATTTCCATACGCCAGCAGACGCTCTTCTACATGCTGATAGATTTCCTGATCCGGATCGTCCAGCAGTTTTACCAGGGCACTTATTTCTTTACTATTTTCCACCTATTTCTTAACGTTTTCCGTGAAACATAACAATCTGAATGTCTATTTTTGCGGCTATGGTTTTTAATTTTATCAGTGATTATCTGAAGCATCGCCTAACCGCAAAAAGCAGGCATGGCACCCATTCGCCATTTGTATACAAACTAACGGATGAAGTAATTTACGATTTTAAGTCCAAAAACGACTATAAAAGCATAGAGGAGCAGCGAAAAAAACTTTTCAATGACGATTCAGTGATTACAGTTACAGATCTGGGCGCCGGTTCCCAGCTCAATAAGAACAGGACCAAACGGGTCAGCCAGATTGCAAAGAACGCATTAAAAAAGCCCGGTCTTGCCCAGCTCATCTACCGCCTTGCAAAAGACAGCCAGCCAAAAAGTATTGTCGAGCTGGGCACTTGTCTGGGCATTACTACGGCCTATTTATCCAAGGCCCGCCCGGAAGCGAAGATCATTACCATAGAAGGCTGTCCTGAAACGGCGAAGGTCGCTGCCCGGAACTTTGAGGATCTCGGTCTGCAAAATACTGAACTGCAGGTAGGGAATTTCGATTTGCTTTTTCCAAAAGTAATTGATCAGGCAGACCAGCTCGATTTCGTATACATAGACGGTAACCATAGGAAAGAAGCGACATTGGATTACTTCAAATGGTGCCTTCCTAAAGTGCATGAAGGTTCTCTTTTGATCTTTGATGACATTTACTGGAGTAAAGGAATGAAAGAAGCCTGGGAGGAGATCAAGGCGCATCCCCAGGTCACCGTAACCATAGATTTGTTTTGGATAGGGCTGGTCTATTTCCGTAAGGGTCAGGTCAAAGCGCATTTCAAGATCAAATATTGAAATCTCCTTCTATGAGTTCTTTTTATATTTAAAAATATTACCACTCATTATCAGTTACTTAGCCAAATAAACTGCATAATAAGTTTTATAACTGATTTTACAGTTGTAAAACTGAAATATAAGTTATAGCTTTAGGTTATGGAAGAATTAACCAAGGCAGAAGAGCGGATCATGCAGATCATCTGGAAACTGCAGAAAGCATTTGTAAAAGACATTATCGGAGAAATGGAGGAAGAACCCAAGCCCCCTTACAATACCATCTCCTCTATCGTCAGGCTTTTAGAAAAAAAAGGCTATCTCCATTATAAAGCATACGGCAAAACCTACGAATATTTTCCGGCGATCAGCAAGGAAGATTATACCCGAACAACTTTTTCTAAATTGTTTTCCGGCTACTTTGACAACTCCCCTGCAAGCCTGCTCTCTTTTATGGTAAAAGAACAGGCGCTCAGCCAAACCGATATAGAAGAATTGCAATCGCTCATCAACAAAAACAAGAAATAATATGGAATGGCTGATCTACCTGCTTAAAGTAAGTGCCTGCCTGGGCTTATTTTATACATTTTATCATTTCTGTCTGCAGAGGCTTACTTTTTTTAGCGTGAACAGGATCTATCTGCTCAGCACGCTGGTCATCAGTTTTATTATTCCGGCTTTACAACTGAAGCTCGAACGACCGGCAAGCTACAGCAGTCAGGTCAAAAAAGAGACTACTGTATATGCCAATACCTTTACAGACCTCCAAAATCCTGTTGCGGCTAATCCGGGGCCCGTTCCAAAGGCTGTTGAAGATACCGTCGCCATTAACTGGCAAGAATTGCTTTTTATCTGCTACTGGTTTGTCGTCATCATTATGCTGGCAGCAGCAGCTTTCCAGATCCTGCAATTACTGAAGCATACCAGGCATGTAAACCAGAAAGTCGGCCGGTTAAAAGTGGTGTTTAAATCCGAAGGCTTTACCAATTGCTCCTTTTTGAATTATGTGTTTGTAAACCAACAGGAATTAGGTGAGGAAGAAATGACCCTGATCCTGCAGCATGAGCAGGTGCATGTTTCCAGGTATCACTCCCTTGACAAGCTCTTCATGTCTGCCCTGAAAGCGTTTTTATGGTTCAATCCCCTGATCTATCTGTATGACAAAGCACTGGAACAGGTGCATGAATATGAAGCTGACAAAGAAACTTCTGTGACGGCAGGCAATACGCCCTATGCCAACGTATTATTGGCAATGGCGGTAAGAAAGAATAATCCTTATCTGGCACACAGCTTTGTCCGGAATCCGCTGAAAGGAAGGATTAAAATGCTGTTCGCCAATCCATCAAAAAACAGGAGAAAGTTAATGTATCTCGCAGCGCTTCCCATTGGACTGGCCCTTATCTGGACATTTGCCGTAGAAGTCGTCTATGCAAGTTTTCCTGCCCGGGCACAAAAACAAACATCAGCACCTGTTCGAACACAAGTCAAGCCTTTTCGGGCAGAAGAAATTCATTTAGAAGCAGCAGACAAAGAAATAGAAATCCAAAAGCCCGCTGTCCCGACCGCTCCGCCTGATACTTTATGGATGCTCAGTTCCCGTAATATCAATAGATACGCTGAAGTGCTCATCGATGGTAAATCTTATGGTATCGACATCCTGACCAGGATTAGTCCAAGCTGCATGAAATCTGTCAGTTATAGAGGAGGTAAGATCGAGATCGTCACCGAAAACAATAAGATCGAACCCGCCACTAAAATAGACCGGGAAAATGCCATCGTCCGCGACAAAGCCCGGGCCTTAGGTAAGTCTTATATTCGGTATGCCCAGAAAAATCAGGATGGCAGCCGTTATGACTACATCGAGATCACAACCAGGGGTGGCGCTGGCGGAGGAGTAAGCCTCGACAAAGGGAAAAAGCTTTTACTCATTTACGAAGGCGAGCAATATTCCGAACGGAAATTTAAAGCTTTAACCAATGATCAGCTCATCAACCGGAGCATGAGTTTCAGCAGTTTTACAGAATCAAGCGAAGAAATAAAAGCTAAGTATGGTAAGGGATATGGTTCAATGATTGAGATCCGTAAACCCAAGGATAGTGTTGCGGGAGAAAAAGAGATCACCTATTCGGCGAGAGATTCCACCTCATTTAGTAAAAATCTGAAATCCGTAACGCTTTTTGGCGATGTCGAAATCTATAACGATAAGTTTAATCTCAAAGCAGATATGGCTCGATATAGCTCAATCGAACATACCGTGCTGGCAAAAAATGCAAGTTTTACAATGGAAGGGAAAGAAAAAGTTAACGGTGTTCCTTTTGTCAGATTAAATTTAAGAGCCGGTACCTATGAGGTACTTCAGGAAATCAAAGGATTTTAACCAGGTTAAAACGCCTCCGCCAGACTGATGTAAAAACCGGTCTGGCGTTTTTCATTTGCACGCTTTTCACCGATACCATAATCCACCCTTACGCTCAAGCCTTTTTCCGGATCAAAGAAATACCTGCCGCCTGCGCCATAAGAAGGCTTGAAACTTTTAATGCCCAGATCGCCGTTGTCAAATACCTGTCCCGCTCCTGCAAAGGCAACCACGCCAAACCGGTTGTTGTACCGGTAACGCAGTTCTGTTTGCCCTGCAAGTAAGTTCCTGTCGCGATAGCGGCCGGTATAATATCCCCGCATCATTTCGTCATTTCCCATTTGGGGTAAGAGATAAAAAGGCGTGTTCCTGCCCTGCACGCTGTGGAACAATGCATTTACACCGAGTACAAACTTTGGTGACAATGACCAGAAGCTGCGCACATTGGCCCGGATCAGACTTCCGCTGAAGTTTTCGCCCCCGAAGAAATCCGGGGCATACTGATAAGTAAGGCGGCCCATGAAACCCTTTGTGGTGTAATTGTTGGAATTCCTTGTATCGTAACTTTGCGAAAGCCCGGCATAAACTACCGATCCGCCGATCTTATGGATGAGTGTCTGGTCTGTGGTGTAAATTCCGCCTGCTTCCTTGTCTGTATAATGGTAATTCTCAAAGCCTGCGGACACACCGGTATACATATGAGGGAGCAGCTTTTTCTCGGCTTCAAATGCTATTTTAACATAGCCCTGGACCAGCCTGTCCTTATCTGCTTCGGCAGTGTTGTTGCCCAGCCCGTAAAAATCAAAGGGCATCCGTTTGAACCTTACCTCGCCTATATAATGGTGTGTATTTCCTTTGGTCCAGATGTCGCTTTTTAGAGAAATGTTGTACTGTCCCTTTGTAGAGCCCGACAATACTGCTGAAAAATTAGAGCTGCGGTTGCTCAGGTCCTTTCGGTCCAGATAGGTAGAAAAAAGTGCCCCAAGGCCAAATTCAACACCAATCTCCTGGCTGTAGCGGAAAACAGGCACAGGCATAAAGCTGGCCCGTCGTGAGGAATCTGTTTTATCGGATAAATAACGTTCAATAAATTTTTTTTGTGCTGATACGTTTGCAGCTATCATGACCATCACTGTGCAAAGCGAAATTCTCTTCATTTGCCTAAAATAGTATAAAGTTTTTATTCTGGAAGTCTGCAGGGCAATTTTGAGGCCACTAATTGACACCGCCTTTAGTATAGCCAGTGAAAGGAGTGTATAACTGGTGCAGAATAACTATATCCTGACAAGGTAATAACAGGGTCTTAACAGGGTGATAACAGGGTCGTTGATATAATTATTATCTTATTAAGATATAGTTGAATTCTTGTTTTATCAAAGCCTGACCTTAGGAATTTAAAAGGCGCTTATGAGGAAGCCCCTGTTTTATAAATTTATGCTATTTTTGCGGCAACAAAAAATTTAGATCAAAATGAGTACAACAAGAGGACCAATATCTCAGTTTATGGAGCGTAATTATCTCCATTTTAATGCAGCAGCAATGATGGATGCAGCCAAGGGGTATGAAACGCATTTGGATGAAGGCGGTAAGATGATGATTACCCTTGCTGGTGCAATGAGTACAGCGGAGCTGGGTATTTCTCTGGCTGAAATGATCCGCCAGGATAAGGTTGCCATCATTTCCTGTACAGGAGCGAACCTGGAAGAAGATATTATGAACCTTGTTGCGCACTCGCACTATAAAAGAGTACCCAATTACAGGGATTTGAGCCCTCAGGACGAGTGGGACCTGCTGGAAAACCATTATAACCGTGTTACGGATACCTGTATTCCTGAGGAAGAGGCTTTCAGAAGATTGCAAAAGCACATTCATAAGATTTGGAAAGATGCGGATAATGCCGGTGAGCGTTATTTTCCGCATGAATTTATGTACAAAATGCTGTTGAGCGGGGACCTGGGACAATACTATGAGATAGATCCTAAAAATTCATGGATGCTGGCAGCAGCAGAAAAGAACCTGCCGATCGTGGTACCGGGCTGGGAAGATTCAACTATGGGTAACATCTTTGCTTCTTATGTAATGAAATCTGAAATAAAAGCCACAACT
>NZ_DATHGC010000059.1:0-29288 GCF_035317785.1 Pedobacter sp. | reverse complement strand
CGGAGTCACAGGAGTCACGATCACATCAAAACTATCCAACATCTGCTCCATTTTCTCCCTGATCAGCTGCCTCACCTGCTGTGCCTTTTGATAATAGGCATCATAATACCCGGCACTCAGCACAAAAGTACCCAGCAGGATTCTTTTCTTAACTTCCTCTCCAAAACCCTCAGCCCGCGAACGCTTGTACAGCTCGTTCAGACTGGTGGCTTCCAGATTGCGGTGGCCATAATGTACTCCGTCATAGCGCGACAGGTTAGACGATGCTTCGGCAGTCGTCAGCACATAATATGCCGGCACCAAATAGTCCAGCAGGTCAAAAGAAACATATTCAACCGTATGGCCCTGCGCTCTGAACCGATCAATGGCTTCCAGGATGGCTGTCTTAATATCAGGATCCAGCGCCTCACTTTCCAGCGTTTCCTTTAAAACAGCGATCTTCTTTCTACCGCCGCCGTGTTCCAAAGCATCCGAATAAGCGGGAACAGGCAGTTTAGAAACCGTGCTGTCATAATCATCGGCCCCCGCCAGTACCTCCAGCAGCAAAGCCGCATCACTTACAGATGATGTGATCGTACCCACCTGATCAAATGAAGAGGCGTAAGCGATCACGCCATACCTGGAAATCCTCCCGTAAGTAGGTTTAAAACCAATATTTCCGCAAAAAGCAGCAGGCTGCCTGACAGAGCCTCCGGTATCAGTTCCCAGTGCCGAAAGGCAAAGATCAGCCTGCACCGCAACAGCAGAACCGCCTGATGATCCGCCGGCTACCCTTTCGGTATCCGCCGCATTTTTCACCGGCCCGTAATAGGAAGTCTCATTGGAGCCGCCCATTGCAAATTCATCGCAATTCAGCCTGCCTATAATCACCGCATCCTCAGCGAGGAGCCGCTCGGTGACCGTCGCCGAATAAGGCGACACAAATCCTTCCAGCATTCTTGACGAAGCGGATACTTTGTGGTCTTTATACGAGATATTATCTTTCAAGCCTACGACCATACCTGCCAGCTTACCGGCAGTTCCCTTATCGATTTTCTCTTGTACCAGCCTGGCCTGCTCAGCCGCGGAATAAAAAAACACCTCATTGAATGCATTGAGGTGTTCATTGCCGGCTATTTGTTTAAAATAGTAATCCAGCAGCTCAGGCAAGCTCAGCTTTTTCTGATCAATAAGGGATTGTACCTCTGCTAAGGAGTTATACTTCTTCAAATTTCAAGAATACATTAAGATTAAAAACCGGATTCAGATACCTTACAAAGGTTTGTTGGTATTTGAGCTTTTTGGGTCTGCCGGATCAGATCCGTCAACACCATCTTTACCGTCTTTAAATTCTTTAATGCCTTTACCCAGGCCGCGCATTAATTCAGGGATTTTTTTACCTCCGAAAAGTAATAGTACAATTACCAGAATGATAGCGATCTCCGTGCCGCCTAATCCGGCGATTAATATAGTTGTGTTTAACATGATACTTTAGTTAAAGATTAGTTTTATCTGTTTCTATTTTCGTGTGTGCTTCTTCTTTATGAAGATCTATACCGCTGGCCTTTTCCTCAGCCGGATGCAGCTGTTCATCAAGGTAAGTTTCAGAAGGATGATGATAGTCATCCTTCACATCGCTGATCACGGAATTTACCTCTTCTTCAATACCTGCGGCATTTATATTCCTTTGGATTTCTCTTTTAACACCATCTGAAGCATCCTTAAATTCCCTGATCCCTTTCCCAAGTCCCCTTGCCAGTTCAGGTAATTTTTTACCTCCAAATAACAAAAGTACCACTGCAAGGATGAGCATGATCTCACCGCCGCCCATGTTCAGGAATTCAATTATTGTCCCTCTATACATCGTTCTGCCTATTATTGATTAGTTTATACAAATATATGAATTAATACCCATTTTTATTTCGCAATCCAGGCTTCAGGGTTCTGGGCAGCCATACCTCTTCTGATCTGGAACTGAAGCTGAGGCACACCTTCCGTTTCCGCAACTACTCCAATGGTTTGTTTGGTAGTCACATTATCTCCCTTTGACACACTCACGGATCTGAGATTTTGGTACACCGTAAAATATTCACCGTGTTTGATCAGCACGTAATATCTGCCCAGCTGCGAATCTACAGCTCTTACCTGTCCATTAAATACGGCCCTTACCGAGGCTCCTTCAGCGGTAGAAATGTTTACTCCGTCATTAGTATACGAAGCCTGTCCCTCCATATGGCGCCCAAAGTCTTCAGTTATCGTCCCAACTGCAACCGGCCAGGGAAGTGAACCCCTGTTACCCTCAAACTGCGCAGACAATCTTGCAGATTCCGGAGTAGCCGTCAGATACCCGCCGCTTGTTTTAGGCTTTGGAGCCGCGGCGACAGGTACAGGCTTATTTTCCGCCTTTGCTTTTGCAGCCGCCGCCCTTTCAGCAGCACGTTCTTCTTCTTCAGCCTTTTTCCGTGCCAGTTCGATCTCCCGGTTAATAGCCGCACGAATGCTCCTGTCCAATTGTATCTGCTGACGCTTGCGCGCCGCGATGTCCTGTCTCAGCTGCTTCTCTTGTCTGCTAAACTTGTTCAGCACCTGCGATTGCTCAGATTTGTTCTTACCCAATACATTACGCTCATTCTCCTGTTCCTGCAGCAGACTGCTTTTTTCACGCAGGTTCTTATCCAGGATCACAATTCTATAGTTCAGGTCTTTTTGCTTACCCTGAATATAATCAGCCTGTTTTTTTCGGTACTGCCCAAACTGCTGCAAATATTTGATCCGCTTATAGGCCTGGTTAAAATCTTTTGATGCAAAAATAAACATCATCTTATCGTATCCGTTTTTGTTTCGCTGCGCAAACCTGATCATACTTGCATATTCTTTTTTCAGCTGCCCCAGCTGTCCTTTGAGGTTATGTACGGTATTCGTATTCTCATGGATTTGGTTGTCCAGGTTTTTGATCTCAGAGTTGATCACCGAGATCTTGTTCTGCATCAGCCGGATCTTGGCATTCAGTGCGTTGATCTGGCTCAGGGTCAGCTTTTTATTACTTGCCGCCTTGTTTGCGTTCTTCTGCAATAAATCGATTTCACGCTGAATGGCTTCCTTTTTTCTCTTCAGCTCGGCGCTGCTCTGGCCAAAAGCGACAGAAACAGACCCCACCAAAAACAAGAATAGTAATAATTTATATGGCTTCATTTGGATCAAAAGTATAAAAAAATCAGTTTATTACCTCATACTTAACAGGAACACTAAACGGAAATTCGAGTGGAACATTACTTTCTATTTTTAAAAAATCAAGATCTATGCTGACCCTTTGCTTGCCCGCTATCGAATTGATCTTTATGCTCGAGGGGAAAAGCGCTGCATTTACTTTCTGATATGCTCCATACTCCACCTTCAGTGCCCGCCCGGTCTTCACATCGTTCAGGTTATCTTCTGCTGCTTTCAGCAGGGTATTGAACAAGACCCTGTAGGCCAGGTCCTGCTGCTGCCCGTTCAGTACCCATAGCCCATTTTCCTGTACAAGTACCGCATCCTCTTTCATAAAAGCAGCAATCGTATTGCCGGAAAAAATGGCCTGCAGCAAAGAAAAATCCACCTGGTTATTGGTATACCTATGGACGTAGCTAAACGGCTTTTTCAGATAAACACTCTGAAAATTATTTCTCACTTTGATGCTGTCCGGAGTGATCAGCGCCCTGGCCACCTCTATCCCTGCTATAGCCGTAATGCTCACCCAGATCTTTTCATCTTTCTGTATCCTGAAGTTCATCGTCACATTATTGCTGTTGCCATTGATGTTCAGACTGGCCTTTGCTTTCAGCGAAAGCGTATTAAAGGACAGATCGTTCGCACGCAGCATTTTGATGTTTTCAGATTTTTTGGTGGTGGACACCGCCGTACTGTCCGCTTGTTTTGGCAGGGACACAATTGCTTTCTTCGCCCTGCAGGCAATGGTCGTCGCAACTACAGCGATCAGCAGGAAACTATTTAATGTATTTCTTTTCATTGATCTTCTTCTTTAACCTGCCAGAGTTATTGCCTCCGGCCTGTGCCTTCTTCCATTGCAGCAGCGCTGCCTCTTTATCTCCTTTTAAAAAAAGAACATCTCCGTAACATTCCAGCACCAAAGCATTACCTTCGTCCAGCTGCATGGCAGTTTTGATATTGCTGAGCGCCTGGTCATGCTGCCCGTCATTCATCAGCGCCACCGCCATCTGGTAATATAACCCAGCCTGGCTCGGGTACAGTGATAACGCCTCCTCACCCGTCTTAATTGCATCCTTATAAGCAGCCAGGGCAATCTCCGCAGCCATCGTATGCTCCCAGGCCGCATACAACTGGTCGGTTATCTTCAAAATTGCCTTAAACTGTATCAGCGCTCCGTTCAGATCACCCTGTTTAAACAGCTTTTCCCCCTCAATCAGCATGGCCTGTTCCGAAGTGACCGCAGCCTCAAGGGCTCCCGTACCCATCAGTTCCGGCCCGGCAGTCTTTTCCTTTCCGGCCCGCGTCCTGGCCCTGATCAATGCTTCCGAACTGCCAAACTTCTTTTCCAGTTCATCATAACTTTTCAAGGCCTCTTCTGTTTTTCCTGCCAGCAAATAAGCATTTGCCCGGTCAAAATAAAATGAATCGTCATCAGGGCTCAGTCTGATCATCTGGTTAAAAACTTTCACAAGAGCATCCATATCGCCCTTACGTTTATACAGCTCGGAGAGCAATCTCCAATACCACAGATTATTGGCATCAATAGCGACAGCTTTTCTGATGGCAATCTCTGCCTCAAGAGGTTTGTTCTGCCTGAAGTTGATCACAGCCAGCTCGTAGTTTGCAGGGGCATTTTCCGGATCCAGGGCAATGATTTTACTGAAACTCTCCCCGGCCCTTGCATAATCCTCCTTGAGCTTATCCCGAAGACCTGCAAAGAAAAGTATTTTTATGGCATTTGTATCCGGCACGGACACCGCGGGTTCCTGAGCAAAAACAGCAGGCAATGCTGCTAAAAACAATACAGTTAAAAACCATTTCCCTTTCATCTTCTGTTTTTTATTTACCCGTATGCCCGTACCCGCCCGCACCGCGTGTGGTATCCGTCAGTTCGCCAACACTATTCCAGCTTACCGTTTCATGTTTGGCAATCACCATCTGTGCAATCCGGTCACCGTCGTTTACCACAAAATCAGTATCCGAAAGATTGACCAGCAGTACTTTGATCTCTCCCCTGTAATCTGCATCGATGGTGCCTGGCGAATTGACAATGCTGATCCCGTGTTTATAGGCCAATCCGCTGCGCGGACGAATCTGGGCTTCATAGCCCACCGGCAGTTCAATATGCAAACCAGTTGGAATCAAAACACGCTGCAAAGGTTTAATCGTGACTGCATTTTCTATAAAAGCACGCATGTCCATACCCGCAGCATGCTCAGTTTCGTACTGCGGCAGCGGATGTGTAGAGTTATTGATAATATTTATATTCATTTCTTTCCTAAAATAAGCTTCAGCTGATCCTTTTCAAAATAAAATACCCCGGCAGCAAAGATCAGCAGCAAGGCATTTCCAATAAAAATATTCCGGTCAAACACCCAGAATGAAAGCACCACCATGATCACCGAAACGATCAGGTAGCCAATGATCCTTTTCAGATCATAAGGTATCGGGTAGTATTTCTGTCCTAAAATATAAGAAATCACCATCATCACAAAATAAGCCAGCATAGAAACCCATGCCGAACCCATATAGCTGTATTTGGGAATCAATATAAAGTTCAGCACAATGGTGATCAGCGCACCGGCAACAGAGATGTACAAACCAAACCTCGTCTGGTCTGAGAGCCGGTACCAAATTGATAAATTCATATAAATACCCAGACAGACATAACCAAACAGCAGGTAAGGTACCGCAGGCAAACCTACCCAGTATTCGGCGATATGTTCATTGTCCCTGCTGATGAAATACTTAAGAATTTCAATATTAGCGATCAGCGCCACAAACAATAAAGCCAGGGCAATTACAAAATAATGAAGGATCACCGCATATGTTTTTTTTGCATTGGCGTTTTTAGCGTGACTGAAAAAGAAGGGTTCCGCCCCCAGTCTGAATGCGGTAATAAAGATGCTCATGAAAATGGCGATCTTGCATACCGCACCATATATACCCACCTGCCCGTCTGCTATCTCTTTTGGCAGCAGTTCGCTCAGCACGATCTTATCCAGGTTCTCATTGACAATAAAGGACAAATTTGCGACGAGTATCGGCCAGGAATAGGAAAACATTTTAACAAAAAGCGGTTTATCAAATTTAAGCTGCAGCTTTAAAAACTCCGGCACCAGCATTAACAGCGTAGCCAGGCTGGCGATAAGGTTGGAAATGAATACATAGCCTATCCACTTTTCGCGGTACCAGGTCGCCATCCAGTCTCCCAGGGGCCAGTCACGTGTGATCATTGCCGGTACCACATAAATAAACAACAGGTTAAACCCCACAAAGCAGCCGATATTTAAAAACTTAATGGTGCTGTATTTAAAAGCCTTGTCCTCCGATCTCAGTTTGGCAAAAGGGATCACACAAATGGCATCCACCACCAGGATCCAGATGAAATACTGAACATAGTGCTTATAGTCCGCAAACTGCTTTGGACTGGCTGACAGGTAATAGACTATACTGTCAGAAAACACCAGTCCGCTAATCAGGAACAGCAGCGAAATGAAGGCAATGCACAGAAATGAATTGTTGTACACCTCCTGCTTTTTATCTTCATGCTTATTCAGGTACCGGAAATAGGTACTTTCCATTCCAAATGCCAGCACCGCATTCACCAAAGAAGCATAAGCATACATTTTGGTAAATATCCCGTAAACCATTTTGGAATAGGCCTTGGTAAAAATCGGCGTTAATATAAAATTGAACAGCCTGGACAATACCGTGCTGATCCCATACACAGCCGTCTGACCAAGAAATTTTTTCAATACTGACATCCGTTACTTCTTAAGGACCACAAAATCGGTAAAATTTTTCAGTTCCCCGGGCACTGCCTCGCAGTGCTCCACCTTTGCCCGGTCCGGGCCCTCATTGCACCATTCTATAAAAGAATCCAGCTCCCATTGCTCGGCCTCGGCCTCAATATAAACGGAGCCATCTTTTTCATTCCGTACAAAACCCCTTATCCCCGACTGGTCAGCCACATACTTGGTCGTTTCCCGAAAGGTAACCCCTTGTACTTTTCCCGTAAGTGTAATATTAACGTGTACTTTCTTCATTGTATATCCTTAATCATCTTTAAAACCTCATCTCCGAGATCCGTTCCTTTTCTGTCAAAAACTCTTTCCAGATCGCGCTCAATATCTCTGCCGCAGGACGTATCTGGTCCAGCATCGCCGAAACTTGTCCGATCTCGAGCTCTCCCTGCTCCATATCCCCTTCAAACATGCCCAGCTTCGCCCTGGCACGACCCAGCAATTGCACCAGAACCTCAGTACTGGCACCCTGTGCCTCAGCCTGGCCCACAGCATCAGCAAATTCATTCTTCAGCAGCCGCACAGGAACCAGTTTCTTCATCCTGAGCCTGGTATCCCCTTCCGCAGCACCAACGATGCTGTTCTTGAAATTCGGATGCGCCGAAGACTCCTCAGCCACCGCAAACGCAGAACCGATCTGCACAGCATCAGCGCCCAAAGCCATTGCCGCCAGCATGGCTCTGCCGCTTCCGATCCCACCTGCGGCGATCACAGGAATTTTCACGCGGTCACAGATCATAGGCACCAGGCACATGGTCGTCGTCTCCTCCCTTCCATTGTGGCCGCCGGCCTCGAATCCCTCCGCCACGACTGCATCCACACCGCAAGCCTCAGCCTTCAGCGCAAATTTGCTGTTGGCTATGACATGCGCCACTGTGATTCCGTTCTTTTTCAAATATTCCGTCCAGGTCGCCGGATTTCCCGCCGAGGTAAATACGATCCTCACCTTTTCCTCCACGATGATCTTCATGATCTCTTGCACATCGGGGTACAGCAAGGGCACATTCACCGCAAAAGGCCGTTCAGTAGCCAGCTTACACTTTTGAATGTGTTTCCTCAGCACCGCCGGGTACATAGAACCGGCACCGATAATACCCAGCCCTCCGGCATTAGACACAGCCGAAGCCAGCCTCCAGCCGCTGCACCAGACCATGCCGGCCTGTACGATGGGGTATTTGATGTTAAAAAGTTCAGTGATCCTGTTGCTCATGTCATTGCAAAACTATGTTAATCTGTGCAGCTATCGGTAACGAATCCGATTTTAATACAAACGTCTCATTTCTCTTCCCAATACAATCCTCCCGTTCACTTCCTCAAAATCAAGCAGATTGATGCCGGGCCGTTTACCAGTTTCAAAACTGCCGTACCTGTCACTGATCCCTAAAAATTCTGCGCCGTTCGCGGTAGCCCACTGGATCAGCTCCTCCACCGGAATGTCAAAATTATCCTGGAGGCACAGCATCTCCGCAAAAATACTCAATCCGGTATTGCTGGCCAGGCTATCCGTTCCCAGCGTAATTTTCACCCCGGTAGCGCGCAGCATATCCACATCAGGCAACTTGTTCTCTATATATAAATTGGCATTCGGGCAAAGGCACCAGTACAAAAGCGGGTGCAAGGCTTTCGCAAACACCACGTCGGCATTACTGCTCATCGTATTGTGCACCAAAAGGGTCTTTTGCCTGTCCGACATCATCGGCAGCACCGTTTGCAGTGAGGTCTTACCGCTGGGTTCATAAAAACCGATATCTAGGCCCAAAAACTCATACAATTTTAAAAACCCGCCTTCTTTCCGCTCGAAAAAGGCGTTCTCATCAGGCGTCTCCTGGTTATGGATACTTACCGGCCCCGGCAGTTCCTCTGCCACCAAACGCAACTCTTCAAATAATTCCGCAGAAACAGAATAAGGCGCATGCGGTACGATACTGAGCGGAAAACCCTCAAATTTCTGCTTAAATTCCAGGGCCCTGTTTATTGAAGCCTTTGCTGTTGCCGGGTTAAAGCCCATCACTTCCAGGAAAGTATGGTAATAGATCGGGCTGCCGCGTTTAATCCCCGACGAAATGGCTTGATTGGAAATATCCCCGACAGCCACGATCCCGTTCTCAAGCATCTCTACATCCGCCCGCAGCATGGCCAGTTCTATGGCAGAATCGTCAGCACCCCGCAGTTTCATCACCGTCTGCACAAAATCCGTCAGCCCTGTATGCTGTTCTACCTTGCCCTTCAAGTGGGAAAGCTCCAGGTGACAGTGGGTATTGACAAATCCAGGCACCAGCAATCCTTCGTAAAAAGTGACCAGTTCTATATTTTGATTTTTAGCTTCTTCCGCGCTCAGCACCGTCCGGATCAGGCCGTCGGGGTCAATACCGATCACCCCATTTTTCAATACAGGGCCGGTAACAGGGTAAATATAGGAAGCGGACAAATACGAAATCATCCTGATATTCTCTTAAATTTCATGCCGATAAAATTACACTTTTATTTAAGTTTGCAATACCCGCCAACTCAGCAATCATATGAACCGCATAGACAGACTTTTTGGAATCCTCATCTTATTGCAAAGCAGAAAATACGTAACTGCAGAAAAAATTGCCGGTCAGTTCGACATCAGCGTGCGTACGGTCTACCGTGATGTGAAAGCACTTTCAGAGCAAGGCATCCCCATCAGTTTTGAACAGCCAAAAGGCTATTTTATTGTACAAGGTTATTTTCTTCCGCCTGTTGCTTTCACCTCAGAAGAGGCCAATGCCCTGCTGCTTATGGAGCACCTGGCGTCCCGCTTTGCCGATAAATCCATCCGGACCCACTATAACAATGCGCTCAACAAGATCAAGGGTGTACTGAAGAATACGCAAAAGGAGAAGCTTGAACTGCTCAACAAAAGCATCAAAACCCAGCTGCACCATTCTATGGACAACGAATTTGACCATTTATCAGACCTTCAGAATGCGATTTCAGGGCAGTGCATCATCCAGATCGATTATGAAAACAACAATGCAGAACCCAGCAAACGTGACGTAGAAGCTATCGGCCTGATCTTTTATGCTTTCAACTGGCACCTGATCGGCTGGTGCCACCTGCGAAATGAGTACCGGGATTTCAGGGTTTCCAGGATCGTAAAAGTTAGAAATTTAGGCATTCCATTCAGGAAAAAGGACCACATGCCCCTCAGTGATTATATGAAATTTCTCCCGGTAACTTATTAAGGCAGAACAATTTTATTAAGGCTGGACAAAGACCTTTTTGCCTTCTGTTCTGAAGTGCACACCCCCGGTCAGTTCCAGCATCTCCAGCACCTCATGCAGTTTTGCCTGACTGGAGATACTGCCGCCAAAGCGCTGTTTCCTTATCAGTCGGTCTTCATAAACTACCTCCACATTATACCTGCGGGCCAGTTTTATCATGATATTTTCAAGAGGTTCTTTCCGGAATACAAAATCGCCGTCCTTCCAGGCCACCATATCTTCAGTCTCAACCTGAACAACGTCAATTGTTTCGCCTGAACCCAGGGCCTGCTGATCTGGTCTCAGGATGACTGAACTGAATACTTTTCCGTCCTTAGCCAAGGATGATACTTTAACCGAGCCTTCCAGCAAAGTTGTTTTGACAACCAGCTCATCAACATAAGCGGATATGTTAAAATGTGTCCCCAGGACTTCTACCACCTGATTTTGTGCCGAAACTACGAAAGGATGTGCTTTATCTTTAGAAACTTCAAAGTAGGCCTCGCCGCTGAGGGAAAGCCTTCGCTTTTGTATGTCAGCGAAGACAATAGGGAATATGAGGGTTGTAGCGGCGTTTAGCCATACTTTGGTGTCATCCGACAATAAGATTTCCATTTGACCATCCCGGGGGGTGGTTATTGTATTTAATGCTCCCGGATCCATCTGGCTTACCGGGCCTGTTATTTTGCAGGTGATCAATTGCTCACCTGCCTTAATGATTTCCAGTCCTGGCTGCCGCACCAGCAGACCAATCCTGGCATCAGTTAAATTAATTTTTCTACCATCAGCCAATGTCAGCATTGCCTTGTCAGCGATCCTTCCATTCTGATCTGTCACCTGTACCATCTGCTCTTCCTTTCTGTTTTTCAGTCCGTCACCCGGTTTAAAAAACAGAACGGCGCCAAGCAAGGACGCAAAAACCGCCGCAGCCGTTCCAACACGTACTATCCACAATCTCCTTGTCCTTACCTCAGCCTCCTCCGAAAGCGTACCATATATTTTCTTGCCCATTTCTGATATTCTTTGTTCAGAAATGTCAACTTTATGTTCATTAAACTGCATATACCAGCGCTCCACCAATGCCATCTCGGCCTCAGTGCACTCTCCCTTGCTGTATCTTGCAAGTAAATCTCTAACGTTTATATTTTCCATTAAGAGTTTGAGCTATCTGATTTAAAGGTAAAACGATTCAGAAAGGAGGAACAGGAAGATTTTCTTTGAAAAAAATTGAAATAAATTACAAATTTCTGTAAATCAATATATTAAAAAGGACCGTATAAGAAATAGATGAGAATGAAAATATCTGTTTTCTTTCTCAGTATTTTGATTGCATTGCTGATCTGCTTGCTCACATTATGTTCCGAAGTATCCAGTTTTGCAGCAATTTCCTTATGCGTCAGGTTGCCTTTCCTGCTCAGCTCAAATATCTCGCGCATCTTCTTTGGAAGGGCCTGTATCTCCCTTTCAATGTAGATCATGAATTCCTTTTCCCTGATCAGGTGATCGGTATTTGAATAGCTGTTATGGAGTGCAAAATCCTGCAATGAGGTTTCCACATAATTTGAGCGGACCTTTTGATGGGCAAAGATATCCAGGATTTTGTTTCTGGCGATGGTATACAGGTAACCCGCCAGGTTGGTCGAGTTGATTTCCTGCTCCCTTCGCATCCAAAGGCCCGCAAAAAGTTCCTGGATTACATCCTTGGCCAGTTCCTCGTCCCGTAGTTTTTTATAAGCGTGGTTGAGCAGGAGATAATGATACCTGTTATAGATCTCGGTGTAGGCACGGCGATCGGATGCTTTGAGCATCCCAAGTAATTCCACATCATTAAATCTTTTATAATCAATCATTATTCCCAATTCCCTGTTTTACAAAAATCAATTATTCAAATTGAAAAATGAAATATTTCAGCCACGCTTTTATTAACAATAATCGCATTATTAAATTGCTTCTCTTTTTTGAAAAGATCCTTTTACCTTTAACTGACATTAAATCCCTTTAAATTTTCCGAATTCGATATGCCTGTTATTTTCATAGTAGCTGGATTTGGTATCCATTCTGACTGAGTGCAGGGTGAGTGCACCCTGAGTCCACGGTGAGTGCGCCTTTCTCTAGGAAAAAGGCGTACTCAGGGCGTACTCACCCGGTACTCACAGCGTACTCAGTAAGAGCGCATGTACTATTCGTAAAAAAGAAAATCACACTGCCATAGGGTTGTCAGTGGCCTGCCTTTTCTTTGTGTTATCAATCTGAAATCATCATAAATAATATAACAAAACAACAAAAGTCATGAGCAGAATTAAGCAATTTTTGAACGAACTGAACGAACAGGCATTAGTAACCCGCAAAATGCTGGAAAGGGTACCGACTGATAAATTTGGCTGGCAGCCACACCCAAAAAGCATGACCGTCAAAAGACTGGGCACCCACATTGCAGAGCTCCCTTCATGGGTCACGATGGCACTGACCACCGACGAACTGGATTTTGAGAACAACCCTTATCTGCCGGTTGATGTCAATACGACTGAAGAATTACTGGCTTATTTTGAAAGGTCCCTGGAAGATGGCAGAAGCCACCTGACCGCTGAGTATGAAAATGTACTCGATAAAGGCTGGACACTGAGAAGCGGCGAACAGATCTTCAGTGTAGATCCTAAAACTGATGTGATCAGGATGAGCATTAACCAGATCATTCACCACAGGGCCCAGCTGGGGGTATTTCTCAGGCTGCTGGACATACCGATCCCGGGAAGCTTTGGTCCAAGTGCTGACGAAATGAATTTTTAAACTCATGAAAAGCGTTTTTAAAATGGTATCCGGCATTTTAAAATGGGGTCGGATGGTCTTCAAGTTTAGCCTTTTTTGTTTTTGAACAAGGTGGTAGGGCGATGTGATTTTAAAAATCACGAGGTTTCATAGCATATGTGGTTATAAATTGATTCCTTTGTAAATTATTAGGAAATCAATTTATAATCCATTACTCATGTCTGATTCTACAACCCGGTTAAATAAATACATCAGTGAAAGCGGCCTTTGTTCAAGAAGGGCGGCCGACAGGTATATTGAACAGGGTAATGTTATTATAAACGGTAAGAAGGCCAAAGTCGGTGACAAGGTATTCTTTGGCGATATCGTGACCGTAAACGGTCAGACCATTGAGCCAAAAGAAGTTGAAAATACGGTTTTGATAGCTTACAACAAACCGGTGGGCATTACCAGTACAACTGAAGCCGGGGTAAAAAGCAATATTGTAGATCACGTAAACCATAGTGAAAGGGTATTTCCTATCGGTCGTTTAGATAAAGATTCGCAGGGGCTGATATTTCTGACCAATAATGGAGATCTGGTCAATAAGATCCTGCGTGCAGGAAATAATCATGAAAAGGAATACCTGGTTACGGTGAGCAAGCCGGTTACCGATACTTTTCTTGCTGGTATGGCCAAAGGGGTTCCGGTACTGGGCGTGATGACCAAAAAATGCAAGGTCAGCAAAGAAGGCAATAACGTGTTTAAGATCACATTGATCCAGGGATTGAACCGCCAGATCAGGAGAATGTGTGAGCATTTTGGATTTGAGGTGACTAAACTGGAGCGGGTGCGGATCATGAACGTCAGCGTGAAAGGGATCCCATTGGGAGAATGGCGTGAGCTGACTCCTGAAGAGCAAACAGAAATTTACAATATGGTTGCCAAATCAAGTTCACTTGAGGATGCTTCTAAACCAAAAAAGAACAAAGGCGAGCTTGAAGACCAGGGCAAAGGACCAGCTGCCGGGAAGACAGCACCTGCTAAAATCGGAGTCGCTAAAAAAGCCGCACCGGCCAGAAAACCCAATGCAAAATTCATGTCGATGAAAGAGGAAGACCTAATGGAGAACATTACTCCGGGCAGGGCTTTTGCCAAAGGCAGGTCTGCAGCAACAAAAGGCGGAGCCAGCCCGTATGGCAGTTCTGGTCCAAGAAAGTCAACAGGAAAATCGCCCGCTTCAACAAGCAGGGCAGACAGACCGGCAGGTGGGAAAGGAAAAGCTGTAGGTAAAACGCCGGGAAAAGTGAAAGGTACTGCTGCTTCGCAGGGCGACTGGAACAGGACCGGAGGGCCGGACAGGAAAGCTAAAGCAAAGAACAAAAGACACTAAAAATATTTTTGGTACCTTTGCAGGCAAATTGCCTTGCTATTCATAAATGCTTCCAACTAAAATAGACATCCGTTCGCTTGATCTTCCCCAATTGCAGCAGCATTTTACTGCGATGAAGGAACCTTCCTACCGGGCCAAACAGGTTTACCAGTGGCTTTGGGAAAAATCAGCGCGGAGTTTTGAAGAGATGAGCAACATTTCTAAGGAACTGAGGAACAAGCTGGATGAAAACTATGCCATCAATGTGGTGGAAGTGAACAATTCCCAGTTCAGCAATGACCATACCATCAAAAATGCATTCAGGCTGTACGACGGCAACATTGTAGAAGGGGTGTTGATCCCGATGGACGACCGCATGACGGCCTGCGTAAGTTCCCAGGTAGGCTGCAGTCTGACCTGCAAGTTCTGTGCTACAGGCTATATGGACCGCAAGCGGAACCTGAACGCAGATGAGATTTATGACCAGGTGGTGCTGATAGACATACAGGCCAAAAAGAACTACAATGCACCACTTACCAATATTGTGTATATGGGCATGGGCGAGCCCCTGCTGAATTACGCCAATGTCATGAAGTCCATTGAACGCATCACTGCCCCGGATGGACTGAATATGTCTTACAAGCGCATTACGGTTTCTACAGCCGGTATATCCAAGATGATCAAGAAGCTCGGCGATGACGGAGCCAAGTTTAATCTGGCATTGTCACTGCATGCGGCGAATGACAAGAAGCGCAACGAGATCATGCCCATTAACGAGCACAATTCGCTGAAAGCACTGGAAGAATCACTAAAATATTATTTCTCCAAGACCAGGAATCCGGTAACCTACGAATACATCGTTTTCAATAATTTTAACGATGAGATCGAGGATGCGATGGAACTGGCCAGATTTTGTAAACACATCCCCTGCAAGGTCAACCTGATCGAATACAACCCGATCCAGTTCGCTGATTTTATCAATGCTGAAGGGGATAAGATCGATGCTTTCTCCAGTTACCTGAAAAGCCAGGGTGTCAATACCAATATCCGGCGCAGCCGTGGTAAGGACATTGATGCAGCCTGCGGGCAGCTCGCTGTTAAGGAACAAAATTAAACCAAGACCAGAATTAATGTAATTACCGCCGGATCTGATTACCGCTATGTCCGGCAAAGGATCTAATTTAGGCGATGAATTTCATTACCCGGGTTTTTCAGCGCCTGCCCTTCCTGGCGGGAAATCTTTTAAGTTTACTGTTTCCCAGCCTCTGCAGCGGCTGCAGCAACCATTTAAATCGGGGGGAATCCGGCATTTGCAGCGGCTGCCTCTATCGCCTCCCGTATACAGATCATTACCTGTACAAAGACAACAGGGTAGCCAAACATTTTTGGGGGAAAGTACCATTTCATGCAGCAATGGCCCTCCTTCGCTATAAAAAAGGCAGCAGGGTGCAAAGGATCATTTATAACCTCAAATACAACGGACGGTCTGAAGTGGGTATAAAGCTGGGAATGATGATGGCAGAACGGCTTTTAAAGTCGGAGTTTTACAGGGATGTCGAGGTCATTATTCCGGTACCCCTGCACAAAAGCAAGGAAAAAAAACGTGGTTATAATCAAAGTGCATTTATAGCAGAAGGACTGTCCGCGATATTGGATATCCCTGTAAACGATACGACCCTGATCAGAAATATAGCAACGGAAAGCCAGACCCTCAAAGGGAGATACAGCAGACATCAAAACATGCAGCGTGCATTTAGTGTGATAAAACCAGGGGAGCTGAGCGGGAAGCACATTTTGATCGTCGACGATGTGGTCACTACGGGCGCTACCATTACCGCCTGTGCAATAGAACTGCAGCGATGCGGTATCCGAAAATTGAGCATTGCCGTGGCGGCCTGCGCGGAATAATAAAAACAGGAAAATAAAAAAATGCTGCGGTGCAAAACAATTTGCAGTCCGCTGCGTTTATATATATGAGAGCGTTAATTTAGATGGTAAGAGTCGATATTTTCTTCAAAGAGATATCGGCTCTTTACTTTTATAATCCCTGGCTCTGACCCGCAATACCCGCAGTTGAAATTATTTTTAAAATTATTCTTCGCATCCGGGGTCGCTAAAATGGATTAGCAAAATTAATTTACGGATAACAAAAAAAAACAGTAATTATTTTTTGCAGATTCAATAATAATTCGTTTCTTTGTCGTGAGAGCGTTAATTTAAGGGTCGATACTTCCATGCCTATGGAATGTCGGCCCTTTATTCTTAACAAGAAATCCGGTAAAATTTTCCTTGAAGTTTATTTAGAAATATGAGCCGAAATTATATTCCTGATGTCGGCCGGCTTGAATGGTTTTAAGATATGTCCGTTCATTCCAGATACTTTGAACTTGAGATTCTCATCTTGCAGTGTTGAAGCGGTAAGCGCTATGATAGGAACAGACTTGAAGTAATCACCTTCGATTTTCCGGATGATGCTGGTGGTCTCGAAACCATCTATACCGGGCATTTTGATGTCCATAAAGATGAGGTCGTACTTATTGCACTTTACTTTTGCTATAGCTTCCACGCCGCCTGATGCGAAGTCAAGTTCGAAACCCCATTTGCTCAGCATTCTGCCCGCTACCAAAATATTGATCTCGTTGTCATCTACGACCAGTATCTTTTTGCCGGCAAAGGATTCGGGTCCCTCCAATGCCTGAACAGTGCTGCTTCCGGCTGCTGCTTTCTTAAAAAGTATGGTAAATGAAAACGCCGTACCTACACCTTCTTCACTTTTTACCATGATATCAGAATTGTAAAGCCTGAGTAATTTTTTGGTAATGGCCAGGCCCAGCCCGGTCCCCCCGTACTTCCTTGATATGTCGGTCTTGGCTTGAGTAAAGGTTTCAAAAATATAGGAAAGTTTGTCCTGCGGGATGCCTATCCCATCGTCTTTGATCTCAAAATAGATCTCAGTTCCGGTGGCTGTTTCCTGTTCGAGTCTGGCAAGCAGCAGGATCGTTCCTTTATTGGTAAATTTAACGGCATTACCCAATAAATTCATCAGTATCTGATACAATCTTGTCTTATCTCCAAGGATGTTTTCCGGGATGCGCTCGTCAATGGACAGTTCCAGCTTATTTTCCTTTTTCTTCGCACTGACCTTGAGGGAGATCAAAATATCTGCTGCAAGCGCCTTTATGCTAAGCGGCATATTTTCCAGCTGCATGTTACCGGTCTCGATCTTGGTAAAGTCCAGTATATCGTTTATGATGTTTAAAAGGTTCTCCGAAGAAAATTTGAGGATATTGAGGTCTGCCATTTGCGAAGGTCTGGGATTATTGTCCAGCAGCAAATGGGTCATCCCTATGACGGCATTCAACGGGGTCCTGATCTCATGGCTCATTACAGAAAGGAACATCTCCTTGGCTTCGCTCAGCTGCAGCGCCTGTTCCTTTGCCTGCAGCATTTCGGCTTCGGCCTTCTTCTTATCGGTGATGTCGATGATGATCTCGACCTCTATATCTACGTTGCCCTCATCGTTTAATACCACGGTATTGTATATGGATAGCCAGATTTCTTTTTTGTCCTTACGGTATGCCAGCAGATCGACGGTAAAAGATTTGTTCTGCCTGGTGAACCCTCTGGCTTTGCCCAGCAATTCCAGATCAGTTTTAGGACCGGTAATCAGGTCACCCAAACGCTTGCCCCGCAGATCTTCGAGTGTAAAGCCGGTGATCTTCTCAAAAGCATCGTTTACCCAGGTTACGTGGTTGTTGGCATCGTTGATCACCACCGCATTGTTGACCTTGCTGGCCACGAACGACAGCTTCATCAGTTCATTTTCTACACGCTTGTTTTCGGTAATATCGCGTCCGTAGGTATACCAGCGTCCTGCCTTGGCTACCATGTTCCAGCTCAGCCAGCGGGTGATTCCGCTTTTGCTGACGATCCTGAAATCGATATTGAACTGCTTGACACCCTGCTTAAGCCCTGTTTCAATCTGCCCGACCACTCCGCCCGCATCCTCTTTATTGCAGAACTCCCACATGTTAAGTCCTGTCGCTTCTTCTGCAGAATATTCAAGGATACTCGTCACCGCATCATTAATGAACAGGATCCTGCCCTCATAATCAAGAATGCAATGGATTTCGGGGGATACGGTAGAAAGGTTAAGCATCTCCTCAAAGCGGCGGGTCTTGGCATCAAGTTCTGCGCTTTTCTTTTTGAGCATGATATGGGTAATGATCTCTTTGGCGAGGATCTTCAGGCCGTCTTTCTGTTCCCGGGTAATTGTCCTGGGCACAGTATCAAACACGCCTACTACACCCAGCTTATACCCGTTTGCATCGATCAGTGGTGCGCCGGCATAAAAGCGTACATACGAACCGCTAATAACGCCGGGATGACTGCTGAACCTTTCGTCGAGTAAAGCATCCGGGACCTCCAGCACGTCATCGCCCTGTATAGTGAACGCACTAAAGGATACTTCACGGGGAACCTCCTGTACGGGGGCCCCTACCAGGGATTTAAAAAAAAGACGCTCTTCATCAACCAGTGTAATCAACGCTATCGGTGCGTTACATATTAAACCTGCAAGTTTGCTAATGTTATCGAACTCATACTCCTGGGGAGTGTCCAATATATTATAATCATGCAATGCTTTAATACGTTCATCCTCACTGGCCGATGAATTGCGCTTAGGTAACATTAATTTGTGATCACCATCTATTTATATAGTGGAAAGCGGCTTACAAGGGCAATAACCTTTTGTTTTACCTGCTCTAAATTCTTTTCGTCTTCAGGGTTACTGATCACCTGATCAATAAGGTCAACGATCTCTTCCATATCGGTTTCTTTAAATCCCCTGGTGGTTATAGCTGCGGTACCTACGCGGATACCTGAAGTTACAAACGGGGAACGGTCGTCGAAAGGAACCATGTTCTTGTTTACGGTAATGTCGGCTTTTTCCAATGCATTTTCTGCAAGTTTACCGGTTATATTTTTGTTGCGCAGGTCAATCAGCATCAGGTGGTTGTCTGTACCTCCTGAAATGATGCCGTAGCCTCTGCTGACAAATGCTTTGGCCATCGCCTGTGCATTGATCTGCAGTTGTTTTGCATAGGCTAAATACTCATCGGTCAGCGCCTCTCCAAAAGCAATGGCTTTTGCGGCTATGATGTGCTCAAGCGGACCGCCCTGGGTGCCTGGGAACACAGCCATATCCAACACAGACGACATCATCCTGATTTCGCCTTTGGGTGTTTTTAATCCGAAAGGATTTTCAAAGTCTTTGCCCATCATGATCATACCGCCTCTTGGGCCTCTTAGTGTTTTGTGAGTAGTAGTGGTCACGATGTGACAGTGCGGAAGCGGATCGTTGAGCAAACCGCGTGCGATCAAACCGGCAGGGTGTGAAATGTCTGCCATGACCAATGCGCCGATCTTGTCTGCCACACTGCGGACAAAAGCATAATCCCATTCCCTGGAATAAGCTGACGCTCCAACAATGATCAGTTTAGGCTTTTCGGCAAGGGCCAGTTCTTCGAGCTTTTCATAGTCGATAAGACCGGTTTCTTTCTTTACTCCGTAAAATAACGGGCTATATAATTTTCCTGAAAAGTTTACAGGTGAACCATGTGTAAGGTGACCGCCATGGGAAAGGTCAAAGCCCAGTATTTTATCTCCCGGCTGGATCACTGCCAGCATTACAGCAGCGTTGGCCTGTGCACCGGAATGGGGCTGTACGTTTACCCATGCTGCACCAAATAATTTTTTAGCCCGTTCAATAGCAATGGTTTCTATTTCGTCAACTATCTGGCATCCGCCATAATAGCGCTTGCCCGGAAGGCCTTCGGCATATTTATTGGTTAGGCAAGAGCCCGCAGCTTCCATTACCTGCTTGCTTACAAAGTTTTCTGATGCGATCAGTTCAAGACCGTGTTCCTGACGGTTCAATTCCCTGTCAATCAAATCAAAAATTAAAGTATCTCTAGTCATTTATCGAAGTATATTTTTGTAAAATTAAGATTTTCCTTCTTAGTTTGGTAACAAAATCCCTTACTTTGTACTTTCTATTCTACAATTACTGCATGGAAGACATCAACAGTCCGTTATTATTGCCGAACATAAATTATCCCGCTGATCTCAAGCAGTATAAAGAACAGGACCTGGAGCAGATCTGCAAGGAACTGAGACAATATATAATAGATGTAGTCAGTGTAAACGGCGGTCATTTTGGAGCAAGTCTGGGTGTGGTAGAACTCACCGTAGCCCTGCATTACGCATTGAATACCCCATATGATAAGCTGGTTTGGGATGTTGGCCACCAGGCCTATGGCCATAAGATCCTGACGGGACGTAAGTCTGTATTTCATACCAACAGGATCATCAACGGCATCAGCGGTTTTCCCAAGATCAGCGAAAGCGAATACGATACTTTTGGTGTAGGACACTCTTCCACGTCTATTTCAGCGGCATTGGGGATGGCTGTTGCTTCTCATTATAAGGGAGAAACTGACCGCCAGCATGTCGCTGTGATTGGTGACGGAGCGATGACTGCAGGCCTTGCTTTTGAAGGCCTGAACCATGCTGGTATTGAAAATTCAAATCTGCTGGTGATATTGAATGACAACTGCATGTCCATAGATCCGAATGTAGGTGCATTAAAAGAATATTTAACGAACATTACCACTTCTAAATCTTACAACCGCTTCAGGGATGACATATCCAATGTGCTGATCAGGCTTTCTGAGCTTGGCCCGAATGCGCATAAGTTTGTTAAGAAAATAGAGAAAAGCATAAAGGGCACTTTGCTGAAACAGAGCAACCTGTTTGAGGCACTGAACTTCCGGTATTTTGGTCCGGTGGACGGACATGATGTCGTCCGTCTGACCCAGGTGATCAAAGACCTGAAAGACATTCCGGGGCCTAAGTTACTACATTGTGTAACTGTGAAAGGCAAGGGCTTTGCTCTTGCTGAAAAAGATCAGACCAAGTGGCATGCACCTGGCCTTTTTGATAAGATCACTGGAGAGATCAAAAAACCGGTAGCTGACAAGCCGCAGCCGCCGAAGTACCAGGAAGTTTTCGGACATACGCTGGTTGAACTCGCTGAAGCCAATAAAAAAATAGTTGGGATTACCCCGGCGATGCCATCCGGATCATCAATGAACATCATGATGAAGGCTATGCCGGAAAGAGCATTTGATGTAGGTATTGCGGAACAGCATGCCGTCACCTTCTCGGCCGGACTGGCCACGCAAGGGCTTGTGCCATTTTGCAATATCTATTCCAGCTTTATGCAAAGGGCGTATGACCAGGTGATCCATGATGTGGCCATACAAAACTTGAATGTGGTCTTCTGCCTGGACAGGGCCGGACTTGCAGGTGCCGACGGTGCCACGCATCATGGCGCTTATGACCTTGCTTTTATGCGCTGTATTCCAAATATGACGGTATCGGCGCCAATGAACGAAGAAGAACTGAGGAACCTGATGTATACGGCACAGCTGGAGAACTCGGGTCCTTTTGTGATTCGCTATCCGAGAGGAAACGGCACAATGACAGACTGGAAACGTCCGCTGAAAGCACTGGAAATCGGTACCGGAAGAAAGATCAGCGACGGTGAGGATGTGGCCATACTGACCATAGGACATGTTGGCAATTTTGCGGTGGAGGCCTGCCAGGAACTTAACAGTGAAGGTATACATCCGGCACACTACGACCTCCGTTTTGCCAAGCCCCTCGATATGAACCTGCTCCACGATGTATTCACCAGGTACAAGTACATCATCACAGTAGAAGACGGGTGTCTGCAAGGCGGAGTAGGGAGCGCGGTCCTTGAATTCATGGCAGACCATAAGTACAATGCGCAGGTGATCCGTTTAGGCATTCCTGATGAATTCATAGAACACGGGGAACAGCCTGAACTCTGGGCGCTTTGCGGTTATGATACGGTATCGATCATCAGCGCAGTCAAGAAGATCGCTATAGGCAGGACAACCAAGATCATGGCCTCATAACAGATGCAATTGAAAAAATCAGCTTTATCATTTTTCATGCTCCTTTTTGCCGGGTTTGCAAATGCACAGGAAAATCACTCAAACAGTATAGAATTTAGTCCGCAAGTTTCTGTAGGGGTTTTTACTGCTAATCATAAACTGACCGGCACCGCATATGGCGGCGAACTGCTATATCACCTGAATACCATTGACAACCCCAGCAAATGGATGCGCGCCATGCGCCTGAAAAGCATAGATCTGGTGTTCAATTATAAGAACATGGGTGATGTTAAGCTGGCAGATGATCCTAAAGAAGGTGTATTTGGCGACTCCTATGCACTGCTGGGCGGACTAAACATCTCCGTAATAAAACTAAACAAAACAGAACTCTTATTTTCACCGGCGTTTGGGATCGGGTACGCTGCAAAGACGTTTTTTACAAACGGGAATCCACTGATAGGCAGCCACACCAATTTTACTTCCAGAGCAGGGTTAAAAATAGCCACGACGATCAGCCCGGCTACTCAGATCACAGCAGGTATCGACATTCTCCATTACTCTAATGCGGCCGTCAGGGTACCCAATAATGGCATGAACACGGCAAATGTAAGTTTAGGTATTGTTCAGAGTATCGGTAAAAGTGTAAGTCGGGATTCTGTCAGGGTCAGCACTTTCCAGCATAAGACACATACTGTGGACATCGGCATTAATATGGGACGAAGAGGGGTGTATCAAAGCAAAGAAGGGTATTTCAGAACAGGCTTATATGCAGGGTATAACTACCGGCTGAATTCTATTTTTGCCTTGAGCTCCGGGATAGATGCGGTTTATTACCACTCTGTATTTGATCCGGCAGATTTCAACAGAACATATCAGTCGTTTGCGACCTCTTATGAGCACTGGCGGATTGGAGCTGCTCTAGGTCCGGATATTTGGATGGGCAGGCTGGCTCTGATGATGAAATATGGCTATTATTTACACTACAATAGCTACCGGGACAACCATACTTACTGGACAGCGGGCATGAAATACAGCGTGCTGGACTGGGTGGCTGTGCAGGCTAAAATATACATCCACAAAACAGAAGCGGATTTTGTCGGGTTTGGTTTCATTTTTACGCCTTGACACCGGCATACCTAAAATTTTTTACAAATACTTTTTGCTATGACAACGTATAATCTTGAAGCGCTTCATGCAGACTTAAGGGATTTACTTACATCTTATGCGTACCATATCTGCGGGTCGGTTGAGGAAGCTGAAGATGTAGTCCAAAACGCATTCATCAAGTTTTTGCATGTTGACCATAGCGATCAATTCCTGGAACCGGGTTGTAAAATCTACCGGTATCACACCTGGCAGCTTCCAGATCGTCGAAAGCTAAATGCCACACCGCGTCATTTCCTTTCCGGCCATCGGTCTGACCGGAAAGGAAATGCCGGTATACCATTATTATTCTGCAGATTGGTAACCGGATAATTTGTAAAGGCATAACGGACTGCGACAGGTCTCTTTACTTTAGCTGATACAACTTTGATCGTTTTCCCGTCGATAACTGCCCGGGCATCATAAAAAACACCATCACTACCGGCAAGGGTGAAAAAAGATGGCGCCTGATGATCATTGGTACTGAGGCCGCTGTTTATCGTCTTTTCGTCAAAAAAGACAGTTACTTCCTTACCTTTGATAGCGATGTGATGGTAATGCGGCCCAAGATACGAAACACTATCTATTCCATAGGTCCGGTTCAATGCGGTCTTCGCCAGCCGGAGACCTAAGGGTTTTTTATTTTTTGGGTGCAGGTCTTTTGCTTCGCCAACGTCCATACTAACTATCATTGCCGTATTGTTTATTTCGGAGACTTTCTCCTGTGCTTCTCTAAAGAATGCATAATCGTTTAGCGTTGGGTCTTCTTTATCATAGAAGAACGGTGCTACCTGAACATAATAAAAAGGAAGGTCACCCTGGCCGAAGTTCTTTCTCCAGCTCTTGATCATACTTTGTGTTGCGAGGGTATAAGTATGCCTTTCCATGCGGTTGCCTTCTCCCTGATACCAGCAAAAACCTTTAACAGATAAATTGATGAGCGGGTTGATTAACGCATTGTACAGTAAAAACGGCCTGGTCACTTTTTCGAAGCTAAAGCCACCATTGATAACCTCTTTCGATTTCGGACTGTTTAAATAGAGTTTCAGATAGACTGAATCTAGCAATGGATTGGCGGAGAGCACATCTCTGGGAATAAATGCCTCGACTTTTGATGCGCCGATCCCGGAAAATATAATGCCTACCGGGAGATTTAGCCGCTCCTGAAGCAGCTTCCCGAAATAATAACCGACCGCTGTAAAATTTTTCACATTTTCGGTTGTACATGGCAACCATTTTCCCTTTATGTTCTGAATAGGCTCTGCACTAAAATTAAGTTCGGCGTTGAACACCCTGATGTTGGGATTATTGGCGAGTGGAAGTTCTGTCGCTGCATTTTTATCTTCCGATAGTTTAAACTGCATATTGGACTGTCCGCTGCAGATCCAGACTTCGCCGATGAGAATATCCTCAAGGACGACCTCAGCAGTATTGTTTTTTACCGTGATTTTGTGTTTGGTAAAATTGCCCGGTACTACCTGAGGTACATTTACGATTGCCATAAAACTTCCATCCCCTGCAGCAGTGACCTGTGTAGATGTTGCCGTCCAGTCTGCTTTAATAGTTATGACAGATCCGGCCACAGCTCTGCCCCAAACTTTAAAAGGCTTGTTTTGCTGTACCACCATATTACTTTGCAAAATGTCAGCAACTTTAAGAGATGTTTGCCTGGCCATTACCAGATGAGCGGCAAAACAAATGGGGAGCAGCAGGTAAATCGTCTTTTTCATGTTTAGCTTTATTTTTTTGCCGGATCATATATCGCTACCGCGACTTTTGAGTCCGCGCAGCCATAATAGAGCATGTATTTATTCTTATAATACACCAGTCCTTCTATGAAAACTGTACCTGCAGGGTATTGCCCGCTTTTTTCAAAAGGCGCCGTTGGGACCAGGAATGGTTTGTCGAGCCTGGTAATAAATTTAGAAGGATCTGAAGCACTAAAAAGCATCTGACCTGCACAATAAGAATTGGATGTATAGTTTGGATCACTGTCTTTACCTCCATGGTTCTTACCATTATACAAAAGCACTATTCCTTTGGAGGTCAGTATTGCAGGAGGGCCACACTCCGTTAAGCTGCTGTCAAAATAACCTTTACGCGGGGAAACAAGTTCTTTAAGCGCTCCATTCTCATTGATCACCGGCTCCCAGTCGACCAGGTTGGTTGAAGTCGCCGCATATACATGGTTTTCTCCCCAGTACATCCAGTATTTTCCTTTATGTTTGGTAATGACCAGTTTGCCATTTTTTAATTTAGTGAGTATCGAAGCCGATTTGGAAGCGATGTTATGAAACTTACCCTGATAGGCATCCTGAAATATTGGCCCGTGTTTTTTCCAGGTAATGAGGTCTTTAGAAGTTGCGGATCCCAGGCGCGGAGTTTTTTTGTTCCATTGCGTATACAACAAAAGGTATGTGCCGTCTTCCGTCATCGCTACCCGGGGATCTTCACAGCCACCAGTCCATTCAAACTCCTGCTGATCATCGACACCCGGATAGAGTACCGGTTTTCCGGTTCTTTTCATGGTGGTGCCGTTGCTGCTTTCGGCCAGGCCTATCCTGGAGGTCCGGTGACCGATGCCCACACCAGATTTGTCTTCAGCCCTGTACAAGACGTATATCTTTCCGTTTTTTACAGTTGCAGCCGGGTTAAAGGTATCATTGCTTTCCCAGTCCAGCTGTTTTTTTTGCATAGGATCATAAAAGCTGGTGGTAGAATCAGGAGAAATGACAGGGTTGACACCTGCAGGGCGCACAAATGGGCCTAACGCCCAGTCCGGTAGTTTTGTGCCAGGTGTCTGGGCCTGCATCTGAACCTGAATGAGCAGGAATAGCCCAAGTATGCTAATTAATTTCTTCATCTGTTTATATTTAATTTATTCCCCAGTTCTTGTTCGGCTGACTTCCCATCTGCAGCTCCAGCTTTCCGCCCGCTACAATGTCTTTGTGGTCTATGTAGCACTTGTTATAAGGCTTCCCATTGAGTTTTGCGGACTGGATATAAATGTTTTGCGGGCTATTACCGATAGCTGTTATGCTAAATTGTTTGCCTTTGTAATAGGCAGGGTCCAGCTGAATAGCTATCCTGCTGAAAACCGGACTGGTCAGCTCATACCGGGTACTTCCGGGTGTGATCGGGTGAAAACCGCTGGCGGCCAGCACGTACCAGGCCGACATCTGACCAACATCCTCATTACCTACCAGGCCTATTACAGAATTGCGGTAGGCTTTACTGCATATCGCCCTCGTCCACTTTTGAGTAAGCCATGGTGCACCCAACCTGTTGAACAGGAACGGCACATGGTGAACAGGTTCATTTGCGTGGTTGTAATAGTCATTCCACATCATGCTTTCAGGAACCTTATCGAAAAAATTAGTGAGGTCAGCAAGCGTTTTTTCTCTGCCGCCCATCTGGCTGATCATTCCGTCAATATCCTGGGGAACAAACCAACCCTGCTGATAAGGGTTAGATTCTACAGAACCGTAGCCCTGCGTAAGTCTGCCTTCCTTCGGCCAGGGCTCCCAGCTGCCATCTTCATTCCTTGGTCTGAACCAGCCTTTCTCTGCATCCCAGATGTTCTTGTAAGACCTGGAACGTGCAGCATATTTTTTTTCATCGGCCGGCTTGTTCAGCATTTTGGCCATCTGAGCAACGCACCACTCAAAATAAGCATACTCAAGGGTGGAAGAAATGCCTCCTGCGTTGCCCTTTTTACCATTGCCAAATTTCTCCACACTGTTTACCGCAAGCTGGTAACCACGATCGATATTGAAGTTTCTGATCCCTTTGGCATAGGCATCGGCCATGACAGAAACTGCGGGATTACCGATCATGCAGCCGCTGTAAGCATTCAGAAACTCCCATCTTTCCAGGTAGTCTTCTTTCTTCTCATCCGCAAGGGTGACCAGGGAATTGAGCATGTCATTTACCAGGGCCGGATTAATCACGGTTTGCAAAGGCATCTGACTCCTGAACACATCCCATCCGCTAAAAATCGTACGCTTGGTAAAGTTTTTTGCCTGATGAACCATTTCATCGCCGCCGGTATAATTGCCATCTGCATCGGAAAAAGTCCGCGGGTCGATTTGTGTATGGTACAAGGCGGTGTAAAATACCTTTTTTTCCTCTTCAGTGCCACCGCTGATGCTTATTTTGGAAAGCGACTGGTTCCAGAGTGCTTTGGCTGAAGTCCTGACCTTATCAAAATTCCAGTCTTTGATATCCGTTTGTAAATTACTCCTGGCACCGGCAATGCTCACAAAAGAGATTCCTGTTTTCAGGATCACCTCCTCATCTTTATTGGTCTCAAATTCAGTATAAAAGCCAAGGTGTTTCCCTTCTTTTTCTTTAACTCCTCCCAGAATATCAGCGCCGGCAACCCGCTGCTGGTATTTATCACTGGTCACATCTTCGAGCTTACGCTTCCAGTCCAGGGGGATATTGGCAGACCAGATGCCATATTTTTTTAGCGGCTTGCTAAATTTCGCATGAAAGTAAACTGTATAATCTGCCTTCCCGGCACCATTGCCCCAGCCGCCTCCTTCCGGCGTACATTTCATCCAGCCCTCTATTGTATTTTCATTGACAACTTTAACAGACTGAAGTATGGACGTACCGCCAACACGTCTGGCCAGATCAATCTGTATACGTGATTGCTGGTTCTGTGGAAAAGTGAACCTCAGCATCCCGCTTCTTCTCGCGGCAGTTGCCTCAACCTTAATATTCCCTTCGGTCAGCTGTACTGAATAATAGCCCGCAGCAGCCTGCTCTGAATTCTTTTTGTATCCTGAACGATAACCACTTTCCGGATGATCTGCTTTGCCTGCAGCGGTTTGAAGTTTACCGACTGTTGGCATTACCAGGAAATTCCCCAGGTCCCCGTACCAGCCGATCCCGCTCATCTGTGTAAAAGCAAAGCCTTCAATAGTCGTATGTTCATCGCTGTAACCGGGCCCGTTATCGCCGCCGGTTATGGTATTTGGGCTCACCTGTACCATTCCGTAAGGAGTTGTGGCACCGGGGAATGTTTTTCCCAGACCATGGTAAGTCCCGGCGGCCTTTTCACTCGTACTGGCACCAATAAATGGGTTTACATAATCAGCAGGTTCATTTGGCTTGGTTTGGGCAAATAGCACGGCCGGCAGGGTACAATAAATAGCGGCCGCAACAATGATATTTTTCATCAATTCACGTTTGGTTTCATTCAGTACATAAACATAAATATATAAATCGATTTGGCGAAATGCGGCTAACTTTCAGTGTCCTTATCAATCGCAGGCGGAATCAGCTCATAAATAATCGGTGTTACGATCCTGGAAAGCAAAGTGGAGCTGATCAGTCCGCCGATCAATACAATGGCCAGTGGCGCGACCAATGGGTTTGTAGAGATGGCAATAGGTGTAAGCCCCCCGATCGCTGTAAGTGAAGTCAGCACAATCGGCAGGAACCGGATTTCCCCGGCTTCGCGAATGGCTTCCTGCAGGCCTTTACCCTGACGCCGCAGCTGATTGGTAAAATCGACCAGAAGGATGGTATTTTTCACCTCTATTCCTGCAAGCGCAATTAACCCGATGATGGCCACAAAGGAAAGTGAATTGCCGGTGAGCCACAAAGCCACCGCAGCACCTACTACACCGAGCGGAATCACTGAAAGCACAATCAATGTGCTCTTAAATGTCTTAAACAGCAAGATCAAGACTGCAATAAACAGGAACACGGTAACCAGAATGATGCTCATGAAACCTCCGAAGGAGTTATTTCTCGATTCTACTTCCCCACCCATTTCATAACTGTACCCCGCAGGCAGCTTGAGGCCATTCATCTT
>NZ_DATHGC010000058.1:0-3424 GCF_035317785.1 Pedobacter sp. | reverse complement strand
GGTGTGCGTGCCGTCAGAACTGAAGGTAACTATAGGATGGACTATACCTATGTAACCTGCAAGTTTTGGATAGGTTTGGGGCGTTTGAGCAGAGATGCTGGAAACAATGGTAATAGCCAGCAGTGCCAGGCCGGAAAGAATTTTATGTACTTGTGTTTGCATAGTACAAGGCTACAGCATTCCCTGCCATTAAAATAGAACAAGATTTACTCTTGGTACAGAACTTACTTTTTGCTCCTGTTTTTCTTAAATTCTGATGGGGTAAGCCCGGTCTCCAGTTTAAAGATCCGTGTAAAATGGCTTTGATCAGAAAACCCGGTCAGGTAAGCGATCTCTGATAAGGAGTAATCCGAGGTCTCGATATAGCTTATTGCCTTCTCGATCCGTAACTTCCTTATGTATTCACCAAAGGATAGATTGTCGAAGTATTTAGAAAATTCCCTCGACACATACGCAGGGTTGATGTTCAGTTCATTGGAGATTCCGGTCAGTGTTAAGGCCAGGTTGGTATCAATCTGATCCTGTATAATGGTTTTCAGTTCTTTTGCCCAGGCGGGGATTTTAGCCCCGTTTCCTTTCTTCAGGAATTTCTGATACACATCAACCAGCAACTGCTCAACCGGGCTTTCGGTATGCCTGACGTGCTGAAGATCCCTGGCCCAGGTATATAGCGCATCGTAGATGACCATACCGGCTTTTAGCAATTCCTGGTCATCTTTGATGTTGTAAGCCATTCCTGCTGCTATCGCCCATAAACCTGAAGCCTGGCTGGCAAGGCCGTGCTGATCGGTATCTGCGCCTCTTACAATGCGTGCCATGATCTGCAATGCCGGATCATCAAGCTTATATTTCTCCATCAAGGCGTCAAAAGTACAAAGGCCATTTTTATGGGTGAGTTCAACACCTACCACATCGAATGGGACTGCATCCAGTTCTTCCGCTTTTGCAATAACGGTATCAAAAGGCACATAAAAAAATTGCGCCTGCGGATCAATGAAATTCCTGATTAGCCAGGGACAGGCAATCCGGTCAATCTTAGGTCTTTTGCGGGTGATCCAGTTCATAATTCAAAACTAATTAGAATTAATGAAATATATCCCGCCATCGCTCTAATGCCATAGCAAAGATACATCCCTAAATTGTGCAACCTTGCCAGGATTATTTATCAGATGACTGGTGGTAGCGCCGACCGTAAAGATTAATTACGCTGTATGTAAACTACATTTCACATACAGTGTACAATCGACTACAAAAACTGGATCAGTCTATCAGGTGGTAATACGGCTTTATCTCTACCTTCATGAACTGACAACTGATTTAAACAAATAGCATGAGAAGATTAATTGCGGCAATCAATTAAAATAACCAGCGCTCCAGGTCCGTAGGCTTTCAATTTTACCCTCAAAATATCCAGCGCATTATGCACCTGGGTTTTACCGTTTTCTCAGAAATGCCAAGTTTCTCTGCAATTTTTTTATGGCTGAGGTTCTCCAGGCGGCTCATCTCAAATACCTGTCGCATCTTTACAGGAAGTTTTGCGATTTCCAAAACGATGATCGCCATCAGCTCTCTTTCATCCAGTTTATCCATGGTCTCGGTACTGGCCTCAACAGCATATTTAGAAATAGAGCTCACATAGTTATTCTTTGTCCTGCCCTTCTCGATGAGGTTAAATATTCTATTCCGTGACGACACGTACAAATACCCTGGCAAATTAGTCTCTTCTTTAACTTGCCCGGCATTTGACCACAAATCATAAAAACATCCTGAACCAGGTCTTTAGCTGCTTCCTCATCTCTGAGCATTTGGTTAACCTTAAAGTAGATCATCATACCATAACGGGGGTATACTTCTTCAAAAGCATGCTTATCGCCCTGCTTCAACAAAGCAACCAGTTCCTGATCGGTATATGCGCTGTAACCCGCCATGATGTTAAATTTTCCCTGTATTAAAGATAATAATTAGTTGTGGCAAGTTTATACATTATTTCATTGCCAACGTTAATCAGAAAATAAAAAACCAGAATCTAACATCTCCGGTATCCGGCAGCGCAGCGAATAGAGGAGCACAACTCTTTTTCAACTTCTTCATAACCTCTTCTAGGGGGTTGCATGACCCCCAGGCCTAACAACCGTCCTGAAACCGTTAAAAAACCAGCCTGCTCTGGTTCTGAAAAATCGGAAATAGATGCCTCAAGTGTGCCCATTGCACAATTGGATTATTTCCGTCAGCCTGGCAAATGCCGCCGGACATAGATTATTGCCATCAGAACAACCGTGCAATGTTGTATTTCCCGCAGGGTGTGGATAACGGAAATATAAGCTTGCCATAACGGAGCTGAACATGATGCCCCTGCATCGCGTTTGACACTGGTAATCGCTCCGATTTGATCTGGCCCGAACTTATCTCTCCAGTAAAAGCTTATGTCCACAAGCGGTTTCATCACACAAGGAACAATTTAAAAGCCTGATTTGTGTCTACATCAGAAACCAAAATTTTGGATTAATAATCAAAATATTAAATTATATTCCAAAATATTAATCAAAAAGTATTATTGTGTTTCTTAATTATTTATTTTATCTTTAAATTTAGACATTTGTTACTTATCTTTGTCTCAAATCAATCAGCCATGCAACAAGAGGATATCATTGAAAATACGCTTGCGGAACCAGTACTTGCTTACCGCCATGGCCAAAAGAATAATGATCCTTATTTTTTTGATCCGCTTGACGATGTTGGTTTCAAACGGCTGTTTGCTTCTCAGCAAAATGCAGATCTAATCATTTGTTTTATTAATCAGGTTCTTAAGGGTAATCGCCAGATGGTCTCCCTCGAAGTCCTGAAGAACGAATATCCCGGGGAAACACATGAAGAAGGCGGCGCTACCATTGATATGGTTTGCAAAGATCAGGACGGTACCTTTTTCCTGGTTGAAATGCAGCGGCAATATCAGAAGAACTTTAAGGAACGCTCATTATTTTACGCTTCAAGGCTCATTACCGAGCAGGCTCCGCGTGGCAACCGCAGGGCCTGGGCCTATGCGCTGAGGGATGTATATGTGATCTCATTGCTGGAAGAATTTACCGTCAGCTCTGAAAAAAACGACTCGTGGCAACATGATGTATCTCTGATCAACACCTGTACAGGAAAGGTTTTCAGTAAAAGGTTGGCTTTTACTTATATAGAATTGTCCAGTTTTAACAAATCTGAAAACGAATTGGAAAGTAATCTGGAACAATGGATATATGCCCTCAAAAACCTGAAACACCTGAGCCAAATGCCGGCTATTTTTACCGACCCCAAATTGATGGAATTTTGCGAAGCAGCCAGGTATATGAATTTAACTAAAACCGAAAAGAATATGATAAGCGCTAAAACTAAACAAAGATGGGACTATTACAGTGTCCTGGAAACAGCAAAGGAG
>NZ_DATHGC010000057.1:0-22772 GCF_035317785.1 Pedobacter sp. | reverse complement strand
ATCCCCCTTTACAGAACTCACGTAACTGCCCATTTGCTTCCGGGTAGTTCCCTGCGAAGTACCGGTAATGATCACCTCATCCAGGCCAATATTGTCTGCGGTTAGCTCACCGTTAACCACTACCTGAACACCAGTGCCGAGCTGCACGGTCTTGGTCTGGGTTTTAAAACCGATAGAAGAAAACACAATCTGGTAGGTTCCCGAGCTCAGGTTAGCCGGCAGGTTAAATTTTCCCTCACTACTCGTCGCAACCGCGAAATTTGTATTCTGCACTTTAACTACGACCCCTGGTATGCCTACCTGAGAGCTCCCTTCCGTAACCCGCCCGCTTAAAATGTACTGCTTAGTTTGCGCATCTGCAGAGACTGCAAAAAGCAGAAATAAAATTGGCACCCATAAAACAAGCCTGTTTACCGGATGCCACATAGCGTAAAGTATTTTCATATGTTAAGGTTTTGATTACTTAAATATACCTTTTAGGCAGACATAATCAAAAGCTTAATATTTACACCCCATAAAGTTAACATTGGCTGCCCACTTACTAAAAAGGCAAAGAAATCTTGCCCATTGTTGTCGAAGGGACTCCTTCACGGTCCCCAAAATCTACAGTCCCGCCAACCAGCGTTTCATTGGCCAGCAATGCAAAAAGCACGGCCTCTTTAGCATCCGGGTTAATCCCCAGATCATCCGTTGAAAGAAAAGCCGCATCAGGCAGCCCTTTTTTTAGCCGTTCTGTCAGCAGCGGGTTGTGCATTCCGCCACCGCTCAGGTAAATCACCGGAGCAGCTCTATCTCCAAAACATCTTTTAATCGCCTCAACAATCACCTCTGCTGAAAATGCAGAAAGTGTGGCCAGCACATCTTCATTGCTCAGCGCAACATCTCCGTTTTCACCTGAGGTACCAGAACTCTTCTGCGCCTCCTTCAGGTAATGCAGGTTGAACAGTTCGGGCCCGGTTGTTTTGGGAAAGCCAGCTTCTAAAAACGGGGCGGTTTTCAGTGCTTTGAGCAAAGCTTCATTTACTATACCCGCTCTGGCCAGGGCCGCATCCTTGTCATAGTACATTCCCGGATAATGGGCCTGAACAAACTGGTCCATCATGGTATTCCCGGGACCAACATCTGTCGAAAACACCTTAGAAGCATCATTATCAGCCGGCAAATAAGTGAAGTTTGCGATCCCTCCGATGTTCAGCATCACCCTGTCTTCACCCTTTTTTGAAAAATAAAGATAGTCCCCATAAACAGCAAGGGGTGCTCCCTCTCCACCTGCGGCGATGTGTTTTTGCCGGAAATCACTAATGGTAATGATCCCAGTTTTAACCGCAATATGATCTCCGTCCCCGATCTGAAGCGTAGCATTGGGATAATCCGGTAATCTGTGTAAGGATGCCGGCGCATGAAAAATCGTCTGCCCGTGACTTGCTATTACATCAATATCTTCCGGCTTCAAGCCCCAACCTTTGAGTGTTTCCAGGATCATTTCCCCATGGATCAAACCTATTTTATCATTCATCAGGCACACCATTTGCAGGTCTGCATCCCTTCTGGAAAAAATAGACTTCACTTCGGCTTTAAATTCATCAGCGTAACCCACAGTCTTGAATTCCAATAGCCTAACTTTGGTCTGCGCACCTGAACTGCTTATCGCACACAGGGCAATATCGAGCCCGTCAAGCGAAGTACCAGACATCAGGCCAATGATCAGCCTTTCTTGTTTGCTAATGACATCAAAGACTTTTTGCCAATTTCTATTCATATTGTGATGTGTTTGTACTGCAATATAGAGTTTTTCATTTTCCTGCCGACTACCACAGCTGGTATTTGAGTAGTACATGCGCTCGCACTGAGTGCAGGGTGAGTGCACCCTGAGTCCACGGTGAGTGCACCTTTTTTCAGCAAAAAGGTGCACTCATCCCGTAGTCAATATGTAATTATGGCGTATTCGGTGTCTACCCATAAAGAACCCAGGTACCACACAAGCAGAGGTCAGGCCGCATTAGCAACAAATATCTGCAAATCTACCAATGGCGATATGGAAGAAAAACCGCCTCTGGGTTGTATCTCAATCGTTTGCAATAGTCAAATCACTAACTTTCAATACCATACGGACAAATTTTTAACGCAAACTATACCCTTAAAAGTTTGATAAAACCATTCAGGTGACCTATATTTACTGCTCCGTACAAACTTTAAGATCAACTAAATGGCAAGATTAAATCTTCTGGAAGAGACGCGCTTTGAAAAATTACCCGTCTCTGTCTTTGAAAACCCTAAAGCAGCATCAATTAGTGTAGCTAAACGTATTGGGAACCTGATTAAAGAAAAGCAGCAAAACAACACTTATGCGGTTTTGGGCTTGGCTACCGGAGCTACTCCGATAGCTGTTTATGCAGAACTGGTCAGAATGCATAAAGAAGAAGGTTTAAGTTTTAAGAACGTGGTCACGTTTAACCTGGATGAATACTACCCGATGCAGCCTGATGCTGCACAGAGCTATGTTTCCTTCATGAATGAGAACTTGTTTGACCACATCGATATCGACAAGAAAAATGTAAACATTCCCGACGGGACTTTAAAGCTGGAAGATATCCCTGCTTTCTGCCTGGCCTATGAAAAAAAGATCACTGATGTAGGCGGCCTGGATATCCAGGTCCTGGGTATCGGACGTACCGGTCACATTGGTTTCAATGAGCCGGGCTCCGCACCAAACTCCGGTACCCGTCTGGTAACGCTGGATGATTTGACCCGCCGTGATGCGGCAAGGGATTTCGGGGGTAAATCTTTTGTGCCGACCAAGGCCATTACCATGGGTATCGGTACCATTTTCAAAGCCAGGGAAATCATCCTTATGGCCTGGAACCGTAAAAAAGCTTCTATTATCAAAAAAGCTGTGGAAGGGGAAATCTCCAGTGATGTACCGGCGACCTACCTGCAGCTCTCTGATAATGTCGAGTTCATTTTAGATCAGGATGCGGCATCATTGCTGACACGTTTTGATACGCCGTGGTTGGTGAAGGATTGCGTCTGGGATGGAAAGATCACCAGAAAGGCAGTTATCTGGCTGGCCAATACATTAGGCAAACCTGTCTTAAAGCTTACTGAAGATGATTATAACAACAACGGAATGGCCCAGCTGGCAGTTGACCGCGGTCCGGTTTACAACATCAACATTGACATTTTTAACAAGTTACAGCATACCATTACCGGCTGGCCGGGCGGAAAGCCGAACGCGGATGATTCGCAAAGACCGGAAAGGGCCGAACCTGCTAAAAAACGTTCCATCATATTTTCCCCGCATCCGGATGACGATGTGATCTCCATGGGCGGAACTTTTATCCGCCTGGTAGACCAGCAGCACGATGTTCATGTGGCCTACCAGACTTCAGGCAATACAGCTGTATGGGACGACGATGTACTCCGGTTTGTAGAGTTTAATATTGACTTTGCCGAAAAGATGGGCCATGATCAGCCTGACCTTAAAGCCATGTATCACAACATGCGCGATTTCATGGAAAAAAAACAGCCCAACCAGGTCGATACGCATGAGATTCAAACGGTAAAAGGACTGATCAGAAAGGGTGAGGCTATTGCCGGCGCCCGTTATTGCGGACTTGAAGACGACCATATCCATTTTATGGCCCTTCCTTTTTATGAAAGCGGCAAGAACCAGAAGAACCCTGTAACCGATGAAGACGTCGTGCTCACCATGGATTTGCTGCAAAAGGTTAAACCGCAGCAGGTATTTGCCGCCGGAGATTTTGAAGATCCTCACGGAACGCACATTGTTTGTTTCAATATTATACTGAAAGCGCTGCAGCGTCTGGCAAAAACAGAGGACTGGGTAAAAGACTGCTGGCTGTGGATGTACCGCGGCGCATGGCAGGAATTTGAAACCCATGAAATTGAAATGGCCGTACCGCTGAGCCCTCAGGAGGTAGAAAGGAAAAAATTCGCTATCTTCAAGCATCAGTCGCAAAAAGACAAAGCAGTTTTCCCTGGTGATGATGCAAGGGAGTTTTGGAAAAGAGCGGAAGACAGGAACAGAGAAACTGCACAGGCCTATGACAACCTTGGATTAGCAAATTATGAAGCCATGGAAGCCTTTGTCCGTTATATATTCTGATCTCAGGATTTTTAATAACTAAATAATGGCCTCAACGATAAACGACAAACCTGCACGCCTGCTTTCCCTGGATTTTTTCAGAGGGGCGACAGTGGCGGCGATGATATTGGTGAACAACCCGGGGAGCTGGGCACATATTTACGCGCCATTGGAGCATGCCGAATGGAATGGCTGTACGCCGACTGACCTGGTTTTTCCTTTTTTCCTGTTTATCGTTGGGGTTTCTATTGCTTACGCTATGGGCAGCAGGAAGCTGGATCCCGCCTCGCACAACAAAACAATCGTCAAAGCGCTGAAAAGGGCATTGATCCTGTTCGGGCTAGGGTTATTCCTGTCCCTGTTTCCAAAAGTATTCACAGAACCCGCCGAAGCTTTTCAGCATGTGCGTATTCCCGGAGTGCTTCAGCGAATTGCGGTGGTATTCTTTATTTCCTCGGTCATCTTTTTAAAGACTTCTGAAAAGAACATTTTCCGGTTGTTTATCGTTTTGCTTGCGGTCTACTGGGCTTTGATGACCTTTGTGCCTGTTCCGGGGATCGGTTATGCCAATCTCGAAAAGGAAACCAATCTGGGTGCATGGATAGACAGGGGAGTGCTCGGTGAGGCCCATTTATGGAAATCGGCCAAAACCTGGGATCCTGAGGGAATACTGGGAACCATTCCCGCCGTTGCCACCGGCTTGTTTGGGATACTGGTGGGAGTTTATCTAAAACGCAAAGACCTTGATGCGGCGACTAAAATGGCATGGTTGTTTTCAGCAGGCTTTGCCGCAATAGCACTTGGCTGGGTCTGGGGCCTTCAGTTTCCTATTAATAAATCGCTCTGGACCAGTTCCTTTGTCCCGTTTACCGGAGGGCTGGCCACCGTGGTGCTCTCTCTGAGCTACTGGATCATTGACGTCAATAATTATAGCCGATTCACAAAGCCATTTGTGGTATATGGGGTCAACGCGATCACCGTATTTTTCTTATCCGGTTTGATACCGAGGATCCTGAATATGATCAAAGTCACCCAGCCCGACGGCTCCGAAACCGGCGCGCAGAACTGGCTTTACGAAAGCTTTTTTATGCCCTATTTCTCACCTGTCAATGCCTCTCTGGCCTGGGCGGTCACTTTTGTACTGTTCTGGCTGGCCATTCTTTGGCTGATGTACAGCAGGAAAATCATTATAAAAGTCTAATTGGAAGCGTTGATCACCTTTGCCTGAACGCCTACCGGTCCGCTTGGGTCGCTTTCATTTTTAAGCCTGTCCAGCGCAGTGACGAGGTAATTGTACCTTTTACCGCTATTTACGCTGGTGTCAATAAAAGAGGTAAAATCCTCAAAACTGATCCTGAGTATATTTTTCGCGTTGAGCACATCAATTTTCTCACCTTCTTCAAAACGATAGACCACGTATCCCGACGCGGTCTCTCCGTCCGATGCCTTTAACGGCTTTTGCCAATTCAAATGCACTCCGTCAGTTAATGCTTCCGCACTGAGCTGCTGGGGCTGATTGGGCACGATCTCATCCAGCCATGGCATCTGAGGAGGCAATGCGGGATACCTGTACAGATCATTCCGGAGAGAATCGCCCGTGGCCCGGGCTACATTGGAAAATGACTTTGAGCTAAAGTATACACTCCCCTGTACCCTGTTGTTGCCCCTGATATAGCGTACCTGGTCAGGGATTTGATTTGGCAGGCGCCACGCGGCTTCCATTTTTTGGTTCATGAGATAGGCTGCCTGCCCGATGTAAAGGTGACGGCCAAAGGTATTATTGCTCCACCAGTCTACAAGCGTTGCAAAAGGCGCTACCCGTCGTGTGAAACTAAAATAAATCTGCGGATTGATGTAATCAACCCATCCTTCCTGCACCCATTTCCTGGAATCGGCAAAGAGCTCGGCATAATTGGACAGGCCACTGGTAGCCGAACCCAGTGAATCTTCTGAAATATTTCTCCAGATCCCAAATGGACTAACTCCAAACTTAACATGGTTTTTATAAAAATGGATGCTGTCCCTGAGCTCTTTGATCAGCAGATTTACATTGTTGCGCCGCCAGTCATTAATATTGGTGAAGTCATTAGGGTATTTCTGAAAAGTTGCGCTGTCATTTATCCGCTGGCCTTCCACGTTGTAAGGATAGAAATAATCATCAAAATGAATTCCATCCACGTCATATCCCTTCACCACATCCAGGATCACCTGCACAATGTATGCTCTTACCTCCGGTATGCCGGGATCAAACTGCTTTTTCCCGGCATAAGTAAAGAAAAGCTCAGGCCGCTTTTTTGTCATGTGGCTTTCGTGTACAACGGCGTATGGGCTCATTGTGGCCCGGTAAGGGTTGAACCATGCGTGCAGCTCCATACCCCGCTGGTGTGCCTCCTTTATGGCAAATTCCAAAGGATCATATCCCGGTGCCGGTGCCACACCTTGTTTGCCCATCAGCCATTGGCTCCAGGGCTCTCTTGATTTGGCATAAAATGCATCGGCAGCTGGTCTTACCTGCAGCAAAATGGCATTCATTCCATTGGCTTTGTGCTGCTCAAGGATGCCGATAAGCTCTTGTTTTTGACGGTCAGCGCTCAGCCCGGGTTTGGACGGCCAGTCTATGTTCGTTACCGTGGCTACCCAGACACCTCTGAACTCTCTTTTTGGAGCAATTTTTGTTGTGGTTTGCGAAAATACGGGTAGCGGAATTGATAAAATTAATAATAGCGCATAAATAGTGGCTTTGAGCATACTTTTATGTGTTTTTCCAGTGGTATAAAATAGTTTCATTTGTTGTGTGCAGCAGACAATTCTGCCCCTAATCTTAGCAAGTAAACGAATTTTTTGAAAGTCTCATACAATTTGGAGTTTTTTTTACCATTTATTATATTTTACTTATGTTCGTTTGCAACCCAAATATAGTTAAGAATTTATAACGATGTCAGATCAGAATGATATAGTGAACAAAGCCGATCGTAACAAGATCTATTTTCTTGTGGTCGTAATTGCTGCACTCCTGGGTACAAATGCCTATCTTTTTTTCAAAGATAAACACCAAACCGAACGCTACGCCAGCGTAAGTACCGAAAAAGACCGGCTTAAACTCGAAGTAGAGAAAATCGAGGTGGAGCTGGACAAGGTAAATGCGCTTAATGTGACCTTAACTGATAAGCTGATTAAAGAACAGGGTCTGGCACGCGAAAAGATCGCCCAGCTTAAACTCGCGCTGCAGCAGGGTCAGCTGACACAAGAAGACCTCATTAAGGCCCAGGAACAGGTAAAAGAGCTCAGAGAGTTTGTGCGGACCTATAATGAAACCATTATCAGACTGGAAAAAGAAAATTTACGCCTGAAATCGAGGATGGACAGCCTGAGAGCATCCGCAAATTCCGCGGCAATGCATGCCGCAGAACTTGAACAGCAAAACTCAGAACTGAATGCCCAGGTAAAAACCAGTTCGGCATTGAAAGCCGCTAATGTAACAGTGATTGCATACCGGGTAAAAAGCAGCGGAAAGAATATTGAAGTTACGAAAGCAGGTTCCGCAAAAAAGCTTAGTGTTTCTTTTGATCTTGTGCCCAATCCCCTGGCGCAGAAGGATTATCATAAGGTCTATCTGCGTGTGTTTGATCCTGCGGGCAACCTCATCGCCAATGAAAACAATATGTTTGAAGCAGAAGGACAAGAGATGCAGTACAGCTCCTCTACCTCTATATCTTATAATGACGACAATACTTCTTATACGATGGACTGGATCAATCCTAACCAATTTATGAAGGGAACATACGCCGTAATTCTATATGCCGACGGATATACCATGGGGCGCTCTGAAATCGCGCTAAGATAAAGGGAAGCTGAGATAAAAAGTCGTTCCGACCTCTGTTAAGGATTTAAATTCAATGGTTCCCCCCGCATTTTCTACTGCCTGTTTTACAAACGCAAGCCCAAGTCCGGTTCCGGATGATTTAGTCGTAAAGTTAGGGACGAATATTTTGTCCTGCAAAGAAACATCTATACCCTTCCCGTTGTCTTCAACTGCGATAGATACCTTTTCATGGTCATTGGTAATAGTTACCTTGATGAGACACTTCTTTACTGCAGCAGCGGCTTCTATGGCATTCTTAAACAGGTTGTTAAAAGTTCGAAGCAGCTGGTCTTTATCGCCGAGTATAATCACTTCGCGTGTGGTCTGGTTCAAAATGTAGATCTCTGCGTTTTGCGCATTGGTAAAAACGTCCCTCGCCTGCCCGATTATTGGCAGCAGCTGCAGTTTTTCCAGCTTGGTATCGGGCATTTTGGCAAAATTGGAGAACTCAGAAGCAATGGTGGATAAACTGTCGATCTGCTCGATGAAGGATTTGCTGAAGCGCTCAAACTTCTTTTCAAAATTGGCATCTTTTTCTTTCCATGATTTTTCCAGCAGCTGCACACCAAGCTTCAATGGTGTCAATGGATTTTTTATCTCATGCGCCACCTGCTTGGCCATTTCGCGCCAGGCGCTTTCCCGCTCTGATCTGGCCAGCTTATTTGCGCTGTCATCCAGCGCCGAGATCATCTTGTTATACTCTTTGATCAGTGATCCGATCTCATCATGACGGGACCACACGATGGGCTGGTTCTTCTGCCCCAGCTTTGTTTTTTTGATGCTGTCTTGTATGAAGGTAAGCGGGCTGGTGATCTGGTTGGCCAAAAACACGGCAAGTATACCTATGGCAACAAATACGAGTGCGTAAATATTAATGAGCGTATTGATGAATACACCGATCTTGCTCTGGTAGTCTGCCTCATTTGAATAGTAAGGCACATTGATATAGGCAACTGTTTGGTTCTGGGCATTTCTGATGGGGGCATAAGCGGATGCAAACACAAATTTCCCTATTTTCTCAGCAGGGTCAATAAATTCCGATCGCTGAAGCTGGGCCAGATTGACGAAAGCATTTGGACTCATGCGCCTGCTCAGTATCCCCTGATCAAACATTCCGGGCAATGAGGTGAATAAAAGACCGCCATTGATGTCAAAAAGATTTAAGTAAGCAGCATTGATGTCGGCAAACTGGTTAAAATCGGCAATGGCTTTATCAGTTGGGTAAGGAATTCCGGCACTCAAAACCTGTTTCTCATAAGATTGCTGAACTTTACGCACTTTCTCCTTTATGAAATCCAACTGCTGTTCCCGGTATTCCTTCCGGATATAAAAATAGGTAGTCCAGCCTACTATAAGCAGGGTCGCGACTACCGACAACACGATAGAAAACTGAATCCTCGTCTTGTAAAGGATCTTGTTTGCGTTGATCATCAGGGAACGGTTGATATTGAACCAGCCCGTCCAGCTCTCATCAATGTTCTTCATCAGCCAGATCAGGATATAAATGGTTAATGAAAACAAGATGAACACCAAAAAGAAAAAGGACAGGGTAGCAAGGCGGACCACGTAAGAGACATTCTCCTTACTGATGACCAGGACTTTCGATGACACCGGTGAATACACAAGGTGGGTAAAGTTTAAGCTGTCTGTAAAAAACTCTCTTTTGACAGATCGTTTCCTGTATTGGCCACTTGATAGTCTGTAGGTGTATTTTCCGGTCTGGCTTTCCAGTCTTCCGTCCTTGTAAAAAGCAATGGAATAATTGCTGTAGTCGTCGTCGTTTTTAATGGTATGGTCCAGCAGTATTTCAGGCAGCTGGCCTTTATAATTATAGGGCTGGGACTTGAGTTCAATAACGAGTGTCCCCAGCAAACGGCTGTCTTCAATGATTGGGATAATGCCAAAGTAGTTTTGGTAGCCAAAAGTGTCATTCAGTCTGTAAAAAAAATCTGATTCCTGCATTTTGACTGATCCTGACTGAACCAGTCCTTTGAAATAGGTCAGTTCGACACCCCTGTGCCCGGTAGTCGAAGAATCTGTACTGTTGTATTCATGAATGTTGTATTCAAACTTGGGCAGAAAGTTTTCCAGATATTGTTTGTTGATGTGTTTTTGCAATTCTACCTCACTGTTCAAGGCCGGCTGCTTAAAATAATGCCGTACAAACCGGTTGGACAAAATGCCTTTTTCCAGGTTTTCAATTGCACTGATCACTTTAAAATCCTCTGTTGTGACGAGTCTTTGGGCAATGGCTTCCCTGCTGTTCCATTCTTTTTCCCTGATAAACCTGAGGTATTTTACTGAGGAAATAAAAGCGAGACAAAAAAAGAGCGAAGCAAATATTCCTATGGAAAACTTATTCCCGCGTTTATAGAAACTCCATGCCATAATGAAGACAAACAGTCCATAGGCAATGAAAAACATGCTGAAGCCGGTCAGCAGCCGATACAGGAGGTATAAGGTGAATGCCCCCAGGAACAAAATCAGTCTTTCCCTGTTGGATACTTTTAACTGCAATGTCTGCTGCATTAAAATATTGGCAATAATGTAAATATTGAACCAAACCAGACACAGTATAATGATGCTTACCCAGCTGATCCAGCCCAGGTTGATGATATTGGTAATGTCAAAGTTGATCTTTGAGTTGATGATCAGGCCAAAGAAAACGGCGTCAAATAAAAAAGCGATCGCCCCGAAGATCAGCAAAAAGATAAAATGAAACGCAAGCCCGGCGGCCTTGCTGCTGATCAGCCATTTGGGCAGCTTATATTTATCACTGTAAGTATAAATGAAGAGCACAACCCAGGTAAGGGCGATGACATTGAGCAGAAAATCGCCAAGGGAGGGCATCAGAAAGCTTTCTGCGTAGATATTCGGACTAAAGATCTCCAGATCAAACTGGCGGTTGAACCAGCCGTATTCGAGATCGGTAATCCTTATTGCCAGAAAGAAGAGTGTCAAAAGCACTGTGGCAAGTATCAGATGTCCCCTCTTGACCAGCCAGGAGCAGAAGGAATTAAAAAACAAACAGAAACTGAAAAGGCCGACGGCCCACAGCCAGATCTCCATGGCCGCATAAATACTTTTGGTGTATCCGGGCTTCAGCTTTACTTCAAACAGCAAATTGCCGTCAAGTTTATTAATGCCCTTAACCTCGGGGTCTGTAAAAGTGGCCAGTGTAAGTGAATTGGTATTGGAAAGCAGCGGGGACATCTCATTGTCAAGATATTGATTCTGGATCGAGTACTGGCTTTTGATCTCTATTAGAAAAAGGATAATATAAGAGCCTGAAGTCTTTTTTATCACCTCATACCAACCATTTGAATATTGAGCAAAGGAAGAACCTTCCCTGATAAATTCCGGATCAGGAGGTATCGTTTTAACGGAACTCCAAAACCTAAGCTGACCATCCTGATAGGTCAGAATATTAAGGCCTTTATCGCCATAAGTATTCATAAAGTTCAGGCCATAATCTTCGTTTACATGATATTGCTTGGCACTTTCGATCTGTCTGGCATCTGCAAGAAAGTTATAAGCAATCCGCTCCTTTACGGCAAGGCTCTCCTGAAGCCTGGCGGCTTCATGTTTTAATTGTTCCTTTTTTGTGATCGAATGCTTTAGCGACAATGCGGTCACGATACAGCAAGCGCCAAGCACCACTAAAAGAAACCGGATTTTGCCTGCTATACTCACCTTTTATGCTATTGGATTAAGCGTTCATTTTATCATGCGGACGTAGCCGAACTGGTTTGTACTTCCCGGCTCACCTTTCTGACTAAGCCCTGTAATACATTTCCCGGGCCAATTTCCACAAATTCAGTGGCGCCGCCGGCGATCATACGCTCAATTGTTTGCGTCCACTTTACCGCACCCGTTAGCTGGGTAATTAGATTTTCTTTTATTTTTTCAGGGTCGGTATTGGCAGTTGGGTCCACATTCTGATATATTGGACAGATTGGCGCTGCAATGTCTACCTTTTCAATGGCATCCTGGAGCTCTGCTCTTGCAGGTTCCATTAGCGGGGAGTGGAATGCGCCGCCAACATTTAGTTTTAAGGCACGTTTTGCTCCCGCTTCTGTCAGTTTCTGGCAGGCCAGATCTACACCTCCGATGCTTCCCGAAATAACGATCTGCCCGGGACAATTGTAGTTTGCTGCAACCACTATTTCATCGATCTCTCCACAAATACGCTCCACAACATCATCGGCAAGACCCAGAATGGCCGCCATAGTGGACGGCTGTAATTCGCAGGCCTTCTGCATGGCATTGGCCCTGGTGATCACCAGTTTCAATCCATCTTCAAAAGACAAGGCGGATGCAGCAACAAGGGCAGAGAATTCTCCTAAAGAGTGTCCCGCTACCATATCCGGTTTAAAGTCGGCACCAAGAGTTTTAGCCAGGATCACTGAATGAAGAAATATTGCGGGCTGCGTTACTTTTGTCTCCTTAAGTTCTTCATCCGTACCCGAGAACATAATGTCACTGATACGGAAACCGATGATTTCATTGGCTTTTTCAAACATAGCTCTGGCTTCTTCATTTTCGTAAAGTTCCTTACCCATACCTGAAAACTGAGCGCCCTGTCCTGGAAATATATATGCTTTCATTCTTTAATTGTTTGGTTAAAATCAAGGCTTGCGCCCCTGTCTTATTCCTTGATACTAAATACTAACTTGTTAATGTAAATTGGCAGTGATGAGCCGTAAAAACTCCGCCCTTGTTTTATCTTTTGCGAATTCGCCGGTAAAGGCTGAGGTCGTGGTCACAGAATTTTGCTTTTGTATACCGCGCATAGCCATGCACAGGTGTTTACATTCGATCACTACAGCAACGCCGGCTGGCTGCAGCGTTTCCTGAATACAATCCCTGATCTCATTTGTCAGACGCTCTTGAACCTGCAAACGCCGTGCAAATGCATCAACTATACGAGGTATCTTGCTTAGGCCTACAATATGACCATTAGGAATGTACGCAATGTGGGCCTTACCGAAAAAAGGAAGCATGTGGTGCTCACACATAGAAAAGACTTCTATGTCCTTAACCACAACCATTTGACTATAATCTTCTTTAAACATCGCCCCGCGAAGTATCTCTGAAGGATTGAGGTCATAGCCATGGGTGAGGTACTGCAAGGCCTTAGCCACGCGCTCAGGTGTTTTTAACAACCCTTCCCGCTCGGGATTCTCTCCAAGCTGGCCTAAAATATCTTTGTAGTGGTCAGCTACCGCGTTTATCTTACCTGCGTTGTAGCGGTCTATTTTAATGTAGCCGTTCTCTTCTTCATCAAGGTGGTCTGTATGATTCATAATTATGCTAATTGACCGAAGTATTCAACAAAGTTATTTTCGGTCTCGTAAATTTTTATGCAGTGCAGCTGAGCTCCGGATTCCGAGATCAAAGGGAGCAGTACCTTCCAGATTTCTATTGCAAGATTTTCTGTAGAGGCTAATTTTCCTTTCATAAAATCTACATCAAGATTTAGGTTCTTGTGATCAATCTTGTCAACCACATAGGTGTTGGTGATATCTTTCAGCCACTTTAAGTCAACTAAAAATCCGGTTTCCGGATTGACCTCACCCTTGACAGTTACATACAACTGATAGTTATGTCCGTGCCAGTTCGGGTTGGCACATTTACCATAAACTTCCGTATTTTTTTCTTCGGTCCAGTCGGGTCTGGACAATTTGTGCGCTGCGTTAAATGATGCTTTTCTCGTTATGTATATCATTTCCGGTTATGTTATTGGCAAATATACACAGAAAGCTTTAAGTAGAAAGGTTTAAGGCAAATGCATTACCTGTATTCAATACTTATGGTTAACTTAGATTTCCCTGAAATACTCCTGTACAAATGAAGATTCTTATAGTAGCAGCAACAAGACCAGAAATTGCACCGTTATATGTGCATTTCAATTTACCTCAAAAGGATTTTGTGCAGACTGCGGAATTTGACATTCTCATTACCGGAGTCGGAATGACTGCTGCCGCCTTTGCGCTGGGTCAGCGGCTCTCTTCAAAATACAATCTTGTTCTAAATTTGGGTATAGCGGGCAGTTTCGATCCGACTATCCCCCTGGGTTCGGTATTGAATATTATCAGCGATGAGCTGTCGGAACTGGGTGCAGAAGATAAAAATGGATTCATAGGAATTGATGAGCTGGGCTTTGGCAAAAGCAAGTTCAGCGCCCATCATCACCTCCTGAATGACCTGCTTACTTCCCTGAAAAGGGTCAGCGGAATAACCGTTAATCGTGTGCTTGGCAACGAGAACAGTATAGCCGAGATCATAAAGCGTCTGAACCCGGCAACGGAAAGTATGGAAGGAGCAGCGGTACTTTATTCCTGTGAACAGACCGGAACGCCCTGTCTGCAGGTGCGGAGCATTTCAAATTATGTAGAACCGCGCAACAAAGAGCGCTGGAAAATAGGTCTTGCGGTCAAAAATCTGAACGACTGGGCGATTCGCTTTTTGACAAATACTTAACCAATGCACTCTTCACAGTCGCTACCTTTGCCTTATGAAACTTACCCTGGGATTTTCACCCTGTCCTAATGATACCTTTATTTTTGATGCGCTGATCCATCACAAAATTGACACCGAAGGCTTGGATTTTGAAGTGTCTTTCGACGATGTGGAAACTTTAAATCAAAAAGCGTTCAGGGGAGAACTCGACATTACCAAACTTAGCTTTCATGCCTTTGCCTATGTTTGTGAGCAGTATGCCTTGCTGGATGCCGGCAGCGCGCTGGGATTTGGTGTAGGTCCGCTGCTGATCTGCAAAAAAGAAGCCCTTTTAGCTGACGCGGAAAATTTAGACCCTAAACTAAAAGTGGGAATCCCCGGCAAGTTTACCACTGCTAATTTTTTATTGGGCATTGCTTTTCCCCATTTAGCGGACAAACAGGAAATGATTTTCTCGGAGATTGAGGATGCGCTGATCCATGAAAAGATAGATCTCGGACTCATCATTCACGAGAACAGGTTTACCTATTCGGAAAAGGGCCTTCATAAGATCATTGATCTGGGCAGTTACTGGGAGCAGTTAACGGGTTGTGCCATCCCTTTGGGCGGTATTGTGATCAACCGCAACCTGGACCATTCCGTTCAGGAGAAAGTGAACAGGTTATTGCGAAAATCTGTCGAGTTTGCATTCGCGCATCCCAAATCCGGATTGGATTTTATCAAAGCGCATGCACAGGAAATGAGTGAAGAGGTGATGTACAGGCACATTGAACTCTATGTAAACAAATATTCTATTGATCTTGGTACTGAAGGACGAAAAGCAATAGATGTTTTGTTTAAAATGGCACAGGAAAGGGGTGCAATTCAACCGTTAACACAAAACATCTACTTCAGACCCTAAACCATTAAATCTAACGGCAGGGGCCATCCGGGATCTCCTTCGTCATCTTCAATAATTTTGTAACTACCATCGTAGAATCGAAATCCGCAGAAACGATCAGACTGTCAGACTTAATAAAATGGCACTCTACTTCAATGTATACGGGCTCGTAGGGCTTCTCAAAATTGAAATTGCTATAGGCAAGCTCCAGTGTTTTGGCGCTGTCAGCTACCCAATACTCCCTGCCTTCCTCACAATCAGTGAACGATTTTATTTCCGGACCAAAACTATACAGGCCCTTTATCAATTTAGTATCGCTTTTTTTCTCTTCCCCGGACTTTTGGTTACAGGCAGAAATTGCCATAGCAAACAGGAAAAACAATAAAATTGACTTTTTAAACAAATGCATACGATTAAAGATCTTGATTTAAATGGTTTATCTTTTTCACACTTAAATTAGATGACAAAGCTGATGCCACAAAAGAGAAAACACTTACAGTTAAAAACACGAGCATAAAATCCATCCCTTTAAAAGCTACCGGATAGGCATTTGCTATAACCAGATTTTCCTCCGACATTTTAAAAACTCCGAACTTTTGCTGTACTAAACAGAATAAGAATCCAACAATAAGCCCGAATATGCATCCGGTCATCGTGATCATCATCCCTTCAAATAAAAATATTCGCTTTATCAGTTTTTTCCCGGCACCCAAACTGCTCAGCACCGCTATGTCTTTTAGTTTGTCGATGACCAGCATGGTTAGTGAGCCTATGATATTAAATATAGCAATAATGAGTATAAAGGTAAGGATAATATATACAGCCCACTTTTCGGTTCCCAGGATGTTGTACAACACTCTGTTTTGCTGGATCCTGTCTTTAATTTCATAATGATCTCCGATGCGCTGTTCTATCTCATCCTTAAATTTTCCGGCATCAACTCCAGGCTGCAGGTTGATTTCAACAGATGAGATCCTTTCCGGTTCATCCAGTAGTGAGCGCGCAAATGACAGTGGAACTATTGCCACATTGTCAAAATCCTGCTGAACCTCGAATACACCGGAGACAGGAATAGACAAAACATTAAAATCATCTGCTGGATTAAGAGAATTTGGTTTGCTGCCTTTTTTCGGAGAAAAGACTTGCAGCTGGTTAAAAGGGTCTGTAATATTGACCATTAAATAGGCCTGGATGGCAGAGCCAATTACTGCGTTGCTGCCGGCACTGTTATTTAATACAAATTTTCCCTCGATCGTGATGCTGTCAAGACTCTTATTTTTAAGGTACTCTGTGCTTACGCCCTTGATCAGGCCCACGCTTTGCTTCTCATTGTACCTTAATAAAGCATTTTCAGACAATACCTGCGTATAGGAATATACATCCGGATTACTTTTTAAGGCTTTGAAATACTCCGTATCAGGATCAAAGGTTTTGCCCAGACGCGGCGATATGACAACCTGGGGGCTGATGGTATTGAACATTTTCAGCACAACCTCTTCAAAGCCGTTAAACACAGACAGAATGATGATCAGCGCTGCACTTCCCACAAAAACCCCTACCATAGATATCCCGGAAATGATGTTTATGGCATTGGTGGATTTTTTGGCAAAAAGATACCTGCGTGCTATGTAAAAAGGTGTATTCAATAGTTTCTGTTTAACAATTGTTATTGTAAAAAGGGGTTATGCAATTTTTCAAAACCTATGGAAGTCGGCTGCCCGTGTCCGGGATAGACTTCACAATCGTCAGGCAATATAAACAAGTTATTTTTGATACTGCTGATCAGCTGGCTATGATTTCCACCCGGCAGGTCTGTACGGCCTATACTGTTATAAAACAGAACATCACCGCCAATCAGGAAATTATCCGCTCTTGCATAAAAACACAGGTGTGCCGGCGAATGACCAGGAGCAAAAATAAGCTCCAGCTCGCTTTCGCCAAAGACAACCTTACCTGTTTCCGGGAGAAAGACTTCCGGCTCCGGAGAAAGTTCATACTGTAATCCCATAGCAGGCAAATAGCCCGGTATCGCTTGCAAAACCCTCAGCTCTCCCTGGTGAAACTGGGGCTTCAGTCCCCAGTTGTCATACACGAATTTGTTTCCAAAAACATGGTCATAGTGACAATGTGTATTCAGCAGGAGCACCGGCCTGAGGCCTTTCTCTTTAATGAACCTGACCAGCAGGTTCTGCTCTTCTGCATCATACATTCCCGGGTCTATGATCACACAGTCCAGGGTTTCATCATATAACACATAAGTGTTTTCCCTAACCGGGTTAAAAGTAAATCCTTGTAAACTGATCATCCTGATAAATTACTAATTCTTCCATTTAAAAGTCTCTATCATCCTGTCAATGTCTTTCCTGATGAAAGTTACTACGGGCTGTATAGAATCATATTGCGGCCGTTCATTAAAATATAATGCGCCCCTGAAATAATGTTTTGTACTGTCTGTTAAAAAAAACTGAACGGATGAGGCTGTATTACCTTCTATAGCATAATATATGCCATATACCTTTTTATCAGGATAATTAATCAGCTTTTGGTCTATCGCACTGGCCTTCACCGTATGTTTAAAAGCAAAAGTCCTGGCATCTTCAATCAATCCTTCATATTCCGCTTTGGAGGAAACGTCATAATAAGTAAGGTGAAGACGACCATTAAACTGTGTAAAAGAAAGATTGTACCAGCATGGTTTTGTTCCGCTGCTGCTATCGGGCTGCATAACCGCATAAACAGGATAATCAAAAGCGTAAGCACAGCCATTATCAAAATGCTGATATGCTTTTTTGGGAAGATCGATATGGTAATATCCTCTTGGCTTGGGGCTGTAACTATTTCCGGAACATGCAGCAAATGTCAGTGCCAGTCCAAGAAGACAAAAAATTAATGTGCGCTTCATTTGCTGTTCCAAATATACCATGACCGCTCTGCCTGCAGATACAACATTTCCATTCCGTTCTTCACTTTAGCTCCTTTTTCCTTTGATTTCCTGAGAAACACAGTTTCTTCAGGATTATAAACCAGGTCGTAAGCCAAATGCCTGTCAGACAAGGATTCATAGGGAATCTCAGGACAGCTGTCGTAATCGGGAGACATTCCCAGGGGCGTAGTGTTGATCAGTATGGTATATTCCTTCAGCACTTCAGCAGTGATCCGGTCATATAAGAAGGTCTCGCTGCCAGGCTTTCTGATGACCACCAGAAACGGGATACCCAGTTTATTCAATACATACTTTACAGCTTTGGCAGCACCCCCATTGCCCAGAACAAGTGCCCGGGTATGATGAGGTTCCAGCATAGGCGCCAAAGATTCTTCAAAACCGTAGGCATCGGTATTATATCCTTTTAGAAACAGCCTGCCGTTGCTGCGTTTCACCGCAATGCAGTTTACCGCCCCGATTTGCGCTGCAGCTTCATCGATCTCATCAAGGTAGGAGATTACGGCAAGTTTGTAAGGGATAGTTACATTAATTCCTTCCAGTTCCTGATCCTGAGCGATCAGGCCCGGGAGAAGCTCAACATTTTCTATTGGGAAAAGCTCATACGCACACCCGCAGATATTTTCGGCTGCAAATTTCTGTGTAAAGAACTTTTTAGAAAAGGAATGCGACAGCGGGAATCCGATTAAACCGAATCTTCTCATTACAATTTTTCCATATTCAGGAAATGGTCAAACGTATCGCCTCTTAAACCCAGACGAATGGTTTCGAGAGGAATAACCTCAGCAGGCGCAATATTTCCCAGGTTTACATTAGAGCCCAAAAGCTTTATAAACCATACCTGCTGTTCTTTTTGAGGAGCTTCCCAAATTATTGTCTCTTCAGGAATTTGCGTGAGTATCTCATCCACTAACCCTTCCCTTACCTCTCCTGACCCTCTGTATATCCCTACATTTCCGCCCTCTCTGGCTTCAGCTATAACTTTCCATGAACCGGCATCAATTTCTGCCTGCATCAGTTTGATCCATTTATAAGGAGCAAATATCTTAGCAGCGTCTTTAGAGCCTACTTCAGAGATCACAGTAACCTGTTTGGAAAGTTTTCGGATGTATTCGCATTTCAGATCATGTTCAATAGTGATCGATCCGTCGGAGACCTCAACATATTCCATTTCGAACTGATCAAGCACACGACGATAATCCTCAAACTGGTTACGGATGATAAATGCTTCAAACAGCGTGCCTCCAAAATAAGTTGGAATACCTGCCGACCTGTAAATAGCCAGCTTTTCTTTTAAGTTAGGTGTTACGAAGGAAGTTGCCCATCCAAGTTTTACAATATCAGTATGTACACCGGCAACATCAATGAAATCTTCTGTTTGCCTTAAACTAAGCCCTTTATCCATGACCATAGTAATCCCTTTATTGCGCGGTTTTACAGGTCTTTCTGGTAAATTATTCAATGGGTAATTCATATTGGTCACAAAGGTGAAAAAAAATGAACAGTTTTTATCAGCAATCTCCAATAAAAACTGTTCATTTTTTATTTTATATAGCGGTTGATCACTTCAAGTATCGAACCGTTTTCCTGTAACTGAGGTAAGTATTCAAACAAAATGTAATGTTTATCAGGATCTGTTGCAAGAGCAGTTTCCAGATATACCAGTGCGTCATTCTTTTCTCCCATTGCAAATAAGTAGGCCACCATGCGGTAATAAAGCTCCGCAGCATCAGGATTATTTTTGATGGCGTCTGCTATGGTTTCCGATGCTTCGACCAGTTTACCCTGTTCATACAGTACTGTGGAGAAATCCAGCCAGGCTTCAACATCCACAGGATTATATTCCAAAACTTTATAATAAGCCTCTACAGATTGCTCTATCTGACCAAGTTTATAATAGGCATCGGCCATCGCAAACCAGAAATCCGGATTTTCACCATCAAGATCAATCGCCTTTTTATAGAAATGGAGTGATTCAAAAAACCGCTCCTCAAAATTAAGGGTCACGCCGATTCCAAACCAGGCATCAGCCATTTTAGCATCCATTTTGACTGATTTCTTGTAATAAGACCGGGCTTCGTCCATACGCTCCAGTTTTTCATAACATTCACCGATTGCGCAATACGTATCTGCATTTGGCTTTTCGTATTCAAAAGTCTGTTTATAGACATCAATGGCTTCCGCAAAGCGATCAAGCTGAACCAGCGCATTGCCTTTGTTATAATATGCCGAAGCAAAGTTATCCTTGATTAGAATTGCATAGTCATAAGCATCAATCGCTTTTTCAAACAGGTCAAGTTTGTGATAAGAATTGGCCAGGTTATACCATGCAGCGTAAGAATAAGGATCATTGTCTATATACTCCTGGTAAAACTGGATACTTTCCTCCTGTTTGTCGAGAATATCATAACAGAAGGCGAGTTCATACAGGCCATCCTTGTTTTCCATATTCTGTTCCAGACTTTGCTTGATGTATACAATAGCGCTTTCATAATCCAGCATATTCTGATACACATAAGCAATCTGAAGCAAAATCTCGTCAGTTGTTTCCGCAAATTCGAGTGCTTTTTGAAAATTATCCAGTGCCTCCGAATAGCGTTCGAGGCTATTGTAAATATTTCCTCTTAACACGTAGATCTCAGATTCTGAAGCTTCCAGCATTTCGGCCTTTTGCAATGCAAGAAACGCACGCTCCGTCTGATCGGTTACATAAAACAACTGTGCCTGTTTGACCAGGAATACCGCAGCATAAGGATGCTGATTGAGTGCGTATTCTATGACCTGCAGGGCTTTTACAGGATCGTTCTTGTCAATATAATAATCAATAATGTTTTCAAAGGCCTGGGCATCAAAAAAGTATTGATCCTGATTGCGTATCATCTCTTCGTAACGCTCTACCGAACGCTGCGCATCATCACTAAAATCAAAATTAAATTCCTCTTCCATTTATCGAACAATTAAAGAACAGATCCCTGTGTTAAATATACACTATAAGTTTACAACAATAAACAGTACAAGACACCAAATAATTTTCAACATACACACATTAAATAGTGTAACGAACTGATAATAATACCCTATAGCTGTAATGACAAACCAATACGCAAAGGAACGGAACAATCTTTTAAAACTGGTAATATTGAGGTCAAGAAAGTATCGTGCCATTCTTGCTGATCCAGGAATTCTTAATTGTCCTTCCGTTATTTTTTTGTTGATTTGTAGTAAACTAGCTTTTAATTATGCAAACTATCAGTCAGGTTCTAAAAAACTTAAACATCCCGGAGTTAAACCCTGCTTACAGCACAGGCGCGGTATGGGGACCTCCTTCAGGCTCAGATACCATTGACAGCTATTCTCCCGTTGATGGCAAAAAAATAGCTTCGGTACAGGTAGCCAGCGGGGCAGACTATGAAAAAGTAATGAAAAAGGCCGCGGATGCTTTCATCTTCTGGCGCAGCATACCTGCTCCCAAACGAGGAGAAATCGTTCGCCAGTTTGGCGACGCACTGCGCCGGCACAAAACGGACCTTGGCACTCTGGTTTCCTATGAAATGGGCAAGAGCCTTCAGGAAGGTCTGGGGGAAGTACAGGAAATGATAGACATCTGTGATTTTGCGGTTGGCTTGTCCAGACAACTGTACGGATTGACAATGCACTCGGAAAGACCCGGACACCGCATGTACGAGCAATGGCATCCGCTGGGGGTGGTCGGTATCATTTCTGCCTTCAACTTTCCTGTAGCAGTATGGAGCTGGAATACGGCTCTGGCCTGGGTTTGCGGAAATGTATGCGTATGGAAGCCATCCGAAAAAACCCCGGTCACTGCCATTGCATGCCAGCACATCATTGCAGGTGTATTTAAGACAAATGATATTCCGGAAGGCGTTTCAAATCTGATCATAGGAGATAAAGTTACCGGCGGATTGATGACCAATGACAACCGCGTAGCACTGATCTCCGCAACGGGGTCCACCCGAATGGGCAAAGAAGTAGGAGTAGCGGTTGCCGCCCGCCTGGGGAAAAGCTTATTAGAGCTGGGGGGCAACAATGCAATCATCATCTCAGAACACGCAGATCTGGACATGAGCCTGATTGGCGCCGTCTTTGGAGCAGTAGGCACGGCCGGGCAACGTTGTACTTCTACCCGCAGGCTGATCATCCATGAAAGTGTTTATGATGTTTTTACCGCCAGGCTGGTTAAAGCCTACGGGCAGCTGCGCATTGGCAACCCGCTTGATGAGCACAATCATGTTGGCCCGCTGATTGACAGCGCCGCTGTTACCAGTTATTTGAGTGCTATTGAAAAATGCAAAGCTGAAGGAGGAAGATTTATCGTTGAGGGCGCAGTCCTGGAGGGCCCGGATTATACAAGCGGGTGCTATGTAAGACCCTGCATCGCAGAGGTAGAAAACGATTATAAAATTGTACAGCACGAAACCTTTGCCCCCATTCTGTATTTAATAAAATATAAAACCCAGGCCGAAGCCATTGTCTTGCAGAATGGTGTTCCGCAAGGACTGTC
>NZ_DATHGC010000056.1:0-3198 GCF_035317785.1 Pedobacter sp. | reverse complement strand
CTGCACTACAGGGCCTTTTATAAAAGCAACGTTATCTTTGTAGGCAGAGACAATATCATTTGGATTTTCTTCCGATGTTTTGCGGATCAGCTTGAAAAGTGAAGTTGGTTTTTCTTCGCCGTCGATCACAAATTTGCCGTTAAAGATCTTGTGGCGGCAGTGCTCTGAATTCACCTGAGAAAAACCAAATACTTCAGAATCGGTAAGTGGTCTGGCCAGTCTTTCCGCAAGGCCTTCCAGGTACTGAACTTCATCATCACTCAGTGAAAGCCCTTCCTGTTTGTTGTACGCAGCCACATCTGTGATCTGCAATATCGGCTCAGGCTGTATATTTATGGTATAAATGCTTTGATCCAGCTGTGTATATTTCTGCGAAAGCATAGGGTCATAGCCAGCAAAATCTTCTTCTGCCTTCTGAAACTCTTCGATCCTGATGATCCCTTCAATAGCCATGTTTTGAGTGATCTCTACCGCATTGGTACTCCAGGGAGTAATCATTGCTGCGCGCGGACCAACAAAGAAGCCGGTTAAAGTGCTTTCTTTTTGCAATTGCGCACCGCCAAACAGCCATTCTAGTTTTGTGATATCAGTTGAAGAGAGGTTTCGTTCTATTTGTAAAGCGAAAACCGTATCGGATTGGCCTAAGAAGAAATAAATCATGCTTTTTTTTTGAAGATGCAAATTTAGCTTTTAAATTTTAAAATGGGGACTATCAGCAGCATTATCTGTAGGCTTTTATTGATAGCAGAACCTCAGAATCGGTGGTTGCAGCAAGATTCTACATTTTCATTACATTTGGCGCAGTTTGTATACGGTACCACAAGCAGGTTCTGTTCTATAGACAGTAAAATACAGATCGGCAGGCAAAATAAAGCAAAGAAATGGGCGGCGTTTTTAGATTTAAAGAATTCGAGGTAGAACAGCGGGACTGCGCCATGAAGATCAATACCGACGGCGTATTGCTGGCTGCCATAGCTCAGCACAGCAATCCCTTGCATATACTCGATATCGGGACCGGGACTGGTGTGATCGCTATGATGATGGCCCAGCGTTTCCCGGGTGCTTTAGTTGACGCTGTAGAGATAGATGAACCGGCAGCAATGCGGGCGCAAAAAAACTTCATCGCATCTCCCTTTGCCTGCAGGCTGCACGCTGTCCATACCTCGATGGAAGCGTACGATACCCCAAAAAAATACGACCTGATCATTTCTAACCCGCCCTTTTTCGTCAGAGATCTGAAGAATCCTGAAGGCAGAAAAAGTATGGCTCGCCATGCCGATGAAAGTTTCTTTGAGGCATTGGTACAAAAGGCAGGAACCATTTTGAGTGCTGAAGGTCTGCTGTGGCTGATCCTGCCGGTAAAACAGGCTGATTTTGTGGTCGATAAAGCCCGTACGCAAAACCTGACACTCCTTAAAGAGATCAGCATTTGCTCTGATGCCGGTAAACCAGTGATCAGGAAGATCATTTGCCTGGGGCGAGGCAGTACTCCATTGGAGCAGGAGCGATTCTGTATTTACGAAGCAGAAGGTGTATATACCAGGGCTTATAAACACCTGTTAAAGGATTTCTTTCTGGCTTTCTGACAAACACAATCAGCGTCTGGTCTCATAATTCAGCAGCAATATGCCATTTTCAGAGTGCTTTACATCAATCAGTTTTAGATTGGTCCTGTCTTTTATATTCTCAAACAGGGGTTTTCCTGAACCCAGGATCACCGGATAAACGGCCAGCCTGTAAGCATCTATGAGTCCGAAATTAATAAAGGTTGTTGTCAGTTTCCCGCCACCATAGAGCCAAATGTTCTCGCCAGGCTGCTTTAGTATTTCCTGCACTTTTTCTTTAATGTCCGACCTGATTATCGTGGCCTTGCCGTCATCAGCCATTGTGGTAGAGAACACATATTTTTTCTTACTGTGCAGCAATTCGTAGGCTTCCTTCAATTTTGGACTGCCTTCTTCTGGGCGGTAGCTGCCCCAGAGTTCATAGCTGATCCTGCCATAGAAAATCGCATCAATGCCAACCAGGATGTCGTTGATGATGTCCGCAAAATCTGTCTGAGTATCGCCTGTAATCCAGTCAATCTCACCATTTGGCCCTTCAATAAACCCATCCAGGGTTACGGCCAGATTCAGAATAATCTTTCTCATAATGAATTAAATTTTAAACCCGAAATATACCATTATCTGTCATTATAATGGGCACGATAGTCCCGTCGGGGCGGTAATGCAATTCATCGATGCATACAGATCTCCGGTGACTTCCGCCATTTTTTAGCTTCCCGTTATGGTAAAAAAAGTAGTTTTTGCCCTTAAATCTGATGATCGCTGGTCTGTTGGTTTCACAGTTTTCCGGTACCTCGTTGATGATCCCTTTAAATTCCCACGGACCGCTAACCGCTTTGGACATGGCGTACGCTACTTTTTCAGGCATACCATATCCATAAGAGAGGTAATACCAATCTCCATGACGGTGCAGGCTCGCGCCCTCGCTAAATTCGGGAAGGACGATGCTTTTTACCTGTCCTTCGAGTTCGGTCATGTTATCTTTCAGCTTTGCTATAAAACAGTCTTTATTGCCCCACACAATATATGCCTGGCCGTAGTGTCTGTGATCACGGTAGGATCCAGATTGGCCTTCTCATTGCCGGTCGATGGGACCATGTCTCCGGATATCAATGCCCGGCCTATGGCGTCTGTAAAAGGCCCGGCAGGATGATCTGAAATGGCAACACCTATTGCCTTTCCCGGAATGGAAGCATGCGAAACGGCGACATACCAATAAAATTTATTGTTCCTCTCAATGACCCTGGAAGCATAGGCATCTCCGCTGGCCCATTTAAAATCAGTGGCCTTAAGGCGCAACGGATGCTCCTGCCAGCTCTGCAGATCACGCGAGGAAAAACAGAGCCAGTCCTTCATTACATAGTCATCTACACCATCTGGAGGCTCATCATGTCCCGTATATAACCAGGCTGTATCGCCATAGACCAGTACAGTAGGGTCAGCTGTAAAATGAGTTTGAATTATGGGATTCATCTTAAATGATTTTGATTATTTCAATGTCTAACAAAGGCACTGTTATATGCCCGCTCACACTTTCTGTTTTATGTGAGGCCATGCCCTTAACCGTATCTTATTTTGCGCCCTGCCGGCCCTTATCTGACGCAATTTTTGTACCGGTTTACTTTATGTGTTG
>NZ_DATHGC010000055.1:0-3687 GCF_035317785.1 Pedobacter sp. | reverse complement strand
CCTTCCGGTAGTGAGCACATATGGAAAATCAGGGCCCGCCTTTTCACTGCTAAAATCATCCGGAACGGCATGAATGATCGCCCTTTTACTTTCGGTATGAAATTTTTTATCTGCAAACAAGCGCGCCGTGCCCGAATCCATACGTTTACTATAGGGCCACTGCACGGTATTCTTACGCCTGATCACTTCATAGTCAAGACCGTCCATGCGCAGCGTGGTTTTGGCCGTCAGCCGGGTATGTTCTTTAAAGATCTCCTCAGCAGAATTGAAATCAAAGCCGGGGTAGCCCATTTTTTCCGCGAAGCGGCAGATGATCTCCGAATCCGGAAGTGCATCGCCCGGCGCCTCTGTTGCTTTATTGAGGTAACTGATCCGCCGCTCTGAATTGGTCATGGTGCCCTCCTTTTCTGCCCATGCGGCTGCTGGAAGGATCACATCTGCATATTTTAAAGTTTCCGGCTTGTTGCTGATTTCCTGCACGACAACGAATTTGGCTTTTTTCAGGCCCTCTTCTGCTATACGCGCATTGGGCAAGCTCGTGAGCGGGTTGGTACAAATGATCCAGATGGCTTTAAGGCGGCCATCGTTCAGTGCATCAAACATTTCAGTAGCTGTTAATCCGGGCCTGGCCGATATTTCTTTGCCTTTCCAAAAGTCCTGAACTTCTTTGCGATGCAGCGGATCGCTGAGATTGCTGTGCGCCGGCAGTAAATTGGCCAGGCCGCCAACTTCCCTGCCACCCATAGCATTGGGCTGTCCGGTGAGAGAAAATGGGCCTGAGCCCGGTTTACCAATGTGTCCGGTAATGAGGTTCAGATTGATCAGGCTTAGATTCTTGTTCACACCGACCACACTTTGGTTCAATCCCATAGTCCACATGCTGATGAAACCTTTGGCGTCGGCTATATATTCTGCTGCGGTAATGATGTCATAAGGGTCCAGTCCGCAGATTTCCGCCGATTCTTTCAGACTTTTAGCAAATACCAGGTCCCTGTATTTTTCAAAGCCCTCAGTATGATTGGCTACAAATTTATGGTCGATCTTATCTCTTTCGATCAGCAGTCTGCCGATGGCGTGATTGAGCGTAATGTCTGTACCCGGGTTGATCTGCAGGTGGAGATCAGCATTTGAGCGGGTATCCGTAACACGTGGATCTACGACAATGACCTTCACATCCGGATTTTTAGCTTTGTGAGCTTCTACCCTGCGCCATAAAATAGGATGACACCAGGCTGGGTTGGCACCGGTCACGTAAAAGCAATCTGCTAGTTCAATATCGTCATAGCAGATGGGCACGCTGTCCTCTCCAAGGCTCATTTTGTAAGCAGCCACAGCACTGCTCATACACAACCGTGAGTTGGTATCTATGTTGTTGCTGCCTATGAAACCCTTGATGAGCTTATTGATGACGTAATATTCTTCTGTGAGACACTGGCCGGAAGCGTAAAAAGCTACCGAATCAGGGCCGTATTTGTCTATAAATGTTTTGAATACTGCAGCAGTGCGCTCCAGGGCTGTGTCCCAGCTTACTTTTTGCAATGGCATATTCTTGTTGTACCGCATTTGCGGATACAGCAGCCGGTCGCTCTGATCGTTTACAGTGTATTGAAGATTTAAACCTTTGCTGCACAGCGCTCCCTTGTTTACAGGATGATCAATATCGCCGCTTACTGCTACAGAACCATTCTTCTCCTTATTGACAACTACTCCGCATCCGACACCACAATAGCAGCAGGTACTTTTATAAGATCGTTCTCTACTTTCCATGGGGTTGCTATTCTGGCTTAGGCCGGTTGTAATTCTACGTTGAGACTATTGCTCTTTACGGTCTCTTTGTGAAAAGGGGTCACGGTAACAACCAAACCTATTACGGCAACGGCTATTCCTATATATAAAAACGCATCGGCATAGGTAAGGGATTTGGATTTGAAAAGGAACCCGGCCAGCATCGCTCCAAGATTGCCGCCGGCACCTACGATGCCGCTTACAGACCCTATCGCTTTTTTATTGATAAAAGGCACTATGGAATAAGTGCTTCCGTTTGCCATTTTTAGAAACAGTGCAAAGACCAGCATGCAGATGATGGCAACAGTGAGCGTACCCGCCTGTGCAAAGAAGGTGATTGCGATACCTTCGAGCACCAGGAAGGACCCAAGAAGAATACCTTTCCCCTTCAATCCATACACTTTACCGACCTTGTCACTCACAATACCTCCAAGTGCCCGCGCAAAGATGTTCATGAAGCCAAAAATGGCAGCGAGTGCCCCGGCCACGATCAGCGTTGCATTAAAATTATCGACAAAGAAGATGGCCGCCACATTGTCTACTGTGATTTCAATACCGAAACACGCTGCATAGGCAAGGGCTAAAACCCAGGTCCGCCTGTCTTTCATTGCTGTTGCAAAAGAACCTTTGGCTTTCTCTGCTTTTGGCCCCCTTTCGATATCGGCATAGTTACCAGCGGGTGTGTCTTTGGTGTATTTATAATAAACAAATGCCATGATCAGCAGAATAACCCCGGGCACTACCATCGCATACCGCCATGAATCGGCGTCGCTGCTGTAACCAAGAACGACAAAAGCAGAAGCGATCAAAGGCATCACCAGGTTAGTAACTCCGCCGCCAAGATTTCCCCAGCCACCGGAAACCGCATTGGCTGTGCCGATGATATTGGGTGCAAACATCATTGAGGTATGGAACTGGGTGATGACGAAAGAGGCGCCTATGATTCCGATAATAAAGCGGAATACCAGGAAACTTTCATAACTGTTTGACAAACCGATGAGCATCACCGGGAAAGCACCAAGCAGTAAAAGAGTGGTATAAGATAATCTTGGGCCAATACTGTCACATAGCTTTCCGATGAGGAGTCTTGCAAAAATAGTAGCGGAAACTGAGGCAATAATGATGTTACCGATCTGTTCCTTACTTAAATGAAGTTGTTCGCGCACTACAGGCATCAATGGAGCGATGCCAAACCATCCAAAGAAACAAAAAAAGAAAGTGATCCATGTGATGTGAAAAGTTTTCATCTGGATTCCTTTCCATGAAAAGATCTGCAATTCTTTGAGCGGTTGAAGTGTTTCAGTATTTGCCATATTTTTTTGATTTAATGATTAAGCTAAATACCGATACAGTTATCACCATCTTGAATACTTTAAATATCCTGTATCAGCCCATAAAACAATACAAAAACTCATAAATCTTAATACAATAAGTTAAAAAACAGCAAATAATCAAACATCTAACCAAATACATTCAAATATTATCAATTTTTAATAACTAAATAATGACATAAATAAGTTTAATGCTATAAATATATTAAAAATCATATATAAAAAGAATTTTTAATAATAAAAACTTGTATAAAAATGATAAATACAATAAAAATATGAATACACATTTAACAAAAAGACGATTTTAGATAATTTTACGGTTTTATAAGTTTAAAACCAACCAACACAATGTACCATTTCGTTAAAATCACTACATAATTGATCAAAAAATAAAAAATTAGCCAACAAGCAGCAATAAAAATCCACTTTTATTCAAAAAACAGGAAAATTTACCAGAAATAACGCTACAGGAAGAAGAATTTCACCAAATCTCCGCTGGAGATGATATCAGTTTCTAAAGGATGAAGTCCTATGGCGTCTGCGTTAACACCGAGCCTGATGTCACCAGATC
>NZ_DATHGC010000054.1:0-11630 GCF_035317785.1 Pedobacter sp. | reverse complement strand
CCCGCCATGGTGTTCAGCTATAAATTGGTAGCGGGAAGATGTTTTTGCTTTCTTTTCCTGCATTGTTATAGATTTGCTGTTACTCTTCAACATCATCGCCGTCATCGATGTTCAGGCTCAGGTCGTCATCCTCATCATGGTTCAAGCCTACGTCATCGTCTTCATAAATCTCTTCTTCGGGATCCGGATCGGGGATCAGTTTAATTTGAGTTTCCATAGCTTGTGTTTTTAACCTTGTAAAGAGACAACAACTTTTTTGCTCAAGTGTTTGGCAATTAAATATTTTGCGCTATCTTTGCAGTCCCTAAAATTTAGGGGGAATAAATAATTGTTTAACAAATTAAATACAAGCAAGTGAATACGTTAAGTTACAAAACTGTCTCTGCCAATGCAAAAACTGTTAACAAACAGTGGGTTGTTGTGGATGCTGAAGGCGAGATTTTGGGGCGCTTGTCATCGAAGATCGCTATGATCATCCGTGGTAAAAACAAGCCTGAGTACACCCCACACGTAGACTGCGGAGATAACGTCATCGTTATTAATGCAGAAAAGATTAAGTTGACCGGAAATAAATTTGCGGAGAAGATCTATACTTCTTACACAGGTTATCCAGGTGGTCAGCGTTTCATTTCTCCAAAAGAGTTAATGGCTAAACATCCTAAGCGTGTTATCGAAAAAGCAGTACGCGGTATGTTACCTAAAACTAAACTTGGTGCTAAATTATACACCAATCTTTATGTTTATGCAGGTACAGAACATCCTCATGCAGCACAATCACCAAAAACCATTAAACTTTAATTAAAGAAGAAATGTCAGTTACAAATACTTCAGGAAGAAGAAAAACTGCTGTTGCCCGTATCTACTTAAAAGAAGGCAATGGTACTATTACCGTAAATGGTAAAGATCATAAAGTATATTTCCCAACGTTACCTTTGCAATACATCGTTAACCAGTCATTCGAAGTTTCTGAATTGGTTGGTCAGTATGATGTAAACGTAAACGTATCTGGTGGTGGTATCAAAGGTCAGGCAGAGGCTGTTCGTTTGGCTATCGCTAAGGCTATCGTAGAATTAGATGCTGAGAAAAAACCGGCATTGCGCGCTAAAGGGTTAATGACCCGTGATATGCGTATGGTTGAACGTAAGAAACCAGGACGTAAGAAAGCACGTAAGAAATTCCAATTCAGTAAACGTTAATCTTAAGGAGACAAAACAATGGCAAGAACTACATATCAAGACTTATTGGATGCAGGTGTACACTTTGGTCACCTTACCCGTAAATGGAACCCAAAAATGGCGCCTTACATATTCATGGAGCGCAATGGTATCCACATTATAGATTTAAATAAAACTTTAACTAAAACTGAAGAAGCTGCTTCGGCGATCAAACAGATTGTAAAATCAGGTCGTAAGATCTTATTTGTAGCGACTAAGAAACAAGCTAAAGAAATCGTTGCTGAGCAAGCTAAAAAAGTAAACATGCCTTTCGTAACTGAGCGTTGGTTGGGTGGTATGCTGACTAACTTTGCTACTGTGCGCAAGTCGATCAAGAAGATGGCCAACATCGACAAGATGACTAAAGACGGAACTTATTCGATCCTTTCTAAGAAAGAGCGTTTGATGATCCAGCGTGAGCGTATCAAATTGGAAAGCTTACTGGGCGGTATCGCGGATTTAAACCGCTTACCTGCTGCGATCTTTTTAATTGATGTTAAGAAAGAGCACATCGCTGTTAGCGAAGCGTTGAAATTGAACATTCCAACTTTTGCAATGGTTGATACCAACTCTGATCCTTCAAACATCGATTTCCCGATCCCTGCGAATGATGATGCTACTAAATCTATCTCTTTAATCTGTGATGTAATCATCAAAGCGATTGAAGAAGGTTTGGATGAACGCAAACGTGAAAAAGACGAGGAAACTGAAAAAGAAGCTGTAGCTGCTAAAGCTGCTGCTGATGCTCCTGAAGCTGCGGCTCCTGGTTCAAGAAGGAAAAAAGTTGAAGCCGAGGCTGATGCTGACTCCACTGAAGAAGGTACAAGCGAAGAAGCATAAATAATAAAATAATTTGGGTTGTATGGTGCGTTGCAGGGTTCTACTTACAACAATACTATACAACCCATAATTTTTAAATCATAACTTAAAAAAGAAAACTAAGATGTCAGTACAAATTACTGCTGCAGATGTAAATAAATTACGCCAACAGACCGGTGCCGGTATGATGGACTGCAAAAAAGCATTGGTAGAAGCAAACGGAGATTTTGAAGCAGCCGTTGATTATTTACGTAAAAAAGGTGCTAAAGTAGCAGCTTCACGTCAGGACCGTGATTCTAATGAGGGTGTTGTGATTGCTAAAGCTACTGCTGACGGCAAACGTGGTGTGGTTGTTGAATTGAACTGCGAAACTGACTTTGTGGCTAAAAATGCTGATTTCGTAGCTTTGGCTAACAAATTTACTGACCTGGCTATCGATAAGAACCCTGCTTCCCTGGAAGAACTTTTGTCTTTGGATATCGACGGTCATAAAGTTTCTGACCTGATCATTGAGAACACTGGTAAGATCGGTGAGAAGATCGGCATCTCTAAATTTGAAACTGTTTCTGGTGAGAAAGTTATTCCTTATATCCACGGTAACTACCGTTTAGGTGTATTGGTTGCTTTAAACCAGGCTGTTGCCGGTGCTGAAGAAGCGGGTAGAGATGTGGCTATGCAAATTGCTGCAATGAACCCTGTTGCTTTGGACAAAGCTGATGTTGATGCGTCTACTATCGAGCGTGAAACTGAAATAGCTAAAGAAGTAATCCGTGCGGAAGGCAAACCAGAAGAAATGGTGGAAAAGATCGCTGCTGGTAAATTGAACAAATTCTACAAAGACAGTACTTTATTGAACCAGGAGTTTGTGAAAGATTCATCTAAAGATGTTCGTAAATTCTTAAATGATACTGCTGCAGGTCTTACTGTAACTTCATTTAAACGTGTACAATTGGGCGCTTAATACTGCTGCTTAATACAATATTGGAAAAGGCTCCCGATTTATCGGGAGCCTTTTTTGTTTATATTTGTACCTATGATCGCAATAACAAACAGTAAATTTTTTGATGGTGATGTGCTGGTCACTGACCATACTGTATTTATAGAAAATGGTAAAATTGCCAGGATCAGTCAGGATGTGATGCTGGGAGGCTGCAAAGTAATTGATGCGGAAGGCGGATACCTGAATTCCGGTTTCATTGACCTGCAGATCTATGGCAGCGGAGGAAAATTGTTTTCAGCATATCCTGAAGCGGAAACACTAAAGCAAATGGACCTGGACCTGGTCAGCAAAGGAACGACTGGTTTCCTGGCCTGCGTGGCCACAAATACACCTGAAATTGTATGGGAGTCCATTACTGCAGCAAAAGCATACCGCACAGAAGCAGTCGGCTTTTTGGGCTTGCACCTGGAAGGACCTTATCTGAATGCCAAACGCAGAGGAGCGCATATTGCGGAATACATCCGTAAGGCTCAGTTGGATGAAGTGAAAAGACTGATGGAGCATGCGGACGGAGTAGTGAAAATGATGACCGTTGCTGCAGAGCTGCAGGATGACGAGGTAATCAGTTATTTGCTGGATCAGGGTGTGATATTGTCGCTTGGCCATAGCGATGCCAATTATACGGAGGCCACTGCAGCCTATGATAAAGGCTTTAAGACCACGACACATTTGTTTAACGCGATGCCTTCGATCCATCACCGAGCGCCGAATCTTCCCGCTGCTGTTTATAACCATCATGCTGCAATGGCCAGCATTATAGCGGACGGCAGTCATGTTGATTTTGCTATGGTAAAGATCAGTCAGAAGGTAATGGGCGAGCGTCTGTTCTTAATCACTGATGCGGTTACCGAATGTAATATTGGCCCTTACCAGCACCAGCTTTCCGGAGATAAGTTCATCACTCCTGACGGAACATTATCCGGTTCTAATATCACCTTATTGCAGGCTGTACAAAATTGTGTGGAGCACTGTGGGATTTCACTAGCGGATGCGCTGAAAATGGCCTCACTGTATCCTGCGAGACTAATAAACACTCACGGACAGACCGGCGATATCATTGTCGGCAACAGTGCGGATCTGATCCTGATTTCTGAGGATCTGAAACTGAAACGGGTCTTTGCACGAGGGCAGGAATATTAATTCTGACGTACGCTTTAACCAGAGAGAACAATAAATTGCATTTATTTGCAATTTTATCTAAGTTTGAGGCCATGAAATATAAACGGATCCTGCTCAAATTAAGTGGCGAATCGCTGATGGGCGAGAAGCAATATGGTATTGATAATGAGGTAGTAAGGCAATATGCCGAAGACATCAAAGCAGTACATGACGAAGGACTTCAAATTGCAATTGTTATAGGCGGCGGGAATATTTTCAGAGGTTTAAGTGCTGAGAAATCGGGAATGGACCGTGCGCAGGCCGACTATATGGGCATGCTGGCCACCGTGATCAACAGCATGGCTTTGCAGGATGCGTTGGAAAAAGTGGGCCTTAAAACCAGGTTGCTGACCGCGATAAAAATGGAACAGATCTGTGAACCCTTTATCAGAAGAAGGGCTGTGCGCCACCTGGAAAAAGGCCGGGTAGTTATTTTCGGCGCTGGTACCGGCAACCCTTATTTTACTACAGATTCAGCTGCAGCTTTGCGTGCTATTGAAATAAAAGCGGATGTGGTGCTAAAAGGAACTCGTGTAGATGGAATCTACACCGCTGACCCGGAGAAAGACCCGACAGCTACCAAATATTCTGAAATCTCATTCAAAGAGGTCTATGCTAAAGGACTGAACGTAATGGACATGACTGCCTTTACCCTTTGCGAAGAGAACAAGTTGCCGATCATCGTGTTTGACATGAACAAATCCGGTAACTTCATGAAGATTGCCGGAGGTGACGAGATTGGAACGCTGGTAAGATAAAAACTGATTCTAAATTTTATATCTGTTATAAATTTAAATGTTATGAATGACCTCATAAAGAAACAACTGCAAGATGCACAGGTGTCCATGGATAAGGCAATTTTACATTGCGAGTCTGAACTGACCAAAATCCGTGCTGGAAAAGCATCAGCAGGAATGCTTGATGGAATCGTGGTTGATTATTATGGAAGTGCAACTGCGCTGAGCCAGGTGGCCAGTATAAATACGCCTGATGCCCGTACACTGATCGTCCAGCCCTGGGAGAAAAACATGCTGGTACCTATTGAGCGTGCGATCATGGAAGCAAATATTGGCATCAACCCTCAGAATGACGGTATAATGATCAGACTGGTGGTTCCGCCATTGACCGAAGAACGCAGAAAAGATCTGGTAAAAAAGGTGAAAGAAGAGGCTGAAAGAGGCCGCATTACCGTACGTAATATCCGCAAGGATGCCAATGAGAAGATTAAAAAACTGAAAGGCGAAAGTGTTTCCGATGATGAGATCAAAACCGGAGAGGCGGAAGTTCAAAAGATCACCGACGCTTACATTATCAAGGTAGATAAGCACGCTGAACTGAAAGAAAAGGACATCATGACGGTATAACGCCGGGTTTATAATCTATAAGTAATTTAAAGGGAATGAGGTAAATGCTTCATTCCCTTTATTTATTTTTGCGAATCTTAACCACAACATCATGAATTTACTGCTACAATATTTAAAAGCACATAAGTGGATTGTCGTCCTGGCGCTGGTACTTGCGGCATTTAACATAGGGTTCTCTCTGATGGATCCGTACTTCACCGGTAAAATAGTCGACGGTTTTATAGAAAGGAAGGATGACCTCAACAGAACTGAGTATGTATGGGGTGTGCTTGGCCTTGTTGGCCTGGCCATAGGCGCGGCTATGGTTTCCCGGATCGCCAAAAACTTTCAGGATTACTTTACCAATATCATTGTACAAAAGGTCGGTGCGCGTATGTATGCCGATGGCTTAAAACATTCTTTGGAATTGCCATACCAGGTCTTTGAGGACCAGAGAAGCGGTGAGACATTGGGTATTTTGCAAAAAGTACGGCTCGACAGCGAGAAGTTTATCACTGCGTTCATCAGCATTCTTTTTGTGAGCCTGATCGGTATGGTCTTCGTGATCGTGTATTCACTGGCGGTGAGTTATAAGGTGACCTTGATTTATGCGGCCTCGATTCCGATCATTAGCTTTCTGAGCTGGTACCTGAGCCGCAAGATTAAAACGATACAGCGCTCTATTGTCGCTGAAACGACTGCGCTCGCAGGCTCTACGACAGAATCTCTGCGTAATATAGAACTGGTAAAAAGTTTGGGCCTTGCCAGTCAGGAGATCGAGCGCTTAAATAAAACGACCTATAAGATACTGGGGCTGGAGCTGCGAAAAGTAAAGTATGTGCGCAGCATGAGCTTTGTGCAGGGCACAACAGTGAACCTGGTAAGAAGCACAATGGTTGTGGTATTGCTGATCCTTATCTTTGAGAATACGATCTCGCCGGGACAGTACTTTTCCTTCCTGTTCTACTCCTTTTTCCTGTTCGGTCCTTTGCAGGAGCTGGGCAATGTGATCCTCGCCTGGAGGGAAGCAGAGGTGTCGCTTGGTAATTTCAGGAATATTCTGAACACCCCGGTTGATAAAAAACCGTTGAACCCGGTTATTCTTGAAAAGATAGATACACTGGCTTTTTCTAATGTAAGCTTTAAACACCTGAGCGGCAGGACCAATGCACTGAACCACATTACTTTTTCTATGAACAATGGGGAAACGATCGCTTTTGTAGGACCTTCCGGTTCGGGTAAAACTACTTTGGTGAAATTACTGGTCGGTCTTTATCAGCCTGTTGAGGGCGAAGTGCTTTACAACAGAACTTCGGGAAAAGACATTGATCTGGACCGGTTGAGGGAGAAGATCGGCTTTGTAACCCAGGATACCCAGTTGTTTTCGGGTACGATCAGGGAAAACCTGCAATTTGTGAAACCGGGTGCAGGTGATGAAGACTGTTTGCGGGTATTGCAGCAGGCGGCCTGTCAGAACCTGATGGCGAGAGCCGACCAGGGTCTGGATACGGTCATCGGAGAAGGCGGAGTGAAAGTTTCGGGTGGGGAAAAACAAAGGCTATCCATTGCCAGGGCATTATTGCGCCGTCCGGACATTTTAGTTTTTGATGAGGCCACATCTTCACTGGATTCATTGACAGAGGAAGAGATCACCGCAACCATCAGGGACGTGTCTGTGCTGACCAGTCACATTACCATTCTGATTGCCCACCGTTTGTCGACCATCAAACATGCTGACAGGATCTATGTGCTCGAAAGAGGAAATATCATTGAGCAGGGCAGGCATACAGATCTCCTTGAAGAGAAGGGTTTATATTATGCCATGTGGAGACAGCAGATCGGTGAACGTGTGGAAGAGGAAGTAGTTAGCTAAAATTAACGTTTTTGCTCATTGATCTCCTGCAGGCTCAGTTTGATCAGGCTTTTGGTTTTGAGGTAAGTAATGCCTGCGACCAGGATGGTCATGCCACCTCCGAATACCACTGCAGGTACGGTTCTCATGAGTTTAGCGGTAAGACCCGATTCAAAGGCCCCGATCTCATTGGAGGAACCAATGAACATGGTGTTGACCGCCGATACCCGGCCGCGCATTTCATCGGGTGTAAGCAGCTGCATAATGGTAGAACGGATGATCACGCTTACACTGTCGAAGGCTCCTTCCATAAACAGGAAGGCAAGGGTCAGGTAGAAATTTTTGGACAGGCCGAAGCAGATGATGCTGGTTCCAAACCCGGTTACAGCGATGAGCAGGTTTCTCCAGGGCCTGTTCATTGGCGATATGACCGTCATGCTCAGCATGGTCACCACGGCGCCGGTCGAAGCTGCTGCACGCATTAGCCCCAGACCTTCTGATCCCACTTTCAGGATGTCATTGGCAAATACAGGAAGCAGGGCAACTGCGCCGCCGAAGAACACGGAAAAGAGGTCCAGGCTCATGGCACCGAGCATCATTTTATTTTTAAATACAAACTGTACGCCTTCTGTCAGGCTCTTTACAATGCTTTCTTTTGGAATGAAGGTGGGCGGATGGGATTTTAGAAAAAATATACAGACCAGTGAAATGAATACAAAAGCGATGATCACATAGTAGGTGACGGTGATGCCATAATAACCATAGATGATGCCACCGGCTGCCGGACCAAGAATGGATGCCGCCTGCCAGCTGGAACTGTTCCAGGTGCTGGAATTGGGGTAGAGTTTTTTAGGAACGATCTGCGCCATGAGCGAAAATATCGCCGGACTAAAGAACCCTCTGGCCATCCCTATTCCAAAGATCATCAAATACATGATGGGGATGATATAGCTGGTCGGCACATAAGCATGCATGCTTTCGGTTGTGACGATGAGCATGATCACGGTACAGAGAAATACACCGGAAAAGATCTTCAGCAGCAATCCCCTCTTTTCTGATTTATCGGCTACATAACCTCCGTAAAGTGCTATGCTGATTGCCGGAATGGCTTCGCAAAGCCCGACAAGGCCCAAAGCCAGCGGATCTTTGGTGAGGTGGTAAATGTGAAAGCCGATAATGACGGCCTGCATTTGATAAGCAAATGTGAAGAAGAAACGCATGCCAAGATAAGATCTGAATTCTCTGTATAGCAAGGCTGCGTAAAAAGGTATTTTTGGCTCTATAATGTCTGAGTTTTCCAACAGGAAAGATTTTGCACAAAGGTAGGTTTTTGCGCAAAGAAATTTTAGACCTGAAAAGGCTTAGTATTACATAATCTTGTCATAAAATGACAAATAAGCACTGCGCATATCTTCTGCCTGGTTGATGGCTGAAGAGACGGCTATGCCAAAAACACCTGTTTGCAGGAGCTCATCTATGTCGTTGATGGTAACCCCGCCAACAGCCAGGACGGGCAGGTCGATGTGTGTTTGCTGAAGCTGCTGCATGGCTTTGCGGTAACCTTCGATGCCAAGATGCTCAAAGTAGTTGGGCTTGGTGTCTGTATGGGAAAAAGGCCCAAAACCCGCGTAGTCCGCTCCTTCCTGTGCGAGTCTGATCAGGCCTTCAGTGGTGTTGGCTGAACCGCCAATGGTACAGGCTTCGCCCAGCAGCCCTCTCAGCTTGATGAAGTCTGCATCCATATCCTCGATGTGAAATCCCTGTATGTCGGCCTTGCCGTTGAGGTGCACATGATCTGTGACGATAAGGGTTGCCCCCCAGTCGTCACAGATCTCTGCAATGGTGTTGATATCTTGCAGGAGTTCATCGTCATTTTTGGTCAGACAGCGGTACTGAACCCACTTGGCCCCGGCTTCGCAGACAATTTGTGCCTGTTGTACATGGCTCAACTGCTCAATGTCGTGTGTGATGAAATGTAGCTTTTCGATGAACTTCTTCATTGGAATTAAAACTTCAGGTTGAGCGAAAGTAAGAAATTAGTTCCCGCCTGCGTAAAATAAAAATTCTCTGTAGTCGTGGCACCCTGATAGATAGAGCTGTAGGTATAGCCGTTGCTCTCGTATTTTTCATCGAGGATGTTATTGACCAGCAGGCCAATGTTGACGTTTTTGATTCCGCCTAGTTTGAAATCGTAGCCCAGTCTCAGGTTATTGACAAAGTAAGCATCCAGTTTCCTGCTGTCATTCTGGGTATTGTCCATAAACTGCTCGCTTACGTATTTGCTCTGCCATGCTGCTGCCAGACCTTTGAACGGTTTATAGACCAGTTCGCCAAATAAGACTGATGCTGGTGAGAATGCAATGTCAGGACTGGCGTAGGTGGTGGTCACCAGGCGGGTTACCTCAAAATTGTCATCATATTCGGGCACGTAATCTATGTAGTTTTTGATCTTGTTTTTGCTGAAGGCGGCATTGGCATTGATGATAAACTGAGGACTTATGGTATAAGAAGCATCCAGCTCAAGTCCTGCGCGGTAGCTTTTGTCAACATTTTGACGGTAGGCATCCGAATATTCATTGATCTCACCAGTGAAGATCAGCTGGTCTTTGTAGAACATGCCATAAACATTTGCCCCGGCGCTAAATCTGTCATTTTTAAAACGGTAACCCGCTTCCAGATCATTTAGCTTTTCTGCTTTTGGCACCGGTAGCCCTGTCTTTAAATTGGTAAAATCGTCCCGGTTGGGTTCTTTATTTGCCCTGCTGTAAGAAGCGTAGACATTGCTTTGCGCATTCAGGAATATCGTGGCCCCTATTTTAGGATTGAAGAAATTGTAGTTGTTGTCAAAGTCAAGCGGCTTCAGGTTTTTGTCCGTTCCGCTGATCTGGTAGCCCACATTCCGGTACTGGAGGTCTAGAAAGAGGCTCAGCTTTTCTACCGGGCTGTAGTTTACCTTGCCGTAGACGTTAAAATCATCTTTGCTTCCCTTGCCGTCATAGTAGTGGAAATCCTCGCTGATGGATGAGGCGAACTGCGCCCAGGTGATCTCACCAAAGTGCTTGCCACGGTATTCATTGTAGGCGCCGCCAAGTGTGAAACTCAGGTTAGATTTCGGCTGGTAATTGAACGCATAGGTCAAACCATAGAAATCATTGTCCAGCCAGCGGCGGCGGACAAGATCGCTCTCTTCGACCACGGTTTCGCCCACAGTCACATTAGCCAATCCGTATTTAGAAAATTTGTCCCCGGATTTAAATTCTTCAAAATATCCCTGCCCGTCTGTATAGTGCAATGCGGCGTTGAAAGAGAATTGTTCCGTAAACTGTCTGGCATACAATGCCTGGTAATGGTTCTGCCGATAATTGTCTGTCTGGTCTTTGTAAGTGAATGAATTGTAGGTTCTGCTGTTGGAGTTGAGCAGGTTTGCGGCATCGGCATCACTTAAATAGTTGCGGTCTATGAAAGCCTGCATACCTGCCAGATCTCCGTTTACCCTTGATTCAGGGATGCCGTTCCAGGCCTGGTAAGTCTTTTCTGTACCTGAAAAGACATTGATCCGGAGCAGGTCTTTTTTGCCATAATAAGCACCTGAAAGGAAATAAGATTTGAGGTCGGAAGCGGCGCGGTCTATAAAACCGTCTGATTTGACCCTCGAAAGACGTCCGTCAAAACTCCATTTGTTGTCGATCAGTCCGGTACCGACTTTGACCGTATTCTTTAAAGTATTGAATGAGCCGTAGCTGTTATTCAGCTCTGCATATGCATTTTCTGCAGGCGCAGAAGTCTGCAGGTTTAAACTTCCCCCAAAAGCACCTGCGCCATTGGTGGAGGTACCTACTCCCCGCTGGATCTGGATGTTGTCGGTAGAGGAGGCAAAGTCCGGCATGTTTACCCAAAAGATGCCCTGGCTTTCACTGTCATTGTACGGAATGCCGTTAATGGTGACGTTGACCCGGCTGGCATCGCTGCCCCTGATCCGGATGCCGGTATAACCCACGCCCGCCCCCGCATCTGAGGTTACTACAACACCAGGCGTGTTTTGGAGGATGAAGGGCAGGTCCTGGCCAAAGTTGTTGGCTTCGATCTCTTCTTTGCTGATGTTTTTATAGGTAGTGGCAGATTTTTCATTTGCCCTGGTGGCTTTTATGGTAATTTCATTCAGTTTGATTGTGGTATCTCTCCTGGATTTAACGTCAGGTTTGGTTTGCGCATTTAAGAAAGCAGGCGCAAGCAGCACAGCTAAG
>NZ_DATHGC010000053.1:0-3699 GCF_035317785.1 Pedobacter sp. | reverse complement strand
CGTCATTGTTAAATAAAAGCCTGATCTCACAGCTTTGCTTGTCTTCAGCGGTTTGCATTTTGTGGAGAAAATGGTAAAACTGTTCCCAGGCCTCGGGATCAATAAAGCTTTGAAACCTTTGATTGAGAATATTTTGCCTGGAAATATGGAGCAGATCGATACCCGCCTGATTGGCCTCCTCGACCATACCTAAATGGTCCAGTATAAAATAACCTACCGGGGCGAGGTTAAAAAAGCCGGCAAATCTGGACTTTTCGTTTTCCAGTAAGCCATGCGAGGCGGACAGTTCATCGTTCCGCATTTCCAGCTCCAGCTGAAATACCTGCAGCTCGCTGAGCAGCACACTGAGTTCATGGTCTGTAATGTTTTCATCAAAAGGAACACCGGCTGATTCCGGTCTTTCAATGCGCGCCCTTAGGAGCGAGATTGTTTTTTCTTTACTGTCGGTCTTTTTTTTATTCACCTTCCTGTTCCTTGAAAACAATGATCACAGCGGTATGCGCTTTGGATTTCAGTTTATCCGTGTTCCACCTGTTATGAACAATTTCTATAAAAAATTGTTCTTTGATCTCGAATTCTCTCAGGTGAAATGTTTTAAGGATTGAATTGAGCTATAAAAAGCAGGCAGCTGTTAGCGGCCGCCTGCTACAAAAAAATCAATTCAAGATCAATACGCCCTTAACTGTACTGACCAAATTTGATTTGAGACCTCAAATGCATAACAATCAATAAATAAAAGAGTTTTTCGTTATCTTTAAAACGGCGGGATTTTTGTATAAAATCAAGCAGTTTAATCTGAGAACACTCGAAAACATCAAGCTTATAAATGACGACTAAACCCTCTTTTTGGCAGCGCATAGGTATTCAGGACTGGTTTTTAACCAATGACGGCGGCCCTGTATCCGGAAAAGCAAAAGCGCTGACCCCTGACATTGTTTACAAATACATCATCGAAGGATTTAAAAAGTCGATGACCGAATTGTCTTTTGCGGAACGCATTGTATTTTACCATGAGTTCATCATTTGCCTCAATACGGATGACTACCGGGAATTTATGGACCATAAAAAAGGGATATTAGGCCTGATATCCCATGAATCGGTAAAAAACTTTTATGATATCCTGAACAAGGAGGTAAAAGATGGCAAAAGAGTAGAGCCGGCCAGCAACAAATGGGTATTCAGGTTTGTCTCCCATCCTGATTACAGGGCCGGCGATATAGGATTTATCGGCAAACTGATGCCTGACAGCAATCAGCAGGAGGAAAATCTGAGGGTTACTTTTATTCCCCGGCAAACGGGTCTTGCGCAGACGTTTGACATCAATAATGACATCCTGAAGGACTTTACTTATTACAGTGATGGTTATTATGAGATCCCGTATTCGGACAGCAATATCAAACATGAAACTGCAAGAGCGGTCACTCCTGAGGCCTCGAATGCGGTACTGGCCAGGTTTGAAACTACCATTCCAGACAAGGCTTATGCGGGCAAAAAACTGGAATACTGGATGAAAAATGAGGAGGTTACGGTTTCGGGTGAGGAGGAAACCCGCGAGGGACAGCACATGTTTAAAATTCCTTCGGAATGGGTGAATACCCCGCACCTGAAGATCAAATATGACAAGGCAGCAGACAAGTTCTTTTTGGCTTCTTTTGGTGAGAAGACGATTCTGAACGAAGTGCTCCTGGAGAGAAGCGACATCAGCGGGCCGAAGTGGTCTGAACTGCCGGTCAATTCGAGGATCATCCTCAACGGAATTATTGGTATGAATATATTTAAATCCTGAGTTATGTCGCAAGTGTTATCTATAGCGTTATTTATTATTTGCATGCTGCTGCTCATTGCCCATTTTAGGGACATTAAAAATTCTCCGAAGAAGAATGGATAGAAATTATTTTGGAATTACAGATACAGGAAAGGTACGGGACAATAATGAGGATACATTCATTGCGGAAAAAACATCCGGCAATGACCTGATCATCGCCAGCGTAATCGATGGCGTGGGCGGATATTCAGGCGGGGAAATTGCTTCGGCAATAGCCAGGAGATCTATATTGCAGCACCTGAACCTGCCAAATGCGGATGTACCGGCATTGATGAAAGACGCCATAATTGATGCGGATACACAGATCATGGCCGAAAAACTGAAGGTAAAGGACCATGAAAAAATGGCCTGTGTGCTGACACTGGCAGTTGCGGACCTGAGCAGGAACCTGTTTCACTATGCCCATGTCGGCGACACCCGGTTGTACCTGCTGCGCGACGGGACACTCATCAAGATCACGAAGGACCAGAGTTTTGTGGGTTTTATGGAGGATACGGGCCGGCTGACTGAGGAACAGGCCATGCGTCACCCCAAACGCAATGAGATCAATAAGGCTTTGGGCTTTGGGATCAACATTGCCGGACAGGATGATTATATTGAACTGGGGCAATCTCCGTTTCTGCCCGGTGATACGTTGCTGATCTGCAGTGACGGGCTGTCGGACATGGTCAATAAACAGGAGATCACTGCGATACTGACCAGCAGGTCTGCGTCCTTGCAGGAAAAGGGGGAGCAGCTGATTGCTGCTGCCAACAAAAACGGCGGACTGGATAACATTACAGTTGTACTGGTCAAAAATGATAAGCAGGCACAGGCGCATGAAGCGCCGAAGCCTGCGGCAAAAAAGGCAGTTGAGCCTGTAGTTGTACCGCACAGCGCGCATGACCGGCAGCCCGCTTCTGCTTCGGTTAAATCTCCGGTAAAAAATCCTGATCCTGTGCCAGATCAACACGTCGTTCCGGTCAGGACCAATAAGGGTCTGGTTGGTTTTCTTATCGTGTTGTGTCTGTCGCTGCTTGCTGTAAATGCCTGGCTGCTCTGGCAAAACCATGTCAATGAAAAAGCCAGTACTGATCAGTTGAAACTGAATGCCATAAAGCCACCGCGCAATGTGCAGGAAAAGAAGCTGCAGGACACGCTGAACAAGCTGAAAGGCAATATGCTGATCCTGACTGATTCGCTGTTCAAATCTCCGATCCTGATCACCGAGCCTTTGCAGATCAACAGGGATACGCTTTATCTCATCGCTCAAAATGGCATGGTGATCAAACGGGATACCAGTTTTAGCGAAATACCGATTGCTATAAAACCGGCAAGCAAACATGTGCTGCTGGAAAATTTTACGTTTGAAGATTTCAATACCGTCATTTCTTCGCAAAACAATGCTTTGGTATTTAAAAATGTAAAATTCATCAATAGCCCGAATGCCATACAGATCATTTATAATTTCCCGGCAGGGAAATACATCAATGGCAAAATTCCAAGAAGCACTTTTAAAACTGATTCATTACCTCTACCTGTAAATAACTGATATGCGTTTTCTCCTGGTGATCATTTCTGTTGTTTTAGGTGCACTGTTCTTTACCCTGTTTTTCAATTTGCAAAACGGGTTTATGGATGTGGCATCCAGACTGGACAATGGGACGATGATCAACCTGAATGAAAAACAGCCGGGCAGACTCATCGGGGGATTGCTCGAAAAGGGTTATTATTTTGAGGACAAAAAAGACATTGCTTTAATTGAATCTGTGGTGACCGGTGGTGCGAAGTTGTTTAAGGAGCCGATCGATAATGTTGGCGAGCTGAATAAACGCAGGTTCTTTGTCAATGCGGACAGTGCTTTTGTGCATGTCGGACGCAATTTTAAGAAGCGG
>NZ_DATHGC010000052.1:0-33011 GCF_035317785.1 Pedobacter sp. | reverse complement strand
CCCTCCAGCTTTACACCATGCGCACCCGATTCTTTCATGATCCTGATCGAAGAATTTAAAGCCTCTTTAGAGTTGCCCTGGTAGCTTCCGAAGGGAAGATCTACTACTACAAACGCACGTTTTGCTCCCCGAACCACACCCTGGGCATGATAGATCATCTGATCCAGGGTAATAGGTAGGGTCGTTTCATGTCCGGCCATCACGTTGGAAGCCGAATCGCCCACCAGCAACACATCCACGCCTGCATCGTCAAGAATGGTTGCCATAGAATAATCGTAAGCGGTCAGCATCGCAATCTTTTCTCCGCTATGCTTCATCTCCTGAAGTATGTGTGTGGTTATCCGTTTAACTTCTTTATTTACAGACATGGCGCTATCGTTTTGTACCCGCAAAATTAGGTTTTACAATCGAGAATAAAGGAGATTAAAAAAAATTGGGATAAAACCATGCAAATCTTCTATATTTGTACCCCGAAATGAACGGGTTCCATAACAGCACATTCTTCTTTTTTTACACCACCAAATTTTCATTATTACCATGACTAACTATATAAAGTTACCTGCGATCTTGTTACTGGCAGATGGTACTGTTTACTACGGTAAAGCCGCGGGCAAAATAGGCACAACTACAGGTGAGATCTGTTTCAATACAGGAATGACCGGGTACCAGGAAATCTTTACCGATCCTTCATACTTCGGACAGATCATGGTCACTACCAATGCGCACATTGGTAATTATGGGATCCATAAGGATGAAATTGAATCAGGCAGCATCAAAATTGCCGGCCTGGTCTGTAAAAATTACAACATCGGCTTTAGCCGTAAAGAGGCTTCAGAATCTATACAGGATTATTTTCAGAATGAGAACATTGTAGGCATTTCTGACATTGACACCCGCGCACTGGTACGTCACATCAGAAATAAAGGCGCGATGAACGCGATCATTTCATCTGAGATCACTGATCTGGGAGAATTGAAAGCGAAACTTGCAGAGGTCCCTTCAATGGACGGGCTGGAACTGTCTTCGCAGGTATCTACCAAAGAACCGTATTTCTACGGCTCATCAAACGCTGCGCTTAAGATCGCGGCGCTGGACCTGGGCATCAAGAAAAACATCCTGCGCAACTTTGACGACCGGGATGCTTATGTACAGGTATTCCCCGCCAAAACTACATTTGAAGAAATGGACAAATGGGGTGCCGATGGATATTTTATCTCGAATGGCCCCGGCGATCCTTCGGCAATGCCTTATGCCATTGAGACGGTTAAAAAGGTATTAGCGGCCGATAAGCCTGTATTTGGCATCTGCCTTGGCCACCAGCTGCTTGCCGAGGCAAACGGGATCGGGACCATGAAAATGTTCAACGGACACAGGGGCTTGAACCACCCGGTCAAGAACATCATCAAAGATCATTGCGAAGTTACTTCTCAGAACCATGGTTTTGGCGTAATTCCGGACGAAGTGAGAAAATCAAACAAAGTAGAGATCACCCACCTCAATTTAAATGACCAGAGTATAGAAGGCATCCGTGTGAAGGGCAAAAAAGCATTTTCAGTACAGTATCACCCTGAATCTTCACCAGGTCCGCACGATTCACGCTACCTGTTTGACGATTTTATTGACATGATCAAGGGCGAACTGGCCTGGTAATTTAATTCACCCGCCAAATACCTCATTTTACCGATATTTTCAAAAAGAAGTAACCCCGGTTACTTCTTTTCGCATAAAACCTTTATTACATTTAACCCATGAATAGCACTAATGCGATCATAAGTGTCAAAAATCTGGTCAAAAAATACGATGATTTTACCGCTGTAAACGGGATCAGTTTTGACGTTTATGAAAATGAGATCTTCGGCTTACTGGGGCCTAACGGTGCCGGAAAGACCACTACACTGGAGATCATTGAGACTCTTCGTGAAAAAACATCCGGGGAGGTTACAGTTGATGGCTTTTCTGTGGAGCGGGAAGCCGCAAAGATCAAAAGGATTATTGGTGTGCAGCTGCAGGCTGCCGGCTACTACCCCAATCTTAATCTGGTAGAGCTTATGGAACTTTTTTCCGGTCTGTATGGCGTGGACATCAGGCCGATGGAGATGCTGGAAAAAGTGAATCTTCAGGATAAGGCAAAAGCAAAATACAAAGCGCTTTCTGGCGGCCAGAAACAGCGTTTCTCGATAGCGACTACGCTGATCAATTCTCCGAAGATCATTTTTCTGGATGAGCCAACTACCGGGCTCGACCCCCAGGCGCGCCGTAATTTATGGGACCTGATCATCGGCATTAGAAATAATGGTACTACAGTAGTACTCACCACACACTATATGGACGAGGCCGAGCAGCTTTGTGACCGGGTGGCTTTTGTGGAGCGGGGAGAGATCATCGTGCTGGATACGCCGGACAATCTGATCGACAACCTGGTCAGTACTGGGTTTGAACGGAAAAAAGAAGTTAAAAAAGCCAACCTGGAAGATGTTTTCATCAATCTGACCGGCAAAGAATGGCGGGAGGACAATTAAAAAAATGAGTAAACCTTATAGTAATACCAAAGCTACGCTGGCCCTTGCAAAAGCAAGTTTCCGTTCCATTATGCGCAGCCCCTCGGCCGTTGTTTTCACACTGGCTTTTCCTTTGATCTTTATCCTTGTTTTTGGATTTTTGGGTGGCGGCGGCGTACATGTAGACGTGGCGGTTGCTCCCGGTTCCGATCTGCAGAACCCGGTGATCAAAGCACTCGAAAAAGGAAATTATGACGCCGTCATAGCGGTGCAGAGAAATACTGCGGGTACACCGGCATATATTGCCAATGTGAAATATACCTCTGCCTCGATGGACAAGGGCAACATCCTTAAATCCGTATTGAACAACCTCCTTTTCACGCTAAACAGCAAAGATGTGAAACCTACCGTGGCCCAGCTGAACGAAAGTACGGTGAAAGGCAGGATCTACAGGACCATAGATTTTATACTCCCCGGTCAGCTTGGTTTTTCTTTACTGAGCACAGGTGTATTCGGCACAGCCTTCGTGTTTTTCAGTTTGAGACAGAACCTGGTCATCAAACGTTTTTTTGCGACGCCAGTCAGCAGGTCCAGCATTGTTTTTGGTGAAGGCATAGCGAGAATTGGCTTTGCCTTAATGGGAGCAGTATTCATCATCCTGATCGGGCACTTTTTCTTTAAGTTTACCCTGATCCATGGTGTCGTCACGGTATTAAACATGCTTTTGCTTTCTGTGATCGGGCTAATCGTATTCATGGGTTTTGGCTTTGTCGTATCAGGCGTGGCCAAAAGCGAAAGTACCATCCCTCCTATTTCCAATATCATTACCTTACCCCAGTTCTTATTGTCTGGCACTTTTTTCTCCATCGACGCATTTCCTTCCTGGCTTCAGCCGATCAGCCGTGCACTGCCGCTGACCTACCTGAACGATGCCATGCGAAAAGTGGCCTTTGAAGGAGCGGGCCTATGGGACGTAAAACATCAGATCCTGATCATGGTCATCTGGGGAATTGGCATCTACGCAGTGGCGGTAAAGGTATTCAAGTGGGAATAATAATGTTCAAAAGCCTTGAAAATAAGGCATTAATGAAAAAATATTCCGATCAAACCGTATAATTTAAAATTTATTCTAACTTTGGATAATGCCTTAGTAATTGTAATTTTTACACTAAGGCTAATTAACTAATAAAAACCAATAAAAATGAGTTTAATAATTGATGTTCATGCGCGGCAAATACTTGACTCCCGTGGCAATCCTACAATTGAAGTAGATGTAATTACAGAAAATGGCATTCTTGGTCGTGCTGCAGTACCTTCTGGTGCTTCAACCGGTGTGCACGAAGCTGTAGAGCTAAGGGATGGTGATAAAAAAGTTTACTTAGGCAAGGGCGTATTGAAAGCCGTGGCTAATGTAAATGATAAGATCGCTGCTGAATTGAAAGGTATTGATGTATTTGAACAAAATGCGATCGACAGTCTGCTGATTAAGCTGGATGGCACTGAAAATAAAGGCAACCTTGGGGCTAATGCAATTTTAGGTGTTTCTTTGGCCGTCGCCAAAGCAGCAGCTCAGGAAAGCCGTCAGCCTCTATATCGCTACATTGGTGGTGTCAATGCCAATACATTGCCTATTCCGATGATGAACATCGTAAACGGAGGTTCTCACTCTGATGCCCCTATCGCGTTTCAGGAATTCATGATCATGCCCGTTGGCGCTTCTTCTTTCTCTGAGGCGTTGAGATGGGGAACAGAAGTATTCCATAATTTAAAGGCCATCTTGCATGACAGGGGTCTTTCTACTGCTGTAGGTGATGAAGGTGGTTTTGCGCCAACCTTTGACGGTACTGAAGATGCGGTTGAGACGATCCTTAAAGCTATTGAAAAAGCAGGTTACAAACCGGGTGAGCAGATCTGTCTGGCATTTGACTGTGCTGCTTCTGAATTCTATAAAGACGGTAAATACGACTATACTAAATTTGAAGGTGACAAAGGTGCAATCCGTACCAGCGCAGAGCAAGCTGAATATCTGGCCTCACTGACTGAAAAATACCCGATCATTTCTATTGAAGATGGTATGGGCGAGGATGACTGGGCAGGATGGAAATTGCTGACCGACAGAGTAGGTGATCGTGTTCAATTGGTCGGCGACGATTTGTTCGTAACTAATGTGAAACGCTTACAAAGAGGTATCGATGAGGCGACTGCAAATTCTATCCTGGTAAAAGTAAATCAGATCGGTTCATTAACTGAAACCATCAACGCGGTGTCACTGGCTCAAAACAATGGCTATACTTCAGTAATGTCTCACCGTTCAGGTGAAACTGAAGATGTGACCATTGCTGATCTGGCAGTTGCACTAAACTGCGGACAAATCAAAACCGGTTCTGCATCGCGTTCTGACAGGATTGCAAAATACAACCAGTTGCTGCGTATTGAAGAAGAACTTGGAGCTGCTGCACGCTTTATCGGCAAAGACTTTAAGTACGCTTACAAAAAATAGATCTTAACAGTATTTATTGATACATACCTGTTAAAAGGCCCGGTTGCATGACGCAGCCGGGCTTTCTTTTTTGCCTTATACCGAACTCCTTGCCTCCGTACATTATTCTCGTAATCCAACCCATCCCCACCCGATAACAAAATTAAATTCTGTAAAAAGTCGATATTTAGACATAATTAATTGAAAAATCACAAAGACAAGGAATTAACAATTCTACTTCCGACCTTCGGCCTTGAAAATAAGACATTATAAGATACTTACCCGAGAATGATCATCCCGGGGATAAGTTCACAGGGAGTGGTTACCCTGTGGTCAACAAATCATTTTTCATAAAATGGTTAAAATTTAGGTTTAACAGCAGGACCGTTCCGGATGGAAGTCCTGCTGTTTATGGCTCAAAGCCCATCAGGTTCTCTATAACGGCTGCTGTCCTTTCATAAGGGTATTTGTGAGTGATGAAATAATGTTCTGCGTTGATCTCCGGATTCCAGGTATTGAAACCCTGACGGTCTGCAATGAATTTTCCCGGCCCGTTTACATAGAAATATTTACCTGCTCCTCTCACTGCACATAAAACTGCCGTCTGGTCCCATGAAGGTCTGTTCGGCTGGGGATTCTTATCATATGTTTTTAAGTTGTACCGGTATGCCCATGCCACAGGGCTTTTATTTATATCCATCCTGGCAACACCTGCGCCGGTCATAATGTGCTGCCCTATCTCAAATCCGCTAAATAAAATTGGTTTTGGCCATTTACTGAAAGCTTCAAAAGAGGCTTCTGCATCTTTTTCTACATTAAATTCCTTTCCCTGCGGAAAGCCACCTGCCATAGCCACCCAGCTCTTCACTTTCTTTTTTACCAGGTTAACTCCTGAAAGGCCGGAGAACGCATCTGCCTTTGAATTGAGCAAGTCCCTGATGTTCGATACAAACCCTACCGTGACAATGGTTACACTATTGTCTGCCTGTTTAGCGAGTACTTTCCTGTAGACCTCAACAGCGGCAGGATAACCCTCAGCTTTTTTTTTCTTTAGAAAACGGGTGACCAGCGAGTCATTCCAGTTATTGGGTGCGGTGAGCCCGGGCGATCCGGCCGATGCAATACCAACAGGCATATCCGGCCTCCCAAAATACCGGTTAAAGACTTCGATGGTGGGTGCTATTGAGGGATGCGCATCACTTGCTATAGTGGCCAGTATTTCACACTCGCCCTTTTTTTCCAGTGCGTACAGTAAAGTAATGGCGCCGACATCGTCATAATCCGGGCCCATATCTGTATCAAATATGATGAGGGGCCTGCTGCTCTTTTTGGGTTTTTCCTGTGGAGCGGACCAGCCACCTGATACAAGCACACCGAAGGCCAGTACCGACCAGCCGATTGATTTAATTTTCCTGTTCAAGATCAATTTTTATTCAATATAGCCAATATGTGGATAAGTGTATAAACACATTTGTATAAAACTCCGTTTTTTATACCTTTGATAAATGAATCGTTTACTGGAACTGATACGTAATAAATATATCCTTGCTGTAGTTGCATTTGCAGTGTGGATGCTGTTCTTTGATAAAAACGATTTCATCGCACAATACGAATACAGGTCAGCAGTAGATAAACTCCAGGAAGAGAAAGATTTCTATGTGAAGGAAATATCTCAGGTAAAAAAGGATCTGAACGAGCTGAACACCAATCTAAGCACAGCTGAAAAGTTTGCCCGTGAAAAATATTTCATGAAAAAGGACAATGAGGATGTTTTCGTGATCGTCAAACAACGTCCAAAAGACTAATCCGGCACTTCCCTTCAATACCCGAATTTTGGAAGTGCCAGCTTGTATCTGACCACAACAATCCTGAATGCAAAAATAACGGCTATGACCACAACTTTGGCAATATCTTCTTTCAGATTGAAATAAAGCAGTAAAAAATAAAGTAAGCCTCCTAAAATGCAGGCAGTGGCATAGACTTCCTTTCTAAAGATCAGGGGAATAGTATTTAACAGCGTATCTCTGATAATGCCTCCAAAGCATCCTGTAATGGTTCCCAGAGCAATGCAAATGCCAGGGCTGAGCCCGAAGCTGATTCCTTTCTGAACGCCCAGAATGGTAAACAGCCCAAGCCCCATGGAATCGAACAGGAATAATGTGACCTTAAATTTTTTGATGTGTGTTTTGAAGAAAATGGTGGCTATTGCACTAAGCAATATCAGCAGGCAATAATTAACATTCCTCATCCAGGCAACCGGTGTGTCACCCAACAGCAGGTCCCGCACCGTGCCGCCGCCAATAGAGGTTACAAAAGCAATGATCAGCACCCCGAACGGATCCAGTCTTCTTTGCATTGCTGCGAATGAACCGGATATCGCAAAAGATATTGTTCCCAGGATTTCGATTGCCTCCATTGTACTGATCTGCATATGCCGTATCGTTAAATTTCGCCGTTTCTTTTCCTAAAAAACCATTCCAGGGTCAGCAGTGCAAGGATCAATGCAAACAACCACTTAAAGTTAATCAATTCCTCATATTTGCGGTCTTCATAGCTCAATGTTTTAATTTGCTCGTTGCCGGCGATGTCTTTCACAATACTCAGCAAATCCCCTGGCATGTACATCTTGCCGTTGGTTTGCGCAGACATACTGTTGAGCAGCTGGTGATTGGCTAAAGTCTGCTGGTATTCCGCATTCAATGCATTTACATAAAACAAACCCCGGGCGCTATGTTTTTTATCACCAAGCACAGTTGAGGCTGCAAAAGTATAATTGCCAGCAGGCAGTGTTCCCGCATCCAGCTGATACGCGGATTCAGTTCTGGAAAACAAAAAATTATAAATCTTTCCTTCTGTATTCTTCAGCTGTATACTCACATCGGGCGTATTTACGGCCTCATAACTGTCGTTGTACAATACTGCATTGATCAGCACATTTTCATTTTCGTCAAAAGTATTTTTGGAAGTATAAACCTTAAATTTTCTTTTATCGTCCTTTACTGCCAGGTATTGAACGGTGTTGGAGAACAGGCCGTTAAACACCCCTGCCGGCTGATCCTGCTGCGCCTCGGACAGGCGCCACCTCCACATTCCTTCACCAATCAGGTACCCGCTTTTACGTCCGTTGTCATTTACGAAAAACAACAATGGTACGCCCGTCCTGATCTTGCCGATCCGCTGGCTCAAAGCCACCGCGGCATTTGCTGCAACTGTTACTTTTCCAAACGGAGATTGTAAGGGGTCTAAGTCCTCTATAATTTTGGCAGCCAGCGGATTCAGGTCAAAAGCCGTAAAATTCGGATCAGCATAGCTAAAGACATCCTGCAGTGTAGCAGAGTTCCCGTTATAATTTACCTGTTTCTGCATTTGATTGAACGCATAAAGGTTACTTTGCGCACCCAGAATATACCATACCGCTGCGCTGCTTTGCTGTACCTTGCCCAGGAAGGCATTTCCTTCTCCCTGCAGCCCCGGCAATTGATATAAAATGACAAGGCTGTAGTCATTCACATTCAGACCATTCAATTCATCCCCCAGGGCAACTTTAAGGTCGTAATATTTGTTTAAAGTTATCGCTTCTTTCAAAGCGGCGATATCCGGATGGGGTCCCGCAGCCGCTATCAGTACTTTCTGACGGGCGTCGATCACATCAATAAAGACTTGCTGTATATTATTTCGCTCAGAGATCTCATTTCTAAGAGGGCTTAGACGTACTGTATATCTCTGAATACCAAGCTTAGAAGCCTTCAGTTTGACCTGTACATGCTGCACAAAAGCATCGGATGTCACCTCTATGTTATTTTCATACACCTGTCTTTCATTTTCCGTGACAGTAAGCCGGGTTGACTCTCCTTTACTTTCAAATGCCTGAACCTGGATTTCCATTGTAAATTCATTGTCCAGGTACACAAGACTATTGTGGTTGACATTGGCAATGAGCCCATCTTTTTTTGGCACTGTGTCTCCAAGTGCAATGGTATAGACCGGTGCTTTTAGTTTATTAATATCGTAAAGAGGACTGCCCCCACGATTAAAGATCCCGTCAGAAGCCAGGATCACCGCCCCGACATTACGATTCAGCAGTTCATCATTGAGACGGTCTATGAACTGAAAACCATTGGTCAGTTTACCTTTGTTCCCAAAGTCAAAGCCGTTTCTCACACCATCACTAAAATTATAGACCTTGACCTCATAGGATTTGGCCAGCTGATCTGCGAGTCTCTGCAAGTCGTCCTGGTATTGCTTTTCATCAAATCCCGGGGGTTTAATGCCCCCAACAGACAGAGAATTGTCCTGGCCAATTACAATGATGGGCTTTTCCAGATTGTAGGACACCCTTCTTACCAGCGGAAAGAACAGCAAAAACCCGATCCCGGCTACAACGATGACCCGCGCAGCGGCAAGGCAGTAGCGCAATCTTTTATCGAGGTGCTCAGTACCCCGATACAGCAGCCATGCAAAAAGCAGGCCTGTCAGCAAACATCCGGAAAGGACGAGTAAAGTATATATTGTAAAAGAATCGCTCATCATTTGCTACAGCATGCCGCCGCACACAGACAACACCTGTCCGGTTACATAAGCGCTCATATCTGATGCAAGAAATACACAAACATTAGCAACATCTTCTGTTTCCCCGGCTCTTTTCAAAGGAATCCCCTCTTCCCATCCTTTGACAACCTTAGGATCCAGTACATCAGTCATTTCTGTGCGGATAAATCCGGGAGCAACCACATTGGTACGGATATTCCGTGAGCCTAGTTCCTTTGCCACCGATTTGGAGAACCCGATGATACCTGCTTTGGATGCGGCATAGTTGGCCTGCCCGGCGTTGCCCTGTACACCAACTACAGAACTCATATTGATGATAGAACCTTTGCGCGCCTTCATCATCACCTTGGAAACCGCCTTGGTCACATTAAAAACCGACTTCAGATTTACATTGATGACCTCGTCCCAGTTTTCTTCCGTCATGCGCATCAGCAATCCGTCTTTGGTAATCCCCGCATTGTTCACTACAATATCAACCGTTCCAAAATCAGCCACAATGTCATTGATCAGTTTCTCAGCTTCCTCAAATTTAGACGCATCAGAACGGTAGCCCTTCACCTGAGTCCCAAAACTTTGCAGTTCCTGTTCTAAAGCCTGCCCCTTTTCTATTGAGGACAAATAAGTAAAAGCCACATTGGCACCTTGTTCTGCAAATTTCTCGGCGATCTTACGGCCAATTCCTTTAGATGCACCTGTAATCAATGCCGTTTTTCCTTCTAATAACTTCATCTGTAATTATGTTTGATTGAATGTTTTTTTTTAATTATAGCGTTAAGATACGAATTGAATCATTCAATCCTAAATCGCAGGTTCCTGCTGGCTCAGGCAGTGAAAACTGCCAAGACCCCAAATGATATCTGTAGAGTCGATTCCCACAACTTTTCTGTCCTGGAATACACCTCTTATGATCTCCAAAGCTTTTTCATCGTTCACATCCCTGAATGTCGGTACAATTACAGCCGAATTTGCGATATAAAAATTAGCATAAGAGGCAGGCAGGCGGGTATCTTCATGGATCACAGGTGAGGGCATTGGCAGCTGAACGATATTCAGCGGTTTGCCATCCAATAGCCTCAGGCTTTTTAAAGTTTCCAGATTTTCCTGCAGCAGGAGATAGTTCTCATCCAGCGGATTACTTTCGACCACCGTCAGTACCGTATCCTTGTTCACAAATCTGGTGATGTCATCAATGTGTCCGTCAGTATCATCACCCACTATACCATCGCCGAGCCACAGTACCTGTTCAGCTCCATAAAATTCCAGCAGGTAATGCTCAATCTGCTCCTTCGTCAGTTCAGGATTTCTGTTCTCATTCAGTAAGCAGGCAGTTGTGGTCAGTATTGTACCGGCTCCGTTAAATTCCACCGATCCGCCTTCCATAATGATCCCGGGATTGTATACCGGCAGATTAAAGTGTTCCCCAATCTTGGTTGGGATCACATCATCGAGATCATAAGGCGGATATTTACCTCCCCATGCGTTATAATCCCAGTCGACGATCGCTTTTTTTGTGCCTGCAGTGTTCAATAAAAATGCCGGACCATGGTCCCTGCACCAGGCATCATTGCTGGCGTTAAAGTAAAATTCGATCTGGTCCATGTCAGCGCCTGCTTTTTTCAATTCTGAAATCGCGAACGACCTGGTTTCCTCATCGTTGACATTAATCCTAACCTTCTCGCCTTCAGCTATTGCCTTTATAAACTGACAGTAAGGCGTATAGATGGTTTCCATTTTCCCTGGCCATGAGGCTTCCTTATGCGGCCAGGTTAACCATGTCGCTTCATGTTTTACCCATTCAGCCGGAAAACTGTAGCCATTCTTTTTGGGACTGCTGTTAAATATTACTTCGTTAAATGATGACATCTTTAAATCTTAATCTTCGTCAATAAACCTTTTGGTGATCGGCTGATAAGAGTCTATCCTGCGGTCCCTTAAAAAAGGCCAGTGCTTGCGGAAGAAGTCAGATTCCGCTAAATCAAGCGCTACAACTTCAGTTTCTTCCTGATCATGAGCGCCTAAATACAGGATTCTTCCCTGGGCATTTGTGACAAAGCTCCCGCCCCAGAATTTCATTGCGCCATCCTGTTCAAAACCAACACGGTTTACACTTACCACCGGCACTCCGTTTGCTACTGCATGCGATCGCTGAATGATTTGCCAGGCATTGTACTGATCTTTATTTGTTTCCTCATCCTGGTCTGTTGCCCAGCCAATTGCTGTTGGGTAAAACATAATTTCCGCACCCATCAACGCCGTAATGCGCGAAGCTTCGGGATACCATTGGTCCCAGCAGATCAGGATACCGATTTTGGCAAATTTGGTTTGGAACACCTTATAACCCAGGTCGCCTGGGGTAAAGTAAAATTTCTCATAAAAAGCCGGATCATCCGGAATGTGCATTTTACGGTACTTGCCTAAATAAGTGCCATCAGCATCTAAAACGGCAGTAGTATTGTGATATAGTCCCGCTGTACGCTTTTCAAACAACGAAGCGATGATCACCACACCCAATTCTTTTGCTACCACCTGTAAAGCATCTGTAGAGGGGCCGGGAATAGCCTCAGCCAGGTCAAAGTTTGCATAATCTTCAACATCACAAAAATACAGAGAAGTAAAAAGTTCCTGCAAACACACAATCTGCGCCCCTTTTGCTGCAGCTTCTCTGATTTTCACAATCGCTTTATCTAAATTTTCCTGCTTATTACTGGTACAGCTCATCTGCACCAATCCAACTTGTACTTTTGCCATGCTTTGTCAACAAATAATTCGGCGCAAAGTTAGTAAAAAAAAGAAAGATAGGCTCAGGAAGAAACGACATCCCTGTATTCCTGCTGCAGTTCAAACAAGCACCTGGCACACAGGCATCCATCATAAAGCTCGCTGATATACTGGACTTCATTCAGATCGAGCTGCACCACACTGCACTGACATTTGGTGTATGCATTTGCCTTACACTCTATCGGTGTGCCGCAACGTTCGCAGGGTATGATCTCATGTTTAGCCATTAATACAAAGGTACAATGTTTTATGACACCTGTTTTGCCCCTTTTGTCATGCGATGGCTAAAAATTGTCCAATAGATTAAATAACAAGGCGGTCCCGATATATATCGGGACCGCCTTGTTATTATAAATTTTGAGGTCTCAAAATCTCATTCCGTATTAGCCGGAGCAGCTGATGCATCCATCTTCCATGCTGCATACCGGGCCTTCTATGATCTCCTCAGCAGCCTGTGCCTGTTCAATGTGCGCAGGAATTACTGGTTCCATATTTTTACCGGCCTGGTTTTCTACTGTAAATTTCACAGCCTGAGAAGCAGCCTGCGTACGCAGGTAATACATACCTGTTTTCAATCCTTTTTTCCATGCATAGAAGTGCATCGAAGTCAGTTTTGATGTATTCGGGGCATTGATGAACAGGTTTAGCGATTGCGACTGGCAGATGTAAGCACCCCTGTCAGCAGCCATATCGATAATGCTGCGCATCTTGATCTCCCAAACTGTTTTGTACAGTTCCTTGATATAATCAGGGATCTCAGCGATGTCCTGGATAGAACCATTGGCTAAAATGATCCTGTCTTTCATAGCAGGGGTCCACAGGCCTAAAGCTACCAGGTCTTTCAACAAATGTTTGTTGACTACGATGAACTCTCCGCTTAGTACCCTTCTGGTATAAATGTTAGAAGTGTACGGCTCAAAGCATTCATTATTTCCAAGGATCTGAGAAGTCGATGCAGTAGGCATCGGAGCGACCAGCAATGAATTGTATACACCATCTTTAACCACTTTCTCACGTAAGGTTTCCCAGTCCCAGCGTTTGCTCGCCGGTTTTACATTCCAAAGGTCAAACTGGAATTTACCCTGAGATAGCGGAGAACCTTTAAAGGTCTGGTAAGGGCCGTTTTTAACTGCAAGATCATGTGAAGCAGTCATTGCCGCAAAATAGATCGTTTCAAAAATCTCTATATTCAAAATACGCGCACCTTCACTTTCAAAAGGCAGGCGCATCAAAATGAACGCATCCGCCAATCCCTGCACACCCAAACCAACCGGTCTGTGGCGCATGTTGGAATTTCTCGCCTCTTCTACAGGATAATAGTTATAATCGATAATTTTGTTCAGGTTTAAAGTAGCCTGATACGTTACATCATATAATTTTTGGTGGTCAAACTCACCGTTGATCACAAATCTTGGCAAAGCTAAAGAAGCCAGGTTACACACCGCAACCTCATCTTTAGAAGTATACTCGATAATCTCGGTACACAGGTTGGAACTTTTAATCGTTCCCAGGTTCTGCTGGTTAGACTTGCTGTTGGCAGCATCCTTATACAACAGGTAAGGAGTACCGGTTTCAATCTGCGAATCCAATATTGCAAACCACAATTCCTGTGCTTTAATGGTTTTGCGTGCCCTGCCTTCTTTTTCATAACGCTCATATAAAGCATCAAATTCCTCACCGAAGCAATCTGCAAGACCAGGAGCTTCGTGTGGACAGAACAGGCTCCAGTCGCCATTCTCTTCTACTCTTCTCATAAACAGGTCACATACCCAAAGTGCATAGAACAGGTCACGTGCGCGCAATTCTTCCTTACCATGGTTTTTACGCAGGTCAAGAAAACTCAATACATCGGCATGCCATGGCTCCAGGTAAATCGCAAAAGCACCTTTACGCTTGCCACCACCCTGATCTACATAGCGGGCAGTGTCATTAAATACTTTCAGCATCGGCACTATACCGTTGCTTGTTCCATTGGTGCCACCAATATAAGAACCTGTAGCGCGGATATTGTGAATGCTCAGGCCAATACCCCCCGCACTTTGCGAAATCTTAGCCGTTTGTTTCAAAGTATCGTAAATACCTTCAATACTGTCATCCTGCATGGTCAGCAGGAAACATGACGACATTTGGGGCTTAGGAGTAGCCGCATTAAACAGGGTTGGCGTAGCATGGGTGAACCAGCGCTCGCTCATCAGGTTATAAGTAGCTATGGCACTGTCAATATCACCTTTATGAATCCCTACCGCCACACGCATGAACAAATGCTGAGGACGCTCTACGATCTGTCCCTCGACTTTCAGTAAATAAGATTTCTCCAACGTTTTGAAACCAAAATAGTCAAAACCAAAATCCCTGTCATAAATAATGGTGCTGTCTAGCAGGTCTGCATTCTCCCTGATCACTTCCCACACATCATCAGCGATCAGTGAAGCAGGCTTGTCTGTTTTAGAATCGATATAATTGTACAGCATCTCCATCGTCTTAGAGAAAGACTTGGTTGTATTTTTATGCAGGTTTGATACCGCTATACGCGAAGCCAGCAGTGCATAATCCGGATGCTTGGTGGTTAAAGAGGCAGCAGTTTCCGCGGCAAGATTATCGAGTTCTGATGTGGTTACTCCATCATACAGACCTTCAATCACCTTTTTGGCAACATCTATCGGATCTACAAGTTCAGGGTTGAAACCATAACATAACTTCTCGATCCGAGCGGTTATCTTGTCAAATCTAACCGCCTCTTTGCGGCCATCTCTTTTTAATACAAACATATTTTCTAGGTATTAGGATTAATAGTTAATTAGTAGTCAGTATCAGGTAGTAAGTATCCAGACAAAGCGTTGAATCTCAATGTTACCCCAGGCGACAACTAATTGTTTTTTATTTATTTTTCTTTAGCAGTAAATATCAAGACCATTTTAAAAATCATCATCGAGAGAGAAAGCCGAAGCCTTATCTTCAGTAGAGGTCAGCACGCCGCTTTTCTGATAGTCACCCACTCTTTTTTCAAAGAAGTTGGTTTTTCCCTGCAACGAGATCATCTCCATAAAATCAAACGGATTACTTGCATTATATATTTTGCTGTAACCGAGTTCCTGCAGCCACCTGTCGGCCACAAATTCAATATATTGCGACATTAACTTTGCATTCATTCCGATCAGTGCCACAGGCAGTGCGTCAGTAATGAACTCTTTTTCTATTTCCACAGCATCTTTAATGATGTCGTGAACCGCTTTTTCAGTCAATTTATTTTGCAGCATGCTGTACAGCAGACAGGCAAATTCACAGTGAGAACCTTCATCTCTCGAGATCAGTTCATTACTAAAGGTCAGACCCGGCATTAAACCGCGTTTTTTCAACCAGAAAATGGAACAGAAGCTTCCGCTGAAGAAAATACCTTCTACCGCAGCAAAAGCTACCAGGCGTTCCGCAAAGTTACCGCCTTCGATCCAGCGCAAAGCCCATTCTGCTTTTTTCTTTACACACGGAACGGTCTCTATCGCATGAAACAACCTGTCTTTTTCATCAGGATCTTTGATATAGGTATCAATAAGCAATGCATAGGTTTCTGAATGGATGTTCTCCATCATGATCTGAAAACCATAAAAACAGCGTGCCTCAGGCAGTTGTACCTCACTCATAAAGTTTACCGCGAGATTCTCATTTACAATACCGTCACTGGCAGAGAAGAAGGCAAGAATGTGAGAAATAAAATGTCTTTCGCCATCATTCAAATTGTCCCAGTGCTTCTGGTCATCTGAAAGATCGATCTCTTCTGCAGTCCAGAAGCTGGCTTCACTTTTCTTATACATTTCCCAGATCGCAGGGTATTTAATCGGCAAAAGAACAAAGCGGTCTTTGTTTTCCTTCAATAATAATTCTTCTTCTTGCATAAGCCTCTGTTTAACTATGGTAAATGATGTATTGAACTTAAGAAGCCCTTAATAAATCCAGTAGCCGAGGAAACCAATACCTAATGACAAGATTAAAAAGACATGAAATCCTCAGACAACCTTAAGCAACTAAATATTAAACCTTTAACTAAAAATCTGTGTGTGATTTATTAAAGAATCTTACTAAAACAAATATAAAGTAAGCAGCATTTTTTGTAGAACAAAGTTGTTAACACGCTGTGGGTTTCACACGCTGATAACATCAATTTAACGTCAGAATCTGTCAGCAAAAAAGCTAATTATTTCTTTTTTAGGGGGTACTGAAAAAAAACAATTGTTAATAATTTAAAAAAACTGACTTTGAGCGCAGGAAAGTTAGCGAATTATTCCTCTTCAGTGAGATAGCTGATTTCCAGCTGGGCCACTCCTTTTCCATAAAAACCAAGGGCTTTTGCGGCAGCGGCGGAAACATCGATTTTAAATTTTTTGGAATGCGGGCCCCGGTCATTGATCTCCACATCTACGGAACGGCCATTATCAGGATTAGTCACAGTCACTATCGTTCCAAATGGAAGGGTCAGGTGTGCTGCAGTCAATTTCTTTCCCCGGTAACGCACGCCGCTGGTCGTTCTCCGGCCTTCAAACTTGTTGGCATAATAAGTTGCATAAACCGTTTCAGAAAATATTTGCGATGTTTTATTGATCACATCTAACGCATAATTTTTAGCTTTTGTCATATTCCCTGAAAGTTCGTTGGTGCTTTCTTTTTCAGGTTTATCTTGGCTGAAAGCCAAAGAAGATATCAGCATCCCGCATAATAATAAACAATACTTCATATATTTACTTTAGTTGGTGAATGCTGCAAACATAAGCAAACTCAACTCTTATAAACAAACAATGCCCGACAAGTTATCATCGGGCATTATGACAATGTCATTACTGATTAAATTATTTCTTATCAGGCACAAAACTCATGGAAATTGAGTTTACGCAGTGACGTGTATTTTTATTTGTAAACCCTTCACCAATAAAAACGTGTCCCAGATGGGCTTTACAGTTTGCGCAAACAATCTCCGTACGGGATCCGTCAGCGTCCGGGATCCTGATCACAGCTCCCTTGATCTCATCGTCGAAACTAGGCCAGCCGCAATGTGAATCAAACTTAGAATCTGAGCGGTATAGCGGCGCATTGCAACGGCGGCAAACATAAGTACCGTTCTCTTTATTATTGAGTAACTTCCCTGTTCCGGGATATTCAGTGCCTTTGCGCACGATCACATCCTCTTCTTCTTTTGTTAATTTATTCCATTCCATATTACCTGTTGTTTTTTTTGGATCTTCTTGTTTAGGCTGTTGGGCACAGGCCATAAGGCCCGTTATGGCTAACAAAGCGCCCAGCATAAATGTTTTACCGGTCAATCTCATCTTTTTCTGTTATTATTTATTAAATATACGCAGCCCTGCGCCCGGTAGTTTCATCAGGAAGTAATAATAATGTCATTCTACAGCGCACAAAAAATAGAAAAGCTCCAATGAAACAAGTTTCATCAGAGCTTTCAGTTTATACAAGAAGATCTTATTCTTATTTTAACAACCTGGCCATCGCTTCACCGATCTCCGCAGGGCTTTCCACTACAGTTATACCGCACTCGGCCATAATTTTCATTTTAGCCGCGGCAGTATCATCAGCACCACCAACGATCGCACCCGCGTGACCCATTCTGCGTCCGGCCGGAGCAGTCTGGCCTGCGATAAAACCAACAACAGGTTTAGTGCCGTTTTCTTTGATCCAGCGCGCAGCTTCGGCTTCCATGCCCCCGCCTATCTCGCCGATCATAATGATGCCCTTAGTTTCAGGATCATTCATGAGCAACTCCACAGCTTCCTTCGTGGTCGTCCCGATGATCGGATCACCGCCAATGCCAATTGCTGTAGTAATGCCCAGACCCGCCTTTACGACCTGGTCTACTGCTTCATAAGTAAGGGTGCCAGATTTAGACACCACGCCTACGGTACCTTTTTTGAAGATAAAGCCCGGCATGATACCAATTTTAGCCTCGTCAGCAGTAATGATGCCCGGACAGTTAGGACCTATTAAACGGCAGTCTTTATCTGAAATATATTCTTTAACCTGAATCATATCCTTGGTAGGAATACCTTCAGTAATACAAACAATAACCTTGATGCCTGCTTCGGCTGCTTCCATGATGGCATCAGCTGCAAATGCAGGAGGAACAAATATGATAGATACATTAGCGCCGGCTGTGTCAACCGCATCCTTTACAGTATTAAACACCGGTCTTTCCAAATGAGTCTGGCCGCCTTTTCCGGGTGTTACACCACCTACAACGTTTGTCCCGTACTCAATCATCTGAGCAGCGTGGTATGAACCCTCATTACCCGTAAAGCCCTGAACAATAACTTTTGAATCCTTATTTACTAAAACACTCATGTATCTTTAATTTTTGTGCAAACTTAGGTATAATTGTTTTTAAAAACAATTATACCTAAGTCTCTCCCGCCATTAAAAAAGAACTTTTTTCAAATCTTTTTCTCTACTCTCCTGTCGGGTATAAACCAGATCACCGCAACCAAAACATAGCATGCAATCCCGATCAGCGGACTAATAAAACTACCGCCAATTGCAGCCAGGTAGATCAGGGTCGAAATGATGTCTTTAACATGTCCTTTAAAGGCAGAAGAAAAGTCTGAATCAGGCCCATGCAAGCTGACCAGCGTCCGTTCTAAAATAAAATAAGCCATTGCGGCCATGAACATGACACAACCATAAACCACCACCGGTAACGTTTCAAAGTGATTTTCACCCATCCAGGCGGTGGCGAAAGGAAACAGTGAAAGCCAGAACAGCAGGTACAGATTTGCCCACAACACCTTCCCATTGACCTTTTTCACCAGCTGCAGCATGTGATGATGGTTGTTCCAGTAAATCCCGACATAAATGAAACTCAGTACATAGCTCATAAATACCGGGGCAAGTTCCAGCAAAGCATGAAGCGAGCTGTCATGAGGAACCTTCAGCTCCAAAACCATAATTGTAATGATGATGGCCAGCACGCCATCACTAAATGCTTCTAACCTGTTTTTATTCATGAATTAAATATAATATTTGTAACTCACATTTATATAACCTCCAAATACAAATGAAACCGCTAAAAATATACTTCAGAATATTGCAAACAGGAAATGGCATTTACCTGAAAACCAGGAATGAGGTAAACAACCTCATCGTAGACACCATTGACCGGAATCCGAGCAAGTCTGCATCAGCTATCCGGGAGATCGCTATCGAAGAGTTTAAGAACAGCGCAGCCGCCCAAAAAGTATTGATGAAGAGCGAGCGCTTCTTCATAGACAGCATAACCGCAGTAGAGATCTTTGTCACTTTCCTGCCCGCAGAAAAAAAACCCGCGGATCAGTTTTATACCCAATGGAGGTTCTTTCAAAATTCAGCACCATACAGACTTGTTCAATACCTGGACGAGAACAGAATCGTCGTATACAGTGAAAAGACCAAAGTACTTCATACCGTTAAACTGGACAAGGACGTTACTGTTATTGTCGACGAAGCTGTTTAATTTCAATGTTTTTGAAGTCCACAGGCTGACCCTCACTTTGCAGCGCAATAAAACCGCTGCTCAGCAATTTACCATCCTGTTTGTACTTGGGATCAAAGCCATTGGCTACCCCGCCGCCTATTTGTGGTTTTGAATATTGCAATACCGTATCACCATTGATGATGTGGGTGATCAGTGAGTCACCCAAAACGATCAGTTCCCCTCTTACCCATTGCTCACCGTCATAAGTTTTGGAAGTCGAATTGATACAATGATCAGGCGAGATCCTCCCTTTATAGATCACATCAGTTCCTGGCGAGCACATATTGCCGGTTGGCCTTGGCTTTCCGTCGCCGAGTCCGGCCAAAAGCTGCATTTCAATGGATATCGGCCAGTCCTGTTCTTTAAGCATCGTCCTGGGATCCTGCGAATGGAACATTACCCCGCTGTTTAGCAGCGTATATCCCGGCGCTCCTTTCTGAAGCTTGCCCACAAAACGGTATTCAAATTTCAGGTGATAATAAGAATAGGGAGTTTTATAATACAAATGCCCAAACTGGTCGTTAAAATCACCGTACTGATCATACCTGATCTTGATGATCCCATCTTCCACCCTAAAAGTATTGCCGTAATTCTCCCCCACCTCATGGTGATGGATCTTCACGAACCAGTCGCTGATGTCCTTTCCGTTAAACAGTTTTTTCCACGTGCCTTTATCATTGTCTGATGTACCTGCGCTTTGTTTTAGATTTCCGCAGCTTAAAAAAATGAAACACGAAATTATCGATATCCAGATGGCATTTTTCATATGTTTATTATAAATTGATTTCCCCAGAGTAAACGCTCGTCCCCCACCTGATCTGCAGTAACCTCTCTTAACTCCCGAAGGGTTTGTCTGGCTTCCTTACTTTCTTTTCCAAGATATCTCAACAGCCCGTAAGTGATCATTCCTGTTCTATGGATCCCTGCCGAACAATGTACATATATTTTATTCCCGGCCCGCAGCATGCGCTTTAGTTGTTCATACAGCGCAAAAACTTCTGCTGTATCATCAGCACTATGCGGATTTGATGCCGAAAAAGGAAACCAGACCCAGCCGATGTCCACCTTCTCCAGCATACTCCCGATCTGGCGGGCGCCTTCATTTTCATGAAGCAGTGTAAGCACCACAGTGGTGCCGGCTTTCTTCATCCCTTCAAATGACATTTTACCGCCTGGTTTATGCCCGATTGCCAGATGTCCATTTTCTGCGGGCACCCATTTGATATCCACATCCGGCACCCGGGCCTTTAAAGCGCCATTGATCCGGACAATTAACTGCCCAAGGTCCTTTCCGCCGGAGGGGTTCTGCTTAATCGCATCGCGCACCCGGCTGATTACCTGTTCTATATCAGATTTCGATACTTTATCGCTTTCAATAAGCGGCAGCATGCGTTCTACCTGCTCCTTTAGCTGTTCCATTGTTATTATTTACAAATTCCCGTCTCTGCCTTTCGATTGCTGCTGACCGGATGACCGGGCATACCTGTTTGTGGGATTGATTTGGTTTCCCGCGCAAAATACAAATTAAAAAACAGTTTCAAAACCCCGGCCGCAGCAGGAAACAAATGTCAGCAGGATTACCGAATCAGCACAAGTGAACCGGTTATGGGCTTAGCTGAACTTTTAATGACGACGTAGTAATATGTCCCGTCGGGAACATCAGTTCCCCTGAGCTTACCATTCCAGGAGGGCTGCTTCGCCGAACCGTCAAACACACTTACACCAAAACGGTTATAGATGTGTATTTTTGCGTTCGGATCATCCTCCAGGCCGCCTACAGTCCAGAAGTCATTAATGCCGTCTCCATTCGGACTGAAAACATTGGGTGGCACGGGCGGTGCGCAGTAAGGCACCACCACATATAAAGTACTGGCCTTGCAGCCACTGGCATCTTCCACATCCAGGGTATATTGGCCCGGCCCGGTCACTTCCAAAACCGGGTTGATCCCCTCTACCCCGTCCCAGGTATATTTAGCAAATCCTGCGGGTGCTGTTAATTTTAAGCGCTGTGCCCTTATCGTACAAATTTGAACTTCTGGCGGCGGCGTAAGTTTAAGCTCCTCATTGATCACCACCACTGCGGTTGCGCTCCGCTTACCGGGGCAGCCTTCACTAGGTACCAGGGTAGCATCGTAATTACCAGGCTGATCTACCTCAATCTCCCGGGAGACCTCACCTGAAATCGGAATCCCATTCCTTTGCCATTTATAGGTTACTCCGGGTATTCCGGGATCATCCACACTCAATGTTACCGTCTCCCCGTGGCAAAGCGACAGGTTGTTGCTGCGTGTAATGACGGGATCAGCCACAGCAATTCCCTCTAGTTTTACGGGCGGCAAGGGAACAAAATCCCGCGAACACTCGTCCATGTAAAACAACTGATATATACCAGGGGCGGTCGCCACGAAAACATTTGTCTTTTCGCTCTGTTCCACATGATCCTTCTCCCATTTATACTGATTGCCAGCCTTCGCTGTAAACGTAAAGGTGCAGCCCTCATACAGGGGCTCAACATCGTTATAGTTAAAATCTACAGTCACAGGGGCCGGATCCCGCAGCCAGAAACCACCTATATCGATACGTTCTCCGCAGGGTGACATGATCCGAGCCCCGTACTCCCCTCCAGAATTGAATTCTTTAGGGTTCATTCCCGCCGTACCTGGAAGTTCCGTCCGCTCAAAATAATTTTGACGATGCCAAAGCCACTGTATAGTATAATCGCCAGCGTTATTATCAGGAAGATTCACTGTGAATGTATACTTCTCTCCGTTGCTCACACAATAATAAGGCCTCAGTCCTGCGTCAACAGAAACCAGCGGACCGTATTTACCAATGAAATCTTTTGCAATGTTTTTTGATGCAGGGACCATTGGAATTTTGACTATTCCTTTGGCAGTAGCCAGCCAAACTGCAGACTGACAAAGGAACTTTCTTTCACTTTCAAAGCCATTTACTTCTACTGCAATGCTATTCACACCAACGTCGAAGTCATAATGCTTGGTAAATCCGATTCTATCCAGTTCAAGAGTTCCCCCCTCAGGGAAAAAGGAACTCGATGTGTAATAAAGGCCATCAGCCGCCGCCGCCAGCATTATTTTATCATTAAAAAAGTCCCTGAAGAAATTCAGTTCTTCGAGATCATTTATTTTAACATCCAGTTTCTTTCTCACCTCACCCAGCCCGCAGCCCCCCGAAGTCTTGACAAATAAGCCTTTATCAGTCCCCCAATAATCAAGTCCCGCATTGCCATCCTTGGCCAGATTAAAAGGCGCTTCAAAATAAGTGCAGTTTACATTACCGCTGTATACAGGATCCTGATCAGGTAAAATAGTCTCTGTTTGTGAAGACCCTACTTTATTGAAATAAACATGTTCAACTGCCCCAAAACATGGATTGGAAGGCGGATACTTATATTGAAAATCAAGCGACTTAAATCCCGCATTCGTAATTCTGCATTCTCCTGTGGTCACAGCGGTACTTATAGGAGAAAATGACCCAAATGTATCGTTGTCCCTGAACAGGGAATACACAACTGCGTTTGCGGCTACGGCCAGCCAGTCCCGCTTGCCATGATAGCCTTCAAGGTAAACGTTCCTTGAGGCATTGACCACTGCAATATTGTTGACCTGACTTGCAAACGGAAGAGTGATTTCAGAAACCGGGCCCATATTTTCAGATTCGTACAGCTTACCCCCAGCCAGAAAATACATTTCATTGGCATTGTAGCCGGCGAGGTCTTTTACAATCAGGCCATTTGCAGGTCCATACTTGGTAAATGACGCTTCGCTGCTCAATTTACAATAAACCTCGCTGGCATCAGACAATGCCCATACCGATTGATCTTCGGCGCAGACGATCACCTTACTCATGGCTGTACTCTCCTCAAAGAATTTCCAGTTCTCCCTGGCCTGAAATATTTGCGCGATATCCTGCGGCAGTGCGCGAACGGCACAAAACAACAACAGAAAAACACAAAGAGCAATTAATTTCATAGAGCAATTTAATGATTTTCAGCTAAACATCCTCTTCCGCTTTTTCGATAGCCAGGGGACTTGTAGCCAGCAGGTATTTTTGCTCATCAAATTCATTTTCACTCTTCGCGATCACAATGGTTGCGATCCCGTTGCCGATCATATTGGTAATGGCCCGGGCCTCAGACATGAACCGGTCTACGCCGAGCAAGATGGCAATGTGCTCTACCGGCATGATCTTCAACGCCGTTAAAGTAGACGCCAGTACAATAAACCCGCTTCCTGTCACTCCCGCGGCACCTTTGGAGGTAACCATCAATACCGCAAGCACACTGACCTGCTGCCCCAGCGACAGGTTGACATTGAAAACCTGACAGAGAAAAATAACCGCCATAGAAAGGTAAATGGCCGTACCGTCAAGATTGAAAGAGTACCCGGTAGGAATCACCAGACCCACAACCGATTTTTTGCAGCCGATGGCTTCCATTTTTTGCATCATACTGGGCAGCACAGATTCGGAAGAAGAAGTTCCCAGTACGATGAGGATTTCCTGGCGGATATATTTTAAATATTTCCACAGGCTAAACTTATAATAACGGCAAATGCCGTTGAGTACGACAAAAATAAAAAGAAAGCAGGTCAGGTATACCGATCCCATCAGTTTGGCCATAGGCAGCAGCGTCTTTAACCCATAAGTGCCCACGCTATAGGCCATCCCTCCGAATGCGCCAAGGGGTGCCAGGCGCATTACCACTTTCATGATGTTAAAGAAAACTTTAGAGATCTTATCGAATGTACTCAATAGAGATGCGCCCTTTTCTCCCATTTTATTGAGCCCATAGCCAAACAAGATCGCAAAGAACAGGATCTGCAGAATGTCACCTGTAGCAAAAGACTCAAAAATATTGTGAGGAATAATGTGTGTGAGGAATTCTACCCAGTTGATGCTGCCCGCCTGATCGGTATAGGTTTTGATCTTGCTGACATCGCCTTCGGCTGTCTGAATGCCCGCACCTGGTTTTAATAAATTCGCCACGAGCATGCCGATGACAATAGCAGCGGTTGTTACGATCTCAAAATAAAGCAATGCCTTGCCGCCTACCCGGCCTACTTTTTTCATATCACCCATATGGGCTATACCCAGTACAATGGTCAGGAAGATGATCGGAGCGATCAGCATGCTGATCATATTGATAAAACTCTGGCTGATCAGTTTGGCATGCGGCGCAAAGCCCGGGAAGAAAGCACCAACAAGTATACCAAGCACAATAGCGGTCAGCACCTGGAACGTGAGATTTGAAAAAATAGATTTCATCGGACGATAATACTGATTTTTTATTATAATATGATTTCTCTGTTTTTTGCATTATCATTGGCATCCAGAGCCGTGAAGTATTTTTTGATCCTGACATCCGCCTTATTTTTTTTGACCTTGTCCTGCCACGCACAAAAAAAACCTGCATTGCAGGGTCTGGACGATATCCTCACGGACTATGAGCAGGGAAAGTATCAGCAGGCTCTGGCCAAACTGAAAGCGGCAGAAAAGAGGAGTAAAAAAACAGAGCCTGAGCTTCTGTATTTGAAGATCCTTTTGCAAAAAGCAATTTTACCACCTGAAAACGACGACGCCTTTTATAACCAGATCGAACAGTTTGACAAGCTGGAAGAACTGCGTGACAACTGCAAAATATACCTGGATTTTTATGCATCTGCCCCAAATTCGGAGAACACTAAACTGAAAAAAGTACAGCAGGTACAGCAAGACCTCCGGGAATACCCGGTTGCGAAGGTTCAGTTTGATGAGATCATGCATTTGCGTAAAAGTCGAAAAAGAAATAATTAAAGTACCACTTAGGCGTTTAAATAGGATCGGCCATATTTAAATGATTATCCTATACGCCTATGGAAGAAAAAAGAAAATGCCCTAAATGTAAAACGGGCCACCTTGAAGAACGTGTCAGACGTCCAGTCATTGTGAAGACCCTGTTGTTTTGGCTTCCCATAAAGAGATATCGCTGCTTTGACTGTGAGCGGAAATCTTATGTCCTGAGCAGCTGAAATTACGATCAATACCATTACCATCCTTTTTGTTTCTGATGTCAAAGGCATCTGTTGCTAAATCTTCATGACTTCTTCTCAACCTCTGCTAGGGGGTTGCTAGGGGGTTGCATGACCCCCCAGGCCTTTCAACACTTTTGCAGGGTTCACGTGACCACCTCACGGATATATAGTGAGGAAGGACGGAGAAGACTGGCATAAAGCAGGGCAGAAGCAGGGAATTAAATCGTAGTAATGCCGGTCGAGTTGAACTGGAGATCGTAAAGACGTTTGTAATACCCGTCCAGTTTCAGCAATTGCTGATGCGTACCCATTTCTTTGATCTCGCCTTTATCCAGCACCAGGATCTTATCGGCTTTTTGAATGGTAGACAGGCGGTGGGCGATGACGATAGAAGTTCTGTCCTGCATCAGGTTCTCTATCGCTCTTTGGATCAGCATTTCGGTTTCCGTATCTACCGATGAGGTAGCTTCGTCTAGTACCAGAATAGAAGGATTGTACACCAGCGCACGAATGAACGAGATCAGTTGCGCCTGACCGGCCGATAAGGTAGCTCCCCGTTCCATTACATTGTACTGATAACCTCCTGGCAATCTTTCGATAAAATCATGGGCGCCAACTTTTATCGCTGCGTCCACCACCTCTTCCATGGTGATCTCCGGGTTATTTAAAGTAATGTTGTTGAAAATGGTATCTGAAAAAAGAAAAACATCCTGGAGTACCGTTGCTATATTGCCGCGCAGGTAACTGAGCTCATAGTCCTGAATCCTTACTCCGTCTATTTTAATGTCTCCTTTTTGAATTTCATAAAAGCGGTTCAAAATATTGATCGTCGAAGACTTTCCTGCACCCGTGGCACCGACCAAAGCAATCGTTTTTCCGGCTTCCACTTCAAAAGAGATGTTTTTCAGCACGTAATTCTCCTCGTTATAAGCAAACCAAACCTGCTGAAAAGAGATCTGTCCCGTCATTTTATCCGGGGCAAAGACGCCTTTATTTTCTGTAACTTCGTTTGTATCCAGCACCTTAAACACGCGCTCAGCACCAACCATCCCCATCTGAAGGGTGTTAAACTTATCTGCAAGCTCCCGGATTGGACGAAACAGCATACTGATATAGAGGATAAATTCAGCAATTGTTCCTGGTGTGACTTCCAGTGGCTTGGCTAAAATACTCCTTGATCCGTACCAGATCAGCAAACCGAGTGACATGGCCGAGATGATCTCTACAACAGGAAAAAATATGGAATAGTACCAGTTGGACCGGATATTCGCATCGCGGTAACGGGCATTGATCTTTACAAATTTTTTATATTCCTGTTCTTCCCTTGCGAAATACTGAATGATGGAAACACCTGTAATGTGCTCCTGTAAATAGGTATTCAGATTGGATACTTCTGTCCTGATTTCCTGGAAAGCTGATTTTATCGCTTTTTGAAAGACCGAGGTGGCGATGATCAGTAACGGCATGGGCAGCAGTACGACGAGTGTAAGGGCCCAGTCCTTATAGACCATGACGCCAATGATGACGATCACCATGAGGATGTCTCCGATGATGACGATCAGGCCTTCAGAAAAAATTTCCGCTATAGTTTCCAGATCCGATACCGTCCTTGTGATGAGTTGCCCTATAGGGGTATTGTCAAAATACTTTAACCTGAGCCGGGTGATGTGATTGAATACATTGATCCTGAGGTCGCGCACCGCTGACTGTCCGATGGTATTGGTCAGCAGGGTATGGCTGAATTGTATCCCGGTCTGCAATACAAGCAGCAGCAGCATGATCACCGTCATGGAGAGCAGGCCTGAATAATTGTCCTTCATGATGTAATTGTCCAGTGTATACTGGATCAGAAAGGGCCGGGCCGGAGCGATCAGCGCCAGCAAAATTGTCAGCACGACAGCCCAGGCGAAGATATTGCGGTAGGGCTTTACGTATTGAAAAACTCTTCTCAACAAACCTACATTGATCGCATCTCCTGTTACTTTCGACATATTTATTTTACAAATGGATAGCTTACGCTGACCAGGTACAGGCCACAGGCCGGCACTGACTGCCCGGCATTACTGCGGTCCTTACTTTCTATAATTTCTTTAAACTGTGCTAAGGTAATTTCATTTTTGCCAATTCTTACCAGTGTGCCGACTATTGCACGCACCATGTTCCGCAGAAACCGGTCTGCCCGTATAGTAAATTGCAATCCGTTGTCAGCGGTTTCAAAAAAAGCCTCCGTGATGCTGCAATTGTTGGTAAATGTCTGGGTATTGGATTTACTGAAGCAGGAAAAATCCGCATAACCAGGCAGCAAAGCTGCGGCTTCATTCATTGCTTTCAGATCTAGTGTACCCTTATACAGCCATGACCGGTCCAGTTTAAAAGGATCTTTGTGGAAGTGCAGATGGTAATGATAGGCCCGCTCAGTGGCGTCAAACCTGGCATGGACGTTGGTGGCAACTTCAAAAATACGCTTTACAGCAATTTCGTAGGGCAATAGTGAATTGATCCCCGCAACCCATTTTTGAGGAGCCGCAGTTTTCATTGCTGACTGTTCTTCATCAGCCGGAACCAGATCAAAATGCGCGTAAAACTGGGTAGCGTGAACCCCTGTATCGGTCCTGCCGCAACCTACTGTACTCACCGGCTGTCTGAAATATACCGATAATGCTTTGTCCAGGCATTCCTGCACGGTCAGCGCATTGGGCTGTATCTGCCAGCCATGGTAGGCGGTGCCATTATAAGACAATTCAATAAAATAACGCTGCATGTTCAATCTTACAAATCTAATATTCTTAATCTGTTTTTAGATTGCTTAGTTTCTGCCTTTTAATATCTTTGTTAAAATTATGGAATTGATATGATACAACGAGTTCAGTCTGTATGGCTATTTCTAGCAAGCCTCACTATATTTTTATTATTGCTGTTGCCAGTCGTTAGCAACCAGGTCAACGGTTCGGAATTTTGGATCATGGTCACCGGATTGTATCAAAAAACCAACGAAACTGCGATAAAAGTGGAGTCATTCAGTCCGCTTTATATTTCCGCCGCCGCGGTCGGGCTGATCTGTTTCATTTCCATATTTGCCTTCAGGAACAGGACGGCGCAAAAACGCATCATCATAGCGGCGATGGTGCTCATCATCTCGCTGTCTTACTGGATCTTCAATTATGCGCAAAAAATACCCGGCGGTATTGCCAGTGCGTCTTATGGTATTGGTGCATTTCTGCCTGTTTTAGCTGTGCTGTTTTGTGCACTTGCACTGCGCGGTATCCGCAAAGACGAACAATTACTGAAATCTGCTGACAGACTCAGATAATTAAGCCCCTCATTTTTATTTAGTTACGCTTCTGTAAAATACCAATTATTAAGCTTACCTTTGCGGCTTAATAAATTATATTACATGACAAACCCATTTAGTAAATTGGGGATAAGTGATGACGTTGTTAATGCCGTAAAGGATTTAGGTTTCGAAACGCCTACTCCTATTCAGGAACAAAGTATTCCTGTACTGTTAGAGGGCAATAACGATTTTGTTGGTTTGGCCCAAACAGGAACAGGAAAGACAGCCGCATTCGGTTTACCTCTGTTAGAATTGATAGACTTTAAAAGCAATAAGCCGCAGGCACTGATTCTATGCCCGACAAGAGAGCTTTGCTTGCAGATTACCAGCGACATCAAGAATTTCTCAAAAAACATCTCTGGTGCAAATGTAGTTGCCGTATACGGTGGCGCAAACATTATGCAGCAGCTGCGTGAAATTAGAATCGGTGTACAAATAGTAGTGGCTACACCGGGCCGCATGCTGGACATTATTGGCCGTAAGGCTATAGATTTCACCAACGTGAAATATGTAGTACTTGACGAAGCCGATGAAATGCTCAACATGGGCTTCCAGGAGGACATCAATGACATCTTGTCTACAACTCCTGACGATAAAAAAACATGGTTATTCTCCGCTACTATGCCTCCTGAGGTAAGAAGGATAGCCAAAAATTACATGGAATCGCCGGTTGAGCTGACCATGGGAACAAAAAATGCCGGTAACGTAAATATTGAGCATGAGTACTATACGGTACGTGCAAGAGATAAATACGCTGCTTTAAAACGTATTGTGGATTTCAACCCTGAGATCTTTGCGGTGGTATTTTGCAAGACCAAACTGGATACCCAGGATGTGGCCGAGCATCTGATCAAAGATGGTTACAATGCCGATGCACTGCACGGAGATCTTTCCCAGCAGCAGCGCGACAAGGTAATGCAGCGTTTTCGCGACCGCCATATGCAGTTGCTGATCGCTACAGACGTAGCAGCACGTGGTATTGACGTAAATAACGTGACGCACGTGATCAACTATTCTCTGCCTGATGAGATTGAAAGTTATACTCACCGTAGTGGCCGTACAGGCCGCGCCGGAAAAACCGGTATTTCCATCTGTATCGTCAACTCTAAAGAGATTGGTAAGATCCGTCAGATTGAAAGGATCATTGGCAAGAAGTTTACAAAAGCTGATCTGCCTACCGGTTTTGATGTTTGCGAGAAACAATTGTTTGCTTTGGTACATAAGGTTCATAATGTAGAGGTTAATGAAGCTCAGATCGAGCAGTATATGCCGCGGATCATGGATGAGTTTGCTGAGTTGAGCAAAGATGAAGTGATCAAACGCTTTGCATCTTTAGAATTCAACAGGTTCCTTGAGTATTATAAAAATGCGCCTGACCTGAACTCTACTGCTGATGACAGAGGAGAACGCGGTGAGCGTGGTGAACGCGGAGAACGTGGCGACAGACCATCAAGAGGAAGTGAAGGGTATACCAGGTTTTTCATCAACCTGGGATCTGTGGATGACTTCACCAGGGGCGATCTGTTGTCTTTTGTTTGCAACAACGGAAAGATCAGCGGAAAAGCAGTTGGTAAAATTGATTTAAAAGGTGTCTATTCTTTCATCGAAGTAATGGATGACACCGCTGACTCTTTGCTGAACAACTTCAAGGGTGTTGAATTTAACAATCGCGGAGTAAGGATAGAAAAAACAGCTGAAGGTGACGGCGGCGGACGCAGTCGCGGCGGCTTTGGCGGTGGCGAGAGAAGAAGTGGCGGCGGTGGCTATAGCGGCGGCGGAAGAAGTGGCGGCGGCGAGCGTAAAAGCTATGGTGGCGCTAAAGGCGGAAACGGTGGCGGATTCAGGGATTTCTCTGGAAGAAGCCGTGAGGACCGTGGTGCAAGTGCAGGCGGCAGCGGAAGACGCGAAAGCAGCGGCAGCGACAGAAGACGCAGATCTTAAGCATAGCTATATATAAAAAAGCCCTTTAGCAAATTGCTGAAGGGCTTTTTTGTTCCTGCTTTTGTTCTAGTTCAATTGTTCGGTAAGCAGGCGCATTTCTATATGCGGGGAGTGCTTTTCATATAAAATGGCATATACAGCTCTGCTGATCGGCATGTCTACTTTATATTTTTTATTGATGTAATGCATACAGTTTACCGCATAATATCCTTCTGCGATCATGTTCATTTCCAGCTGCGCTGATTTAACGGTATAGCCCTTGCCGATCATATTTCCAAAGGTACGGTTACGGCTGAACTGCGAGTAAGCGGTAACGAGCAGGTCACCAAGATAGGCAGATTCCTTAATGTCTCTGGAGATCGGATGTACAACGTCTACAAACCTGCTGATTTCCCGGATCGCATTAGAGATCAGTACAGCCTGGAAATTATCCCCGTAGCCAACGCCATGACAAATTCCACTGGCGACAGCATAAATATTCTTCAGTACAGCCGCATATTCCGTTCCAAAAATATCATCAGATACGTTGGTTTTGATGTACCTGGTATTTACCAGGTTGGCAAATGAAGTGCCCAGTTCTGTATCTATTGAGGCAATGGTCAGATATGATAATTTTTCCAGAGCAACCTCCTCGGCATGGCAGGGACCGCTGATCACTACGATGTCCTCCAGGGGAATATTGTATTTTTCATTTAGAAACTCTCCGATGATCATATTTTCGTCAGGTACGATGCCTTTGATGGCCGATATGATCTTCTTCCCGCTAAGCTGATCGGCCGTAATGCCCTGCAGGGTCTCCTTTAAGAAAGCTGCCGGTACATTTAGTATGACATAATCTGCGGCACCGATGATCTGCACCAGATCGCCGGAAATGTTTTCCTCCGGAATCCTGATCTCGACTGAGCTTAGGTAATTGGGGTTATGTTTGTACTTCTGAAGATGAGTGATTGCTTCAGCATTGCGCATCCACCAGTAGATCTCTTTTGAAGTAAAATTGTCTGAAAGCATCTTGATGATCGCAGTAGCCCAGCTACCACCCCCTATCATTGCAATTTTAGGTACCATAGCAATTAAATAAAAACCCCGGTCTTTGTTTTAAACCAGGGCAATTTACTTATTTAAAACGACTGAGGCCGTCACTTTTTATTTCGGTGCCGCAAACAATTGATCTTTAGTTGTTTTTTCTACTTTGACGCCGTCCTTTAAACGGTTCTGGATTGCGGAGTATGGACCTGTCACTACTTCCTGACCTGCCTTAAGGCCGGACTTGATGATGATATACTGGTTGTTCTGAATGCCTGTGGTCACTTCAGCCTTTTTTATCGTACCGTCGCTCTTATATACGTAAACGTATTGTTTAACCGTTTTATCCGTTAGCTTGGATTTTTGCTGATCTGCATTGGCGTTATTACCTTCAGTTCCCGGTGCACTTTTACCACCGTCTGTAAATACCGATTGAATTGGAATGGACAAGCCTTTTACGGATTCGCTTTCGATATCAACAGTAGCACTCAGCCCCGGCCTGAACGGTGAAGGAAGGTCTTTGGCACCTTCTTTTACGTTGCTGTAAGAGTCGGCAAGGATACGCACCTTCACGTTAAAGTTGGTCACCTGGTCAGTAGAAACCGCAGTACCTACATCTTTTGAAGAACTTGCGATCTCCGTTACAATGCCTTTGAACTTTTTATCGGCAAAGGCGTCAACTTCTATGGAGGCCTTGTCATTTACGTTAACACGGTTAATGTCGTTCTCATTTACATCGACGTTAACTTCCATGGTAGACAGGTTGGAAATGCGCATGATCTCAGTACCGGCCATTTGTGCTGTACCAAGGATACGATCTCCCAGCTCGACAGAAAGTTTAGAGATGACACCATCTACAGGGGCAAACATC
>NZ_DATHGC010000051.1:0-17839 GCF_035317785.1 Pedobacter sp. | reverse complement strand
CGGGTTTTCAGAAAGATTGCCGACATTAATTTTGGAAACAAGTTTGTGGCCAATTATGACATTCCGCATGAGCTGAAACTGACAGGAAAATTTGACATGAACAGCAAATTCTCTTTCCAGTCGTTCTTTACTTACTCTACAGGAAGGCCACTGACACTACCCGTTGGGTATTATCAGCATGATGGATTGAACGTTCCCATTTATGAGGGACGAAATGCTTCGAGATTTCCGGATTTCAGCAGGCTCGACGTTTCGGCGCAATACAGGCTGCAGACCAGGGGTTTGGGAAAAAGAAATTTATCGCATGTCATTTCGGTAGGTACTTATAACCTTTATAACCGCAAGAATCCGCTATATTACCATCTTAATTCGTCGACCGGTAACGGCAAAAGTAATGTAGAATACGGCTTTGGGTTTTATCCATGGGTAGCTTATAGTTTTAAATTATGATATGAACGGCGTGAAACTCTGCATAGTGATTTTGGCAATGCTGCTGACTGCAGGCTGTGTAAAGGATTCTTTTGAGAAGGATACTTTTTTGAAGCCTGTACGTGTCTATGACCTGGCTGTTGAGGGCGGGATCAATACTTTGCTGAGTTCGCAGTACATCAGGCTCACCAGGCCGGCTACATCGCCGGAACTGGCGCCTGCACCGATCAGTAATGCCTCGGTGGTGGTGAACGACAGCAGGTTTGATATCGTTTTTAAAGAGACCGCTACACCAGGAGTATATACCGGCACGAACAGGAACGATGCCAATTACAATAAGGCCTATAAGCTTACGATCATTTATGACAACAAGACCTATACTGCTGTAGATACGCTGAGACAGGTGGTGAATATCATCGATGACTTCCTCCCCCTGTCTACGCGGCCATTATCGGAGAGTGCCATCCGGGGAACTATTCCAAAACATACCTTTGGATATATCAACCCCAATAAGTGGTTTATCGCTTACCTGGACATTCCATCGTGGAACCCCTCCAGGTTTGACCAGACAAATTACTACAGTTATACTCATCTTCTGGGATCCCCAAACTCGCTTTACCCGCTCAATAATTTAAAACGGGACTTTGTGCTGGGGCAGGATGATTTTGTGACGATCTATAAGATTTCGCTTTCTGAAAAATATGCGGCCTATCTTTATTCAGTATTTATGGAAACTGACTGGAGCGGTCTTTTTTCCAGTGTGCCGGTCAATGTTGAAGGAAATATATCCGGAAATGCGCAGGGATATTTTTCTGTGAATGACGTGGATTTCCGAAGGTACAGGGCCAAAGAGCTATAAATCACATTTGTGGCCCTGATATTGCATGGGTAATGCTATCCGCAATTATCATTATGGTACAAAAAAGATCTGGGAAATATAAAGTATTAAAGTGGGTCGGTGCTATTTTAGTCTTGCTGATCCTGCTGACAGTGGGCGCGGCGCTATACCTGAATGCCAGGTGGAAACCGCTGCTTACAGAAAAAATAAAGGACGGTATATATGAGGGCTCCAATCACCTTTACCGGATTAATTTTCAGGATATACGGCTCAATCTTTTGACCGGAACTGCTGTTTTGGACAGCGTTTCGCTAAGCCCGGACACGTTGGTGTTCAATAGGCTCAAAGCTTTGCGGCAGGCACCTGTTCATCTGTTTCAGTTAAAACTTAAAAAACTGCAGGTTAATCGTGTAAGTATACTGACCGCTTATTTTAAAAAGAGGATTGAAATGAATTCGATCGTACTGGATCAGCCCTCTATAAATATGATCCGGTACCAGGTCCCTAAAAGAACAGATACGGTAAAGGATGAGCGCACTTTGTATCAGCTGATCTCCAAAACGCTCAGGTCCGTTCATGTAAAATCGATCAGAATTGTAGATGCAGATTTTGATTACATCAATGGACGCACACTAAAACCGCTGAATTCGGTAAAGCATCTTTCTGTAAATGTAAAGGACCTGCTGATTGACTCTTTGTCCCAGTTTGACAGTACCCGTGTTTATTATACCAGGGACATCGCTTTTGAGCTCACAGGGTACAGATCTTTGGGAAAAGATAAAATGTATACGATGAAGATTGATACGATAGCGGGTTCTGTGGCAGAAAAGACCGTCAGGGTAAAAGGATTTCAACTCATTCCGATGTATCCGGACCTGACCTTTAGCAGGAAGTATAAATACGGGAAAGACCGGTATGATCTTAATTTTGATGAGATCAGCCTGGAGGGGCTGGACTTTGTGAAACTGAATGATGAGGGCAGCTTTTATGCAAGGTCACTGAAGATTGGTCCGGCTAAAGCGGGTATATTTGTAAACAGGGAATTGCCGCCCCCGCCCAACTTTGATAAAGTACGCAATTTCCCTAATGTGGCAGTCAGAAGGATCCCGGTGCCAACAGTCATTGACAGCGTGATCATTAAAAATATCGATGTGGCCTATACCGAATACAATCCCATAAGTCAAAAGAGAGGAACGGTCTATTTTCAGAACCTGACGGGAAGGATCACTAACCTGACCAATGACAGTTCACGGCTCGCGAAAGACAATCATGCCATTGCCAGCCTGAGTGCATTGGTCATGAAGACCAGCAGGATAGATGTGCGCATCGATTTTAACCTCACCGACAAGAACGCAGCCTTTCATTACAAGGGTAGTGTGGGGGCAATGAATCTGCTGGTACTCAATCCGATGGCAAAAAATATGGGACTGGTGGAGATTGAGCGTGGAAAGATGCAAAAAACGGACTTTGATATCCGGGCCAATAGTAAAGGTTCATCGGGCACGGTCCGTTTTTATTACACAGACCTCAAAGTAAAGCTGCTCTCGGAAAGTGAAGATGGTCAGGCACCAAAGAAAAAAGGATTTCTCTCTTTTCTGGCAAATACCCTGCTGATCAAAAATAACAATCCTGACAAGGGAGAGGCACCGAGGGTGGCCAGAACGACTTTTACCCGGACTCCGGCAGCCTCGTTCTTCAATGAACTCTGGAAAGGTGTTTTTATCGGGATACGGGAAACTGTGGGCTTGGGAGCCATCCCTGTTAAAACTCCTGAGCAGGCCATGAAAAAGGTAAACGATAAACTGAAGCAGAAAAATTGACGTATATTGAGGATAAAAGGTCCGGCCTATGAGTAAAAAAGTGCGAAAGAATTATGGTACCCTGAAGTGGGTAATAGGTCTCTTGCTTTTTGCCTTCCTGCTGTTGATGGTCACTGCCGGGTACTTTAGCGCAAAACTGAAACCCATAGTCAAAACCCAGATCAAGGAAATCGTGCTTGACGCCACTGACAGCCTTTACCGGATAGAATTTTCCGAGATCAGTATGAACCTGATCACTGGCAGAGCCTCATTGAGTGATGTGAAGATCATTCCCGATACCAGTGTGTTTAAACAGCTGATCGACGAAAGAAGAGCGCCAAATAATGTGTATTACATTACTCTGAAGAAGCTGGGGATTAAGAATTTCCATCCCGGAAGACTGCTGAGGCACAAAAAGCTAAAAATCGATGTTTTGCTGTTCGACAACCCGGACGTGGTAATGATCAACCAGGCTTTTGATTTTAACGAGTCAAAATCCGAAAATGCTGAAAACTCGCCGTATCATTATATTTCGAAATACCTGAAGGAATTGAAGGTAAGTACTATTGACCTGAAAAACATCAGTTTCAAATACGTCAACAATAACTTGCAGGTTCCAGAGATCGATTCTATCAGAAATCTCAACATTACGTTAAAAGACTGGCTTATAGATTCTGCTTCTGCCAGGGACAAAAACAGGCTTTACCTGCTGAAGGACATCATCATTAACCTGAACAATTATACCTATGCCACACCGGATAGCTTATACCACATCAATCTGAACCAGCTGGATTTCAGAGGATCATCGGGTAAACTCAACATTAAGAGTTTTAGTGTGGTACCCCGCTACCCCGAAATGCAGTTTGGCCAGGCGACCGGTTTTGCCAGGGACAGGTTTAATATTGAGATGAGCGATCTGAGCCTGGAAGGAATAGACCTGCCGCTTTATGTGCGTAAACAGGAACTTTATGCGAAAGAAATGAATATTGCCAATGGATTTGTCGAAGTGTTTAACAACAATATGCTGGAAAGGGAAAAAGTGGTAAAGACGGGGCAGTATCCGCAGCAGCTGCTGCAAAAAGCAAAAGGGCAGTTAACTGTCAAGCAGCTCAACCTGAACAATGTTGACATTTGCTATGCTGAATACGATAAGCAGAGCCATCAAAAAGGCAAGATTACCTTTGAGAAGACATCGGGCACGATTACCAACATTACCAATACTGAAAAAGCCAAATTAAAAAATCCTTATATGTTTGCCAATCTAACTTCTTACATGATGGGAAAAGGCCGGCTGGATGTGAAATTCAGGTTTGACCTGAAGGCCGCAGACGGTGCGTTTTCTTATCAGGGAGTGCTGGGGGCAATGGATGGCCGTGAACTAAACCGCATTACAAAACCATTGGGTATGGTAGAGGTGAAGCGGGGGAGAATAAAAAAACTGGAGTTTGATATCAAAGCCAATGATCGTGTGGCCAGGGGGAATCTGAAATTTGCCTTTAATGGGCTTTCAGTAGCCTTGCTTAAAAAAGAGGAAGGCAGAGAACGCCTGGTCAAGAAAGGGTTTATGTCATTTCTTGCCAACGCTATGGTGATTAATTCTGATAATCCAAACCAGGTCGGCGTTCTGGTGAGCGCGCCAATTCATTATGAGCGGGTAAAAACTGCTTCTTTCTTTAATTTTGTATGGCGGACGCTTTTCCAGGGGATCAAATATAGCGTTGGCGTAACTGCGGAAAAAGAAAATAAGATCAAAAACCAGATCGCTAAATTTGAAAAGATGAAGACTGACAGGGACAAGCGGCGTGCGGAGCGGCAAAAACGGCGGACCCGGCAAAGCCAGCCCAGGTAATTCTTTTATTCCAGCTTAAATACCCTTACATAATCAATATAAAGCTTTTGAGGAAAGATCGCATCATCTATCGGGCCGCCCCATTCACCGCCGACCGCGGTATTTATGAGCAGGTATACTGGTGAAGTAAACGAATCTTTATAAGCATTGACCGGCGCGGCCATGCTGAAGAAGACTTTATCGTCCACAAAGACAGTTGCGGTGTCACCTTTCCGCTCCAGGCCGTATACATGATATTTCTTGTGCAGGTCGTCAAATTTAATTTTGCTGCCTTTGCTTTTGTGCTGCTTTGATTTGTCGGCATCCGGCTCCCACCAGTGAAAAGTGCCGTGTATGGTACCTGGTTCTTTGCCCACAAATTCCATGATGTCAAATTCAAAGCATTTGGGCCAGCCCACTTCTCTCACGTTACTGCCCATCATCCAGAGTGCCGGCCAGATGCCTTTGCCTGAGGGGATCTTTGCCCTGATCTCTATTCTGAAGTCACCTTCGAACTGCTGTTTGCCCAGTGTATTGATACTTGCGGATGTGTATTCCGCGTTTTTATACTTTTCTTTTATCGATTCCAGGATCAGCTTTCCCCCCTTGATATGACAGTTCTCCAGTCGCGCCCTGGTATAATACTGACTTTCCCTGTTCCGGATGAAGCCTTCCTCATAACCCCATTTGGCAGAGTCAGGGAGTCCTTTACGCTTAAATTCATCCCGCCAGACCAGTGTCTTCTTTGCCTTGCTTTTGGATGCAGAGGTCTGCGCTGATCCTGCAATGGAAGAAGAGAGGATCGCGGCGAGCAAAAGATAGTTTAATGTTTTCATTTTGTGGTTATTTGAGCAGTTCCTCAGGAACAGGTTTGCTGAGCAGGTTCTGGTAATAGAAGCGGAAGCGTTCCGCACGGTCATGCGGTGTTTTGGTTCCGCCCCAGCCATGCCTGCCGCCCGGATAGATCATCAGCTCGAAGTGCTTGTTTGCATTTTGCAGCTTATCCACCAGCTGTATGGTGTTTTGCATGTGGACATTGTCGTCCATATCGCCGTGCATAATGCGCAGCAGGCCTTTGTAATTGTCTGCGTAAGTAAGTACAGAACCATTTTTATAACCTTCAGGATTTTCCTGCGGGGTATCCATAAAGCGTTCGGTGTAATTGGTATCGTACAGCTCCCAGCTGGTCACCGGAGCTCCGGCATAGCCGAAATCAAAATCATCTGCACCTTTGGTCAGCGCCAGGCAGGTCATGTAGCCGCCATAGCTGTGCCCGGTAATCAGCAGCTTTTTGTTGTCTACCCAGGCTTTGGCTTTTAGCCATCTGGCTGCGGTGGTATAGTCTTTCATTTCCCATTTGCCCAGGTTGCGGTGCATTAAAGCAACGCCTTCTTTACCAAACTGGCCCGATGCCCGATGGTCTACAGAAATCTGTATGATGCCTTCATTGGCCCACCATTGACTCCCTGTGCCTTTCCAGGTATCAGTGACGTTGCCGGCATTTGGGCCACCGTAAATGCTCATCACTACAGGGTATTTTTTGCCCTGGTCAAAATCTACCGGATAGGTAATAAATGCCGGCAGGTTATATCCATCATCAGTAGGGATCGTAATCATTTCCGTTTTGCCGAAAGTATACTTTGCAAAGTCTTCAGATTTGCTGTCGCCCAGCTCTTTAATGATCTTCCCGTTACTGTCCAGCAGGGTCCTTTTGGTCGGTGTAGATACATTGGAATACGTGGTGATGAAATAAGATCCGTTAGCTGACATCTGGACCTGGTTGTTGTAGCTGCCAAAAGTCAAACGCTTTAAATTTTTGCCGTTATAATCAACACGATACAGGTCAGTGCGGGTTGAAGCCTCCTTACGCGCCATGAAATAAACGACCTTATTCTTCTCATCAATATGTACTAAATTATTCACCTGCCATTTGCCGCTGGTGATCGGATTAACGGGCATCCCGTCCAGTGTGTACAGGTAGAAATGTGCCCAGCCTGTTTTGTCGCTTTTGAGGATGTAATGTTTCTTATCCTGAAGGTATTCAATCCGGCCATCATAATCGAGATCTACCCATGAAGGCTGCTTCTCATCATAGATCTCCTTTTTCTTGCCGCTGGCGGGGTTTACAGCATAGAATTTAAGGTTGTCCTGTCCGCGGTTCATCCATTGCACCATCAGGTTGCTGCCATCATAGCTCCAGTAAGGTGTGCCAAAATACTGATCGTCTTTTTCATTGAAATCAGCCCATACTACCGGGCCACCGCTTGTTTTTACAAAGCCTACTTTTACTTCAGGGTTGGGGTCACCGGCTTTCGGGTAACGTGTTTTTTCTGTATAGCCATGCTGACCAGTTGATCCGTTGATCGGGAATACGGGTACTTTAGTATCGTCAAAACGCATGAATGCAAGGTGTTCGCTGTCAGGTGCCCACCAAAACGCTTTATAATTGGTTGCCCTGCCCAGGATTTCTTCATAATACACCCAGGAAGACCAGCCGTTGTAGATTACATCCGTGGCATCAGTAGTATACCTGATTTCTTTGCCCGTGGCAACCTCCACGGCATAAAGATCGTTCTCGCGTGTAAAAGCTACATATTTGCCGTCCGGAGAAAGTGTGGGATTTTTTTCCTCTTCGGTATTGCTGGTCAGTCTTTTTGGTTCGGTTTTACCGTATTGTATATAAATGTCATTGTTATTGATGGTCAGGTCCACATCAGATTTAGGAGGCGGGGTATAGGGTAATCTTGCACCTGATTTGACATCGACTGCATAGGCCTTGCGGTCTTTGGTATCTATTTCAATATAATGGCTATCATCGGCCCAGCCTGTTATATAATTCATGCTTTTGGTCAATGAGGGCTGACCATTGAATATCTGCTGTTGCGAAAGTTTTTTTAACTGGGCTTCGGCGGTACCTGTTGCAAACCAAAAGGACAAAATGAGTATAAAAAGTAAAAGTTTTTTCATGAAAGGGCTACTGGGTTTCGGGTGTTGTATTACAAAATGTAAATTACTAAAGTATCATAAAAAAACCTAATGCATAAAAAAGGCGCCTTTACAAAAGGCGCCCTTTTAAAAATTGATAAATAAAATTATTTCACCGTCCAGTTCCATCCAAATTCGTCCGGGATCAATCCGTAACGGATGTCATTCAGAGTTTTGGCGATACCTGCCGAAATGGTACGGGTAGCCGGGTCTGTTAAGGTATAGAGCTTGCCTTCATAGCCAATCTGGCCAATAGGGGTTACGGTAGCTGCGGTTCCTGCTGCAAAAGCGTCGGTCAGGCTGCCATTTTCTATTCCTGCGATCACTTCTTTCACGCTCACACGTCTTTCTTCCACGCCAATTCCTGCTTTTTTAGCCAGGGTGATGATCGTATCACGGGTAACCCCGTCTAAAACAGTGCTTCTTACGGAAGGCGTTACCAGTTTGCCGTCAATCACAAAGATCAGGTTTGCTGTTCCGGCTTCTTCGATAAATTCGTGAGTCGCGGCATCAGTCCAGATCAGCTGGTCAAAACCTTCTTTCATTGCTTCCTGAAAAGGATATATTGATCTGGCGTAGTTGCCCGCGGTTTTAGCATAACCCACTCCGCCATCGTCAGCACGTGTATATTCTGTTTCAATTTTAACTGTAAGTGCTTTGCTATAATATGGGCCCGTTGGCGTAGTCATCAGGACAAACTTATAAGAGTCTGAAGCCTTAACACCAAGATAAGGATCTGTGGCAAACATCACCGGACGGATATATAGCGAATAACCGTCCTGCGCAGGAACCCATTTCTCGTCTATTTCAATCAGTGCGGCGATACCCTGCATGAATATCTCTTCAGGGACTGCAGGCAGTGCCATGCGGTGTGCGGATTTGTTGAAACGCTCAAAATTCTTCTCAGCTCTGAAAACGCTGATCCTGCCGTCAGCCTGGCGATAAGCTTTCAGTCCTTCAAAAATAGCTTGTCCGTAGTGAAGGGCAGAAATGGCAGGGCTCATTGGGACGGGACCATATGGCAGGACCTGCAGGTTCGACCATTCCCCGTTATTATAATCCGCAATAAACATGTGATCGGAAAATACCTTTCCGAAAGGCAACTGAGAAAAATCTGTTACCGTTAATCTGCTCTGATCAGCCTTGCTGATCGTAATGTCCAACGTCTCGTTCATTTTAGTAAAAAATATATTGTGGTAAAAATAAGAATAATTGGGCTGTAAAAGTGTTTTTATTTTGCAATAAAGATTTGTTTATGCCTCATTTCTAAGTGTTTTGAGAACACTAAGCACCCAGCTTTTGCCCCATTCCTCGATTTGTTCTTCCGTCCATAAGAAGGGGTAAAAGATTCTTTTCTGAAAACGCGGCGGTAAATATTTCTGCCAGTTGGTGCCGCCTGTGGCAGCAATGTCCACCGGATCCCTTTCCAGATAGCGCACTGCGGATTTGTAGTGAGAAAGCGGCCATTCCACGTTCACATACAAGTCCAGTTTCCGGAGTTCATCTGCCAGGGCTGAAACATCTTCGCCTTTTGCAGCAAGCTTATCGTAAAGCGCTGTAAAATTGGTTTCCCTGCGGTCTTTGACCAGCTGAAGAAACTGATTTGCGTATTTGCTGATGAATTGCTTCAGGGTAAGCGTCTGCTTGCCGCTGGCCAGTTCTGTAGCGCCAAACTTCCAGTAGATGTATTCAAACTGTTCTTCTATAGTTGCGTTTGCCAGCTCTTCGCGCTTGCTTTTGTCAATGAGCCTGCCAAAGTCGGTGGCACAGATCTCGATCATGCGGTACTGGCCCGACTGAAAGCCGCTGGCCGGCAGCAATGACATCCGGAATTTCAGGAACTGTTCCTTTTCCATTCCGTTGACCATGACCTCAAACGAGGTGACCAATGCATTAAAATAAGCATTGATGCGCTTTACCCGTTCGGTAAAGAACTTTGCGGTCAGGTCTGTATGTTCGGCAATTTGCCGGAATTCGTGTAACGAGAGTTTAAAATACAGTTCTGTGATCTGATGGTACATGATAAAGATCTCTTCATCAGGGAAAGGCGTTTTGGGGTTTTGAAGACTCAGCAGCGTATCGAGATGGATATAATCCCAGTACGTTAAAAAATCAGCGTACAATAAACCGTCCAGGTAAGCAGACATGTCCTGGCCCATCGCTGCATACTTCTCCTGCAGCTGGTCCAGTTTGTCTTTGATTTGGGGTGTTAATTCCATTAAAGTAAGTTAGTTCCTGCAAATGTAACTAAACCCCGGCTCAAGAGTTAATACAGTACACGGAATTTTATGGTATGCTCAATCTTTTTGAGAGATTTAAACAATTGTTTGTCGTATTGCGCATTGATGTCAGTGATCACATAGCCTATACTCGGATTGGTCATCAGGAATTGTCCGACGATATTGATGTCATGTTTGGCAAATATGGTGTTTACCTTGGCCATAATTCCCGGTACATTCTTATGGATATGGATCAGCCGGTGTGATTTTTCGATCCTTGGCAACTGCAGGTTGGGGAAGTTGCAGCTCAGGTAGGTGGTGCCTGTGTTCATAAAATCGATCATCCGTTTTGGGATGAAAGTGAGGTTATGCGGATTGTGCTTCACATCATCAAACACAACGATACCCTGTTCGGTGCAGGTTGCAATATCCACTTTTTGTTTTGCGCTGCCCAGGTAACCTAAAGTCTTTAATTTTACTGCTCTTTTCAATTTCTCCTGGTCCATTTTCTCCCCGTCCGCAAGGAGCATCATGTGCACGTCGGCAACATATTTTTCTTCAAATGAATCCTTGTGACGGATCGAAAAGCCGTCTTTTTTCAGCATCTCCACACTTTTTGGGTCAACGTCTCCGATAACCAGACAAAGGATCCTGTTTTTTGGGTAGGATATGGCCCTGGGCAGGTCATTTACATATAAAAATTCGTCGAAACTTGGTGTGACATGGTCTGCTTTTTTGACGATGCTCTCTCTTGAAATATTTTCAGTAAAAGCATAGAACTTCTTGATCAGCCCGCTTTCGCGCAATTGAAAGTCAGAATATCCGTCGCCAATACCATAAAGATTTCCCTCCAGGTTCATCTGCTGCATCAGCTTCACTTTGCCGCCCTCTTCACTCAGCGGATTGGCATGATCGTAGTCGATGATCTTTCCGTCGCCGGTGGTCACAAAAGTATTGGCATAAATATTCTCTTTTTTGATGTGGTAACGGCTCACTACCGGGGTGATGAACTCTTTGAAGCCACCAGAAACGATCAGTACTTCGTCAGCATGTTTCTTGAAAAAATCCGCATTGCGGGAAAATGAAGCTGAGACTTTTTTCTTTAACCTGGTGATCAGCTGTTTCAGATGATCTTCATTGGCTTCGAGCAATTTCACGCGCTGTGCCAGACTTTCACTAAAGGATAGTCTTCCTTCCATGGCCAGATTTGTCAGGTCTTCTATCTTCTGGAAGATAGCTTCTTTGTCAGGATGCTTGCTCAGGGATATTCGTGCCAGCTCATCCAGTGCTTCCACCTGGGTAAAGGTGCTGTCAAAATCGATGATGTAAATATTTTTTTGTTTCATGTGGTTATTTAGGTTTTCAATGCCGCACACACTTCTGCGATACTTTGATTAAGGGGTTTAAATCGTATCCCGATAGTGCGCTTTATCTTTTCGTTGCTGTATAAACTTTTATTGATGCTACTGCGTGCCGCGTCGCTGGTCAGCGCTGCGGGCTTGCCTGTAAACAAAGCAGCAAGGCGGGCGGCCCTCCAGGCGATGCCCAGCATCCAGGGTGTGGCTTCTTTGGAAGGTGCCTTTACCCCAAAACCTTTTGCGATCTCGGCAAAGAACTGCCGGTAATGGTAGTTTTCAGAAGAGAGGGTATATCGTTCCCCGCTTTCCCCGCTGTTCATCAGCGCGATCATACTTTTCGCCACATCCTGAACATCAACAATTCCTGTCGCCCCTTTGGTATAATAGGATAAACCTTCTTTTACCAGTTTAAATATGGCGCCGCTGCCGGTATAACCCGCTCCTGCACCAATAATTACAGAGGGGTTTACAATTACCGCTTCAAGTCCTTCGGCGATGCCGCGCCACACTTCCATTTCACCTTCATATTTTGAAATGGCATAGCTGTGCGCTTTGGAATCATATTCCCAGAAATCTTTTTCAGTGATCAGTTGCCCTTTTTTCGCGTTGCCCAGTGCAGCAACAGAGCTGACATGGACCAGTCTTGCACCGCAAGCATGGCAAAGGTTTACAATATTGCTGGTTCCCTCGATGTTTATCCGCAGTAATTTTGACTTGTCTCCGGGATTAAATGAAATGTAAGCCGCACAATGGTAAACCTGGGTGATGCCCTCAAAGGCATCTTCAAGTGCGGAAATGTCATTGATGTCGGCAACAACCCAGTCAATGTCCTTATTGGTTTCGATCAGCGGAGGAATTAAGGAGTCCTTACGCTTTAATGCCCTTATTTTATTTTTGGCTGTACTGAGTTGATGTATTAATTCTGCTCCTAAAAATCCAGTAGCACCGGTAACTAATATCATTTCATTTTTTTTAGGACGGTTAATTAAAATATGCGCTCAAAAATAGATATTTGATGCCATACATTTTAGTAAGATATGTCATTATCAGATTTTTTTTCGCCGTTAAACGTAGATAAGTTTAGCCCCAGGGCCGGTTTTTATACCAGTCAGATGGGTTTGAAGACCGTATTTTTTGCTGATGCGTTTCCGGAACTGGCGGAAAATGAATACGATATTGCCATTTTCGGCGTACAGGATGACCGTGCTGCAGTAAATAATGAAGGCTGCGGACTTGGACCTGACTACTTTCGTGCCCAGTTTTATGTGCTGAATGAGGGTGCTTATGACAGTAAACTAGTCGATCTGGGAAATATTAAAGCCGGAGCGACTATAGCAGACACCTACGTGGCGGTAAAAACGGTAGTCGCTGAACTGATGAAACTCAATATTGTACCTGTGATCATCGGCGGCGGACAAGACCTTACTTATGCGCAGTACCTTGGGTATGAAGCCCTGGAACAAAAAGTGGACCTTGTCGTTGTCGACAGTAAGTTTGACCTGGACGAAGAAGACCAGGAAGGTCTGGCTGCCAAATCAGACACCTACCTGAATAAGATCCTGCTGCACCAGCCCAATTACCTGTTCAATTTTAGCAATATTGGTTATCAGACCTATTTTGTGAACCAGGACAGCCTGAAGGTCATGAGCAAATTGTATTTTGATGTACACCGTCTTGGGGAATTTTCTCAGGACATCTCCATCACAGAACCGATCATCCGCAATGCGAACATGGTCAGTTTCGATATCGGCGCAATCCGGTCCTCGGATGCAGGCGCTAACGCCAATGCGGGGCCAAATGGCTTTTACGGAGAGCAGGCCTGCCGCATTGCCCGTTATGCCGGCATGAGTGATAAACTTACCTCGATCGGGTTTTACGAGTTTAACCCGGCCTTTGATACCAACGGGCAAACAGCCATGCTGCTCGCACAAATGGTCTGGTACTTTGTAGATGGATTTTACAACCGTAAGAAAGATTTTCCGTTAACTCCAAAATCCCACTACCTGATCTACAGGGCCAGCCTGAGTGACGGGACAGGAGAAATGCTGTTTGTAAAAAGTAAAAAATCCGATCGCTGGTGGATGCAGGTGCCTTATCCAACCGGGATCTCCAAAAACGAGCGTTTCCACCTGGTGCCTTGCCGGTACGATGATTATACAACAGCGGTGAATGGTGAAATGCCTGATCTGTGGTGGCGGACCTATCAAAAGCTATTATAATTTTACATCTGAATTAACGTTATATGTCCTCATTGACATACATTTGAACAATCATAAAAAACTAACATTAAAATTGATGAAAAAATTAGTACTCACTGCTGCGGCGTTATTGCCATTAGCGGTATTTGCACAAAAGCCTTTTAGCGTAACCGGCAATATCAAAGGCTTAAAGACGGGGGATAAGATTTATCTGGTTTACAAAGCCAATGGTGCTGATGTTACTGATTCTGCTCTGGTTAAAGAGGGGGCTTTCGCATTTAAAGGAGCATTGACAGATCCGGCGAGGGCCAATCTGTTCCTGAACAAAAACCCCTTCGTGTCACGCCCCCTTCCCGGAGAGATACTGGATATGACCATGCTCTACATTGAGCCTGCTGTAATTAAGATCAGCGGCGCAGACTCTCTGAAAAAAGCTGCGGTCAGCGGCTCGGTGATCAATGACGATGATAAAAAACTAAAAGCCCTGACCAAGCCTGTGACCGATCAGCTGAATGTCGTAAATGCAGATTACGCAAAGCTGTCAGCAGATCAGAAGAAGGACGAAGCGATGGTGAAACCATTGCAGGAACGATATGAAAACATCTCAAAGGGTTTAGCGCCAATTTATTTGAGCTATGCTAAAGGTAATCCTAAATCTTATGTCAGCCTGTCGGCTATAGGCCAGCTGGCGGGAGATCCTGAACAGGCAACTGAGGCTGAGAAGGCATTCGCTGCGCTTAGTCCTTCATTAAAATCGACTAAAGCAGGCAAAGATATGGCCCAGCTTTTCGCCGCCGGAAGAAATACTGCAATAGGTGCAATGGCAATGGATTTCACCCAAAATGATGTAAACGATAAACCCGTTAAGCTGTCGGATTTCAAAGGAAAGTATGTACTGCTTGATTTCTGGGCATCATGGTGCGGACCATGCAGGGCCGAAAACCCGAATGTGGTAAAAGCCTACAATACCTTTAAGGATAAAAACTTTACTGTACTGGGTGTGTCTTTAGATCAGCCCGGTAAAAAAGAGCTATGGCTTCAGGCGATTGAGAAGGACGGATTGACCTGGACTCATGTTTCGGATCTGAAATTTTGGGACAATGCAGCTGCGAAGCAATATGGCATCCGCGGGATCCCGGCCAATTTCCTGATTGATCCAACGGGGAAGATCATTGCTAAAAATGTAAGGGGAGAAGAATTGCAAACCAAACTGGCAGAAGTGCTGGGGAATAAATCAAAGTAAGGGTTAAAAGTAAAAGTAACCATTCTCTTCTAAGGCTGGGACAAGCTCCCGAAGTTAATTCGGGACAGGTAACGCAATGCCCTATGCCTTTTCAGAGAAGGTGACTTTTAAGGAAAATATGGCGCATAAAAAAGGCCAGAGCTATTTAGTGGCTCTGGCCTTTTTCGTTTATTAACGAATATTAAATATCTAAGTTAGCCGGGGCTTTTTAAAATATGAAGTTAAGGGCGCCTCCCGCGATTGCCATAACCAATGCGATGATGATTGCAGGTGTAAACCCCTTGATCTGGAAATCTGAAAACAGTATATCTGCTATTTTAATCATGACGGCAGTGACCACCAAATGGATAACGAATGACAACAGCCCAAATGTGACCACATTGAGCGGGAACCTTAAGAACCAGCCTATTGTCGCATTCAAAATGCCGATCACCAGGGCTACCAGGACAGCCGTGGTAAAGTTTTTAATGGTTACCGTTGGCAATAAGTAGGTCATACCCAATAATATCGCTGCGTTAAGGAGTAGTGTCAAAATGAAGTTCATACCGCAATTTACAAAAAAAGCGGTGAACAATCATACCGATCATTCACCGCTTATCTAAATTAACGCTCTCGGTATATAATACGAACTTAGCTGCCGATTATTATATCCCGATCAAAATATTTTTTATTTATTTCCTGCAATTGACTTCTGGTCCGTCTGAATTAATGCCAGCATTTCACCTTTAGGCAACTCCCGCGCAGCATAATAAAGCCTAAGGTCATGGTCTGCATTGGCCTTTTCTATTTTCAGCAGTTCTTTTACCGGTATCGTCATACTAAGATTGGAGCCGGAGGCATTGGCAAAGTCCCATTTCTTCAACATCGTCCCTTTCTCATTCTTTATCGCAAGGCTCCTGTCTGTGCCTGCCCCTTTTACCATACAATGTGTATAGATGATGCGGAGCTGATCATCTGCTGTGGCCTTATCCAGTTGGAGTGTCCTTAAGCTCAGTGGCTGGTTTACGGAGTGTTTCAGGATGAGCTTGTCATTGAGGTACACCTCGTAAGTGTCCAGTCCCAGATTTCCGGTAAAGCCAAATGCAATAAAGCATAATGTAATCAGGGTAAACAGCTTCATAAACGCCTGATTGAATGCGGAGTGTTTCATAATTGAAAATTTTTAAATGAAAGATCAGTAACTATCTGAGGACAATATTATGCGAAAATAGAACAAGACAGAAAATTAGTAGATGAACTGCCTGAATAATAGATTCAGGGGGAAGGAAGATGAATTGAAAACTGAATTGCCCCTTGGTTGTTATACACAATAAGATCTTCTAATTATGCAACTTTCATTATCCGGAAAAATCTATACGATTACCGCACTGCTGAACCTCGTCGTTATCTGTAATGTCTTTTCACAAAAGAAAGAAACTAAATATTTCAAAGACGTTACGACGACCCATTTACCCATTGATCCGGAATCGCACCCTTTGGATGTAGTGCTCGCTGATGTGGACAAAGATGGGGATCTGGATGCGGTACTGGCGCTGGAAAACTTGCCTAACCGCTTGTACCTGAACGACGGTACAGGAAAGTTTACCTGGCAGAAAGGCGTCTTTGCAGAAAAAAAGCACGATACAGAACATGTACGTGCAGGAGATTTTGATAAAGATGGAAACTTAGATGTGATCTTTGTTGCTGAAGATGACCAGAACCATGAGTTCTATTTAGGAAATGGTGACGGAACCTTCAGAGATGTAAGCGATCGGTTGCCTGCAAAAAGTGAAGCGAATGGCCTGGACATCGGAGACGTAAATGGAGATGGCCTGCTGGATGTTGTCGTTGGAAATACCGGGCCGACACCGCAGAATTTCCTGTGGCTCAACGACCCAAAAAAACCCGGATATTTTATCGATTATACAAAAGAGGGCTTGCCGGCCTTGCGCTGGGAAACACAATCAGTCAAGTTAGCTGATTTAAATGGAGATGGAATTCTGGATTTAATCGCGGGAAACGAGGTTCCTCCTAACCGTTTATTCTTTAATGACGGGAAAGGACATTTTACAGAACACGCAGAAAAACTGGAGCTGCCGGTTCCTTTACATACAAGAGAAGTGCTGGTGTTTGATGCAAACGGAGATAAAAAACCTGATATCCTTTTCCTTAACCTGACCAGCAATGGCGGTCCATTTGAAAAAGACCCGACTGCCCGTTTGCTGATCAATGATGACAAGGGGAGCTTTAAAGATGAAACGGCAAAAAGAATCCCTAAGCAGGAATTTTCTACTTATGCAGGAGCAATTTTCGACTTCAACCATGACAAGCATCCCGATATTATCCTGAGTGCGCTTAAGATCCCTCCTTTCGAGCCGATGCAGATGCAGGCACTGCAGAACGATGGCAAGGGGAATTTTAAATCAGTGACCAATGAGGTCATTCCGGAATCTGCAACAGGCAGAAGCTGGGGAATTGCCGTTGGCGATGTAAACAAAGACGGCAAACCGGACCTTTTTATTGGTCAGTGGGGAACACAGGCGAGATTGCTTTTTGGGAAATAAGGCCCGATATATCGCCACAGGAAGATTGATATTTACATCAAATCAAATCCTATATCTTCTCTGAAATACTTACCGTCGAAATAAATGCGTGCCGCATCTGCTGTGGCGGATTGCAATGCTTCAAACTGTCCGTCCTGCAGGCTCGTAACAGCAATCACGCGGCCGCCATTGGTTTTGACGACACCACCTTCCAAAGCAGTGCCTGCATGAAATACGATGGACTGACGTACATTGTCGATGCCCGAAACAGACTTTCCTTTTTCGTATTCTCCAGGATAACCACCGGCTACGATCACCACGGTAGCCGCATTCTTTTTACTGATCTTTAGTTTATAATCTTTCAGTTTTTTCTGCGATACTGCTACGAACAGCTCAACGATATCGTTCTCTATTCTCGGG
>NZ_DATHGC010000050.1:0-3284 GCF_035317785.1 Pedobacter sp. | reverse complement strand
GGAAGAGATGACGTTTTTAAATGTAAAATTCCCCAGCCTCATTAGGGCTATCCGACCAAGATTCCCGCTGATGGGTCCACTGAGCCCTATCCCAAGATTTGCGCTGATTGCGTCTGCGGGGACTGGGAAGGGCTTTTCGTTTAAGGTCTCCAGGGACAGGGCGTGGCTGGCCCCGTTGTCGATCACCATCTTCACACTGACAGTGCCAAGCGCCGGAATGTCAAGATCAATGTTGACGTAGGGTTTGTTGTTAATGATCTGTATGGGTACTTTTTCTCCTTTAATTTTCCGTTTGTCACCAGGCAAAAAGAAAACGACTCTTCTGCCTGAATAGTTTATTTTCACAATAAAGCTTCTGAAAAAATAATAACCAAGCAGCCCGGAGATCTTGGTGCCGACATAATTGGACAACCCCAGGACGTCCTCTTTCAGGATGGCTGCCGGAATGTAGCTGATGCCAGCCCGGCCAACGGATGCATTGATCTCATTTGAAAGTAACGCGTCTATCTCTGCGCCCTTACCCAGACCGGTAATTTTTATGGGTCTTAGTTTTTTTGGATCCAGGTCTTTAACGATCGAAGTATCTGTGATGATCATTGGGCCGACTCCGGTGTCCAGGATAAAATTATAGGGTCCTTTGCCATTGACGTAAACCGGAATAACGACCAGATTTTTAGTCAGTAAAAAAGATACGGCGCCTTTTTTTCTGTTTCCGCTGAAATGGAATTCCTGGGCGCATATCTTTGCGGCGGAACAGATCTGAAGAACCGCTGACAACAGGATTATTTTTAGAAAGAAGAATTTGGCGGCTCGCATGGCGGTTTCATTAAACTAATTTAATAAATTAGTAAAACAGTATGGATAAATGTATCATTAAAAACAAGAGTTTAGCGGGAATAATTTTTCTTTCTGCAGCTATATTTCTCACCGCATGCTCGGTCGATAAAAGAGTTTCGGGGGCGGTCGAAAAAAGGATCAGGCAGTCAAAAATACTAAGCAGGCACTACGTGGGGGTTGCCTTGTATAGTATGGAAAGCAAAAGGCTGGTGCTGGACCACAACGCGGACAAGTATTTTACACCCGCTTCAAATACCAAACTTTTTACTTTTTATGCGGGACTAAAGATGATCCCTGACCGGATGCCATCTTTAAGGTATATCGAAAAAGGGGACTCTCTGATCTTTTGGGGCACCGGAGACCCTTCCTTATTGCAGACCAAACTGAAAGGAAATGCGGTGTATGATTTCTTAAAGCAATCGAATAAACAGTTGTTCTTTGCGGCAGGCAGATATACTGGCAATTTTTATGGCGGCGGCTGGCAATGGGATGATTACAACGACTATTACCAGGCGGAGATCAATGAATTGCCAATAATGGATAATCTGGTAAATGTTTCAAATAAAAATGGGCAAACAGCGGCACTTCCCCGCTTGTTCAAAGACAGCCTGCGGACTGATTCTTCCATGAGGGATACCGCATATCGCATTCGCCGGGATTTTAACGGCAATGTGTTTCGTCATCCTCCGCTTGCTGTTCCTTTAGGATACGATGAGCAGGTGCCTTACAAAGTAAGCACCGCCATAACAATTGCTTTGCTGGCTGATACTTTAAAAAAGAACGTCAACAGCATCACAATGGCAATGCCAGCAGAAGCAAAAACTTTATTCGGGTTAAAAACAGATTCGGTACTGAAAGAAATGATGCTGCCCAGTGATAATTTTATTGCCGAGCAGCTCCTTTTGGTGTATTCGGACCGCCTGGGCCAGGAATTGAATGCCGTTAAGGCAATTGAACACATCAAAAAAAATTATCTTTCCGCTTTGCCTGACGGGCCCAGGTGGGCAGACGGCTCAGGCCTTTCCCGGTACAATCTTTTTACGCCAAGGGATATCATTAAACTGCTGGAGCTGATCGATACTGAAGTGCATGATCAGCAGCGGTTGTTCTCACTGCTTCCGGCGGGCGGGAAAACGGGCACATTAAAAAAGGCCTATCCAAAGACAGATCAGCCGTTTGTATTTGGCAAAACGGGGAGTTTGTCTAACGTCTATAACCAAAGCGGTTATATCTTAACCAAAAAAGGAAGGAAATATATCTTTTCATTCATGAACAATAATTTTGTTGATGCTACGGCTGATGTCAGGAAAGCCATGGCAGAGATCGTCACTTATATTCATGAAAAATATTAGTGTTCACAGCCTTTCAAAGGGGATGTCCATAAGGGCATAATTTTTCCAGCCAATAAAGTCATAATGCCACCATTCATTGTCAATGACACGGAAGCCATGGCGGTGCATTACGGAGATCAGGTAGTCCCTGTTTTTAATAACAGGCTGCGGAAGATCTTTGTAGGTTGGGGAAGCTTCGGGCGCAAAGCTGTCGTAAGGCGTAGGCATCGGAATGTCTTTGCCTGTCTTAAGGTCGACCAGCGTTAGGTCAACCGCACAGCCGCGATTGTGTTTGGACCCTTTTTTGGGATTGGCAACGAAAGCTTTGTCGCTCGCTTTTTTGTAGAAGGCGACAGTGACGGCATAAGGGCGGTAGGCGTCAAAGATCTTTAATCCATATCCCTTGCGGTTGAGTTCGGATTGTATTTTTTTGAGTTGTTCTGCAACTGGTTTTCTGGCAAAAGCCCGGGCCTGTTTATACATAACCTGCTTCATGAAATTGTTTCGGGTGGCGTATCGGACGTCAAGGATAATCCCCGGAATGGCTTTTTTTAGCTCTACGAGTTTGTTGTCCGGATTGGCGGCACAGGACGACAAATAGGCCTTATAGGACCCGACGACCCTAAGTGTTGTGGTATCTTCTTTGGCCTGGGCGAAGGCTGCAAATGGGAATAACAGGACAGCAAGCAGAAATCTGGGGGCCATGGTGATCATTGATTGGACACGACCAGAAGTTCGATGTCCTTGTAGGGAATGTTGAATAAGGTTGCCAGGTCTTTGTTGGTGAGGTGTCCCTGATAAATGTATAGCGCCTCTCTTATTCCCGGTTTGTTCCACACGACACTCATTAGTCCGCCCATATCTCCAATGTCTACCAATATGGGGCTGAAAATGTTTGTTAGTGCGTAAGACGCAGTTCTGGGCACCCTGGAAGCAATGTTTGGTACACAGTAATGAATGACATCATGCTTTCTGAATACCGGGTCTTTATGATTGGTGACTTCAGAGGTCTCAAAACAGCCGCCCTGATCAATACTGACGTCAATGATGACGGAGTTGGGTTTCATTCTGCTCACGGTCTCTTCCATGATGATACAGGGGCTCCTTCCGTGAGTA
>NZ_DATHGC010000049.1:0-3400 GCF_035317785.1 Pedobacter sp. | reverse complement strand
ATTTTGCCCAGGTTATTATAATTGGAAGACAATAATTCGCTTTGCTCCTGAACATTAGGATCCAGATAACCAATGGCAGAAAGAGAAATTTCCTGGCTTCCGAAATAATCACCTTTTTTACCACTTATAATAGCCATATGGATCAGACACTTAGCGACCTTGACACTGTCTCTGTCATTTAAAGCTTTTTCTTTCGCTTTGTTGAAGTAAATAAAACTGCTATCAGTTAAATCATTGTCCAGAAAATACCATGCTCGGTCGTAGTATAGATTATCGGCCAATGGCTTTCTTTGCTTTTTATCTTGATGGCAAGAAATAAGCAAGAACAGGATAAGAGAAGCGGTAAGTATTTTCAATATTTTTGATTATTCTCCTAATTTATAAAAATGCGGGCAATTTTTGCCCGCATTTTAAGATGATTATCTTGGAGGAGGATTATCTCCTGTTTCACCGCCGTGATCTCCAGGATCAGGAGTAGTATCATCAAGTGTTGTTACTGTTCCGTTATCACAATTTTTAGGGGTAGTATGATGTGGAGTTGCCAATCCCATAAATAAGGCAATTAAAAATGCGAACATGACTCAAAAATTTTAGAATGAAATACTTTGTAGGCCCCCGCGAATCCTATCGCGGAGGTTGCTACGTTGCATTTCAGAAGCGCTTCTGAAATTTTTGGGAAGTAGAATGAGATTCCATTGCGGGAGGCAATAACTGCTTCCCAAACCGGTCACGTCCTACCGCAACTTCTTCTCATTTTTTGCAACCTGTCTTGTACATGAGTTATGATAGCTAGTCAACCCTCGAACCGATTACGAAAGCAAATGTATAAGGGCCGAAATGGTTAATTAGCAAGCGGTTCCGATCATTCCGATAATTCCACCGGAATTCCGGAAAACCGTAAAAGATTCCGAAAATTCCGGTTACATTTACTAATCAATTATTTGGCTAATGCTCGAGGATTATAAAAAAGCGGTAGTTCACGCATACCACAGGAAGAAAGAAATTGGGGAACTTTCTTTGAACTTGTCGCATCCTACACCAAGGAAAGTCAAGAATGAATGTCTTATAGTTCTGAGGTCAAGAACCCAGAAAAAGGACGAGCCGTTTATTAGAGATTTCTTTAATTCTGGGGTCGAATCGAATGACTATAGTCATTCCATAACAAGATTTGATGTCGATAAATTCAGACCATTGATTAAATTTTTAAGAAAGCAAACCGAGGACACGGACGACAAAAATATTGAGCTTCTCGCCTGGCTAATAGATTTTGAAGAAAGACCATACAAGTTTGGAGTAGATTATGATAAAATAAGGCCTAAGCCGCTAGTACCAACAAGTCCAATACCTCCTCCTATCATCATCACACAGTCAAACCCAATGAAAAGGAAGGTTATTGTATCTATTACAATAATTGTTCTATCTGCCGGTGGAATCTATTTGAGCGCAAATAGTTCTACAAAAGTCTACATCTGTGAGCGCGGCACTGGCAAAAAGTATCACATAAACGCTAAATGTCCTGCTTTAAAAAACTGCGATAATGGCGCTATACAAACGACAATAGCTGCCGCAGAAAAAAATGGCAAAACTCGTTGTCTCTTCGAGCCCTGAATGGACGAAAACATTATCTTTAACTCTTTAGCGAAATCGAAAACCTAAATTTATTCTATGGCACGTTATGACAAATGTCCTACATGTGGAAATTTGGAGAAGGATACAAAGCTTTACATCTGTAAAAAATGCAGCCACATAGGTTGCTGCAAAGTGAAAGGTTATATCTTCACTGAACTTAGTGGGTGCTGGTGCAATTCAGCATGCCCTAAATGTGGTCAGACAGGCAATAAAACTCTAGGTTACATTGAGTGATGAACATTATTCATCAACCGCAGCCACATCCTCTGCTTTCTCAGGAAAAATGATAGAAAGCACCACCGACGCTGCCAGCACCACACCAATCACAATTAGTGAATACACCGATTCAATATGATAAAACGGTGCAATAATCATCTTCAATCCAATAAAGGACAGAATGATTGCCAGTCCGTATTTCAGCTTGCTAAACAGGTGAATGAAGTTATCCAAAAGGAAGAACAAAGCCCTGAGCCCCAGGATAGCGAAAATATTTGAAGTGTACAAAATAAAAGGATCGCTGGAAATCGCAAATATGGCCGGTATGGAATCGACGGCAAACAAGAGATCGGTAAATTCTATTACTGCTACCACAACCAATAAAGGGGTGGCCAGTTTTTTGCCGTTCTGAATGGTAAAGAACTTGTCCCCGTCATATTTATCACTTACGCTAAAGAACCTGCGGATCAGTCTTGCGCCCCTGGTGTTGTTATAGTCTTCTTCATCATCATCGTCTCCGGAAGACCAGGACTTGATGCCCGCATATACCAGGAAAAGGCCAAAGAGCGTCATGATGATGTTGATGTTATAAGCAAATCCGGCTATACCGAAGAGACTAAGTATTTTGTTCAGATAGGTCAGCTCGATCAGGAATGCCCCTGAGAAGATAAAGATCGCCCTCAGCACCAGTGCACCAATAATGCCCCAAAAAAGCACCTTATGCTTATTGGTGTTGGCGACATCAAAAAATTTAAAGACCAATATAAATACGAACAGGTTGTCCACGGACAATGCCTTCTCAATCCAATACGCAGACTGAAACTCAAAAAACTTAACAGAACCTGCATAGAAGTAAACGAGGCCGCTAAAGGCCATTGCCAGACTGATCCAGACCAGGGACCAGGAAATGGCTTCCTTATTGGAGACTTCATGGCTCTTTTTGTTGAATACGCCTAAATCTAGCAGTAGCATAACAACTACGGCAATACCGAATACGATGATCAGTCCCGGGTGCTCTGTAAAAATTGGATGTTGGTTCATTTGGTTATGGTTTATTGTTCTTGGTTTGCTAATGTAATCAGGGCAACCCTCCCACCTTCTTCATTTGAAAGCAGCAGTTTCTTGCCGTTTGTCAGTTCTACTTTACCGCCTATCGGTACCTCTGTGTTTTCAGTGAGGTCTTTTAATCCTGTCATTTTCTGGTTGACGAGTACCCAGGTATCGTCATGAAAAGAAAAATAACCTACCGGTACCTTTTGTGCCTCTGTCAGGTTTTCATTGCGGATGACCTCCCTGTTGATGTGCCATTGAAACAAGTATTGGTCCTGATAGACCATCAGCCGGTGATTTTCCGCCCGCCAATTGGTCGGCTGAAACTGGTAATATAAGTCCAGGATAGGCAGGGAACCTGTATGCCTAGTGCCGCAGAATGGACATCTTGGCGCGTTGGTGTTGTCAAATACATACCATTTCTGGTCGCAATAGCGGTTGCTGCATGGCTGGATAAGGTCAGTGGTTTTTAGCAGTGCTTCTTCCCATTCCCCGGCAGTAGGCC
>NZ_DATHGC010000048.1:0-9943 GCF_035317785.1 Pedobacter sp. | reverse complement strand
AATCGACGACCCGTTTGTGTTTTGCGGCTTGTTTGTTGATCTCTACCAGCAATTTTAAACTGTCGACGGATTCGATCATACTGATAAAAGGGGCAATGTATTTTACTTTATTGGTCTGCAAATGGCCGATGAGGTGCCATTGAATGTCTTGCGGCAATAGTGCCTGTTTTTCCACGAGTTCCTGCACCAGGTTTTCGCCAAATACACGCTGTCCGGCATTGTAAGCCTCCAGAACAGCATCTGCCTGCTGAAATTTGGATACGGCCACCAGCTGCACGCCATCGCTTTCTATTTCCTTTTTATATTTTAATAAGTTCTCGGCTATACTCATTTATCAGTATTTTTGGTAAAAATAAGAACCTTGGCGAACTTTGGCTAAGAAATAATGATGTTTTAGACTATAATGAAGAACTTTATATATATAGTGATTTCCTTTTTACTGATGACGGGCTGCAAGCCGGGCATTCCCAAAGACCTGATACAGCCCGATGAGATGGCCCTGATCCTGCACGACATCCATGTTTTTGACGGTTACATCAATGCCGTTGCCAATATGGATACTGCAAGGGTAGTTGCAGCGGGTTATTACAAAGGCATTTATAAAAAATTTGGTATTGATTCAGCGCTTTACAGCAGGAGCTTTGCTTATTACAATAAACATCCAAAAGCAATGACGGAAATCTACACAAAAGTGGTAAGCCGTCTGGATAAAGAAAAAAAGGCATTCGTAAGAGCAGATTCCCTGGCAACTGCGAAAATACTCAATACGCAAAAGGCAAGGATGAAAGCAGATTCCCTGAAGCTCAAAAACGATTCGATAAAACGGTCTGACTCCCTTAAAATAGCAAAAGAAAAGAAAAAGTTTTTGAGACAAATGGATTCTCTTAAAAAGCTCAGCTTGTCGCCAAAGGAACGCCTGAAGTCAATAACCATGATGAAAAAATTATCCGATTCGCTCAAAATGGTTAAGAAAAAGGATTCGCTAAGAAAGGCGAAGCGGATGAAAAAGACCACAAAAATTAATACAGTAAAAAAAGTTAACTCAGTAAAATAAGCATGTTATATCCGGAGAATTGTTTGGAGCGGTTGGGTTTTAATGAGATAAAACAACTTATTCATAAACATTGCCTGAGCCCGATGGGCCAGCAGATGGTCAGCAAAATGCAGGTCATGACCAAGTTTGATCAGATCAATAAGTTTCTGAGACAGACCTACGAGTTTAAAAGTATTCTTCAAAACCAGGAACCCCTGCAGATCAGTACATTTTTTGACATCAAGACCCTGGCTGAAAAGATCAGGGTAGAGGGTACCTACCTGGTAGAAGAGGAATTGCACCAGATGTGCGCTTCGTTACAGACTGTTTTTTCTGTATTGAGGTTCTTTGATGAACGCAAGGAGATCTACCCTAATCTTGAGGCTTTGTTTGAGCACCTGCCGGTTGAAAAGAATATTCTCAAAAGGATAGAAGCGGTCCTGGATCCAAAAGGAAAGATCAAGCCCAATGCTTCTCCTCTATTGCAGCAGATCATCGGGGATATTGCCAAAGGGGAGCAGGATGTACGCAAGCGCATGGACTCGATCTACAGGCAGGCGGTAGCCAGCAATTGGGTGGCCGATGGCAGTTTGACCATACGTGACGGCAGGATGTGCATCCCTGTACTCGCCGAAAATAAAAGAAAACTAAGGGGTTTTGTCCATGATGAGTCCGCCAGCGGCCAAACTGTGTATATCGAGCCTGAGGAGGTTTTTGCCTTAAATAACAAGCTGCGCGACCTGGAGTTTGACAGGCGGCGGGAGATCATCAGGATACTGATCGCGCTGACCACTGACCTGAGGCCTTATACGCCGCTATTGCTGTCTTATCATGGTTTCCTCACCAAACTGGATTTTGTACGGGCCAAGGCCTTATTTGCCATTGATGTACAGGCAGATATGCCGGTGCTGCTCAATGAGCCTAAGACCAAACTGGTGAATGCGACGCATCCGCTGCTTTACCTTTCTTTCAAAGAGGATGGCAAGACGGTGGTGCCTTTAAACGCGCATTTGGATGAAAATCTGAGAATATTAGTTGTTTCAGGCCCAAATGCCGGCGGTAAGTCTGTCTGTATGAAAACCGTGGGTCTGCTGCAGGTAATGGTCCAGTCGGGGCTGCTCATTCCTGTTCATGAGTCCAGCGAGGTAGGCGTTTTTGACCAGATCTTTGCTGATATTGGCGATGACCAGTCTATAGAGAGTGACCTGAGTACTTACAGTGCGCATTTGACCAAGATGCGGTATTTTGTGGCCCACGCCACGCCAAAATCTTTGGTACTGATCGATGAGTTTGGTACAGGTACTGATCCGCAGTTTGGCGGGCCAATGGCGGAAGCCGTGCTGGAGGTACTGAACAATAAAAAAGTCCGTGGGGTCATTACGACCCACTATTCCAATTTGAAGCTGTTTGCTGGCAATACACCGGGCTTGGAAAATGCGTCGATGTTATTTGACAATGACCGCATGAAGCCGATGTATGTACTGGAAATAGGCAAGCCGGGCAGTTCTTATGCTTTTGAGATCGCCCAAAATATCGGCTTGCAGAAAGAAGTGCTGGAACTGGCCAGGGCCAAGACTGGAACCAATCAAAACAGGATAGACAGCTTGCTGGTCGACCTGGAACGCGAAAAGAAACAGATCTACGATACCAGGATCCATCTGGCCAATCAGCAGAACAAGGTAAAGAACCTGGTAGCCGAAAATGAGAAGCTGAAGCTGTTTTTGGACGAGAATAAAAAGGTGTTGATCAAGGAGGCCAAACTGGAGGCCCAGACCATCATTAAAAACGCGAATAAGCTGGTCGAGAATACCATCGCGGAGATCAAGGAAACAAAAGCAGATAAGACTGTTGCAAAAGAATTGCGGCAGAACCTGCAAAAGCAACTGGTGCAGCACCAGGTAAAGGATGAACCGGCAAAAGCAGAACCAGTTAAACTGGTGAATACGCCGATTGAAGTGGGCGACTGGGTGCAGCTGAACAACAGTGAGACTACGGGCCAGGTGCTGGAGATCAACAGGGACAACCTGGTGGTGGCGCTTGGTGACCTGCGCTCGGTGCTGAAAAAAAACCGGGTACAAAAGATCAGCAACAAGCAGGCTAAAAAAGCGGTACAAAATAATTCCTATACAGGCAGCATCTCTGAAGCGATCTCCAGTTTTAATGCCGAACTGGACCTGAGGGGCCAGCGCGGTGATGACGCGCTTTATGAACTGGAAAAATACCTGGACAAATCACTGATGCTTGGTTTTCCTTTCATCAAGATCATCCATGGCAAGGGCGACGGTATCCTCCGGAAACTGATACGCGAATATTTAAAAAAATACAGCCAGGTGAACCGGGTAGAAGATGAGCATGCAGACCGTGGCGGCGACGGAATTTCCTATGTTTATTTCAATTAGGTAAACATATTTATTATCAGTGTGTTATAAGATAAAATGATTGTCTTATGAAATCACTGGTCATGTTGCTCGCTGTGCTGATGATCCCGGTGCTGGCCTGCAAAAAGAACCCAAAAGATCCGGGTGAAGAACTGCCGGATGCCGAGATCAAAACCCGTGTGCTGAGCAGTGGTCTTTCTCATGTGTGGGAAATGGTTTATGGCCCTGACCAGCAGATCTGGATCACTGAAAGATCGGGTAAGATCAGCAGGGTAAATCCGCAAACAGGCGCTGTTTCACTGGTTTACAACATTCCTGATGTAGTTTCCAATGGCGAAGGCGGCTTATTGGGTATGGCGCTGCATCCGCAGTTTGACGCCAATCCATGGGTATATGTGGTTTACAATTATGGCAGTCCTTATAAAGAGAAAGTAGTCAGGTTTAGCTATAGTGGCGGTACGCTCGGCGCTCCGCTGGTCATTCTGGACCAGATCCCTGCTGCCTCCATCCACAATGGCTCAAGGCTGCTCATCACTGCTGATCAAAAATTGCTGATCACGACCGGTGATGCCAGTGTAAGCGGCAATGCACAGAATGCCAGTTCTTTGTCGGGTAAGGTTTTGAGGGTCAATCTGGACGGCTCTGTACCTGCTGATAACCCTATAGCCGGCAATAGGCTGTGGAGCCTGGGGCACAGGAATCCGCAGGGTCTGGTAGAGGCCAACGGACGCATTTATGCGTCGGAACATGGCCCCAATAACGATGACGAGATCAATGTGATCCTAAAAGGGCGGAACTACGGCTGGCCAAATGTAGAAGGCTATTGCAACGGAACCACCGAAAAAGTATTCTGTACTGCCAATGATGTGGTTGAACCCATCACCGCCTGGACACCGACCATAGCGACGGCGGGGCTTACTTATTACAATTCCGATTATATTCCCCAATGGAAAAATTCGCTGCTGCTGGTGACCTTAAAAGCTTCCAAATTTATCCAGCTTAAACTGAACAGTTCCGGGGACCAGGTTACCGGCACAAAAGATTATTTTTTAAATGAATTTGGACGGTTGAGGGCCATTTGCCAGTCTCCGGACGGCAAAGTATACATTGCCAGCAGTAATGGTTCGAACGATAAAATCATAGAAATCACTAAATAAGTTGTGTTGGTTGCCGGATATAGTATAATTTAGCAGCAAAACTTATTATCATGATAAACAAGGTTGTTTCCGGCGCTGATGAAGCCATTAAGGACATAACAGATGGCAGTACGCTCATGCTGGGCGGCTTTGGCCTCTGCGGGATTCCTGAAAACTGCATCAACGCGCTGGTTAAAAAAGGGGTTGGGCAACTGACCTGTATCTCTAACAATGCCGGTGTGGACGATTTTGGAATAGGGTTGATGCTCCAGCATCACCAGGTAAAAAAAATGATCTCTTCTTATGTAGGCGAGAACGCCGAGTTTGAGCGTCAGTTGCTGAGCGGTGAACTGGAGGTTGAGCTGATCCCGCAGGGTACCCTGGCTACCAGATGTATGGCTGCCGGATATGGTATGCCTGCCATTTATACGCCTGCCGGGGTAGGGACTGAAGTGGCCGAGGGCAAGGAAGTACGGAATTTTAACGGAAAGGATTACCTGATGGAATATGCTTTTGACGCTGATTTTGCCATTGTCAAGGCATGGAAGGGCGATACTGCAGGCAACCTGATCTACAGGTCTACCAGCCGCAATTTTAACCCGGTCATGGCCATGGCAGGCAAGGTGACCATTGCTGAGGTGGAAGAGCTGGTGGAGGCCGGTGAACTTGATCCGGACCAGGTCCATACGCCGGGAGTATACGTGCACCGCATATTCCAGGGCTCGGGTTATGAAAAGAGAATTGAACAAAGGACTGTTAGAACTAAAAGCTGACCGGCATGCTGGATAAGAACGGAATTGCGAAACGTATCGCAAAAGAGATAAAAGACAGGTATTATGTGAATTTGGGGATTGGTATCCCTACACTGGTCGCCAATTACATTCCCGAAGGGATCAATGTGGTGCTGCAATCTGAAAACGGTTTATTGGGCATGGGACCTTTTCCTTTTGAAGGAGAAGAGGATGCTGACCTGATCAATGCCGGTAAACAGACCATCACGACCCTGCCGGGTTCTTCTATATTCGATTCTGCCATGAGTTTTGGTATGATCAGGAGCCAAAAGATAGATCTGACGATATTAGGGGCTATGGAGGTGTCTGAAAACGGTGATATTGCCAACTGGAAGATTCCTGGTAAAATGGTAAAGGGTATGGGCGGGGCGATGGACCTGGTGGCTTCTGCCAAGAACATCATTGTCGCCATGCAGCATGTGAATAAGGCAGGGGAGAGCAAATTGCTGCCTGCCTGTACCTTGCCGCTCACAGGTGTGCGGTGTATCAAGAAGATCGTTACCGAACTGGCGGTACTGGATGTATTGCCGGAAGGTGGTTTTAAACTGATAGAACGGGCACCGGGAGTGAGCGTAGATTACATCAGGCAGGCTACTTTAGGTAAGCTTTATGCAGATGATGACGTACCGGAAATGGCGCTGGATTAAGACTGTTTACAATACCTGGGTCTCAGGTCTTTTGAGATCTCTTCTGTGATCCTGATGATGTCTTCCGGAGTATCCAGGTTATTGATCACCACCTTATCTGCGGTACCTTTATAAGGCAGCAGGAATTCCTTGTAGGCAGGAACTACATGGTTGTGCCATTTATACAGGACACCATCCTCCGCATACCCACGTTCCATGCCGTCCCTTTTAATTCTTCGCTGCAATGCGACGGCCTCTTCTGCTTCTACAAAGATCCTGTAGTCCAGCAAAGCGGCTATTTCTTTAAAATGCAAAATGAACAGGCCTTCAACAATGACAATAGGGGCCGGGTTGACTTCGAGTATTTTGACTACCGCCAATGGATTATTGAAATTGTATTCTTTTTTATAAACGACCTCGCCTTTTACCAGTCTTTTAATGTCCTGTAAAAATTGCTCATTGTCTATAGTGGAAGGCAGGTCAAAGTTGTACAGTTTATTTTCTTCCTGGGTCATTTCGCCTGCCGGGAAATAATAGTCGTCCTGGGAGACAAGGGTGACCTCGTCATTTTTGAAATGGTGTAAGAAGGAATTTAAAAAGAAGGTTTTGCCGGAGCCGCTGCCCCCAGCGATGCCTATAATGAAAGGTTTATTTTTGTTCATTCTCTTGTCCGCCGTACGTTAAATTGCAATAAAAACGTCTGTCCAGTGCGCCCAGTGCGTCTGCGACAGCTTTTGTCATTACAATGATAACATCTTTTGTGGACTCATTTTCAGTAAATTTACCAACAACCTTTGCGAAGGTAGAGCGGTTGCTCATGGGATTGGTGATTTTGACAATGCCGCCTATTGGGGCAGTACGGTGCAATACCAGCATTTTAGTAGGGTCAAGATCCGCATCGGCTATCCATACCGCGGTTCCTTTTTCTTCGATCTGGTTGAGGCCATAGCGTGCAGCCGGATATCTTAGCGAAGGGTCTTTGATCGAACGCAGAGAATCTGCTTCGCTGGCGAAGGGCGCATTTGCAGGCTTAACAGGATACTGACCTTTGATCAGAAGCTTTTGACCAACATTCAATGAACTGGTGGTCATGTCGTTTTTAGCTTTAAGCTGATCGATGGTCATCTTATATTTTGTAGCGATGGAATAGATGGTTTCGTTTGAGGCGACTGTATGAACGATGAGCTCATTGCTGTCCGGCTTGTTCTCAGCCATTTTTTGGTTCAGGTCGATGTTCTTGTTGATCTCCCTTCTGTCCGGAACCGGAGCCGGCACCGGCTGTTTTTGCGATGGCTGCTGCACGGTTGTCTGTACCACTGCAGGCTGAACTACTGCCGGATTTACCTTTTGCACTGATGCTGTCGCAGTATCTTCAGGTGCTTTCTCTTCTGCTTTAACCGGAATCTTTAATATCTGGCCGATCTGCAGGTTTATAGACCTTAAATTATTTATCCTTTTGATCTCGTTTACTGTAGTGCCGTACTTTTCCGCAAGCATGTTCAGGTTTTCTTTCTTTTGTACTGCATGCTCGATCAGGCCCTGTTCAGTACTATTTGAATCGGCAGCAGGTGGCACCGCAGTTGTATTTCCTGGCGTGTTTTTAACTGTCGCAGTACTATAATTTACCGTATACGGCATAGAAGTAGGTACTTTAACAATGACACCGATCTGCAAATATTTGCTGTCGTTAAAGTTCATCACATCCTTAGGATTGACATTGTATCTTCTGGCGATGGAGTAATAAGTGTCTTTGGCCACGACCTTGTGAATGACCACCTTTTTACCATTTTGATTTTCAACCCCTATTGAATCCCTGGTATTTGCTGATGAAGTATTTATATTAAAAAGAATAGCAGCAATTGCTATTATACAGTATCTATACATTAATGTCCTGATAAAAAATTTTGAGCAATAATACGAATAATAAAGTAACCCCCTGTTGAATTGTAATTATAAACGCTGTTTGGCGCATCCTATTGTCTTTTCAGAGATATTTTTAAACCATTTTCAGCTATCTTTGTTATACCACCTAATCCCGGAAAGAGGGGGCAAAATAAAAAAATAAATACCATGGACGCAAAAGAAATCAGTTTAAATGAAAAAGAAGTAAAACCAGTAGTTGATCTGCTGAATGATTACCTGGCCAATTACCACGTTCATTACCAGAAATTAAGAGGATGTCACTGGAACATCAAAGGACAAAACTTCTTTACCTTGCACATCAAATTTGAAGAATTATACACCAACGCCCAGCTGACCATCGACGAGATTGCAGAACGTGTGCTGACGCTGGGCAAGCCGCCGCACAGCCGCTTCGCGGATTATATCAAAGAATCAGGTATTAAAGAGGTCAATACCATCGGGATGAAAGACCTGGACATGGTTGACGAGGTGCTTGAAGACATGGCGCACCTGATCCAGCTGGAGCGTGATCTGCTGGAAGCTACAGAACAGGCTGGTGACGACGGTACCAATGATATGGTAAACAAGTTTATGCAGTTTAAAGAGAAAAATACCTGGATGCTGCGTTCTTTTGCCGGAAAGAAATAGTACCTGAGGTTATTTAATATCATCATTAGTCATGCTGAAATAAGTTCAGTGTGACTTTTTTATGTCTTTCTTTAATATCTTTGAAGCAACATGGGATATAAAAGCTTAGCAGAATGTGTCGCCGACCTTGAAAAACACGGACACCTCATCAGGATTAAAGAAGAAGTAGACCCTTATCTGGAAATGGCTGCCATACACCTTCGTGTATATGAAAAACAAGGACCTGCTTTATTTTTTGAAAAGGTAAAAGGCAGTAAGTTTCCTGCGGTTTCCAACCTCTTTGGTACCCTGGAACGCTCAAAGTTCATGTTCAGGGGCAGCCTGCCTAAGGTTGAGCAACTTGTAAACCTGCGCTCTGATCCTGTGAAGGCTTTAAAGAATCCACTTAAACTCCCCGGTATCGGCTTTACCGCTTTAACAGCGCTTCCGCTGAAACAAAGCATTTTTAAAAATACATTTAGCAAAACCACCATCTCCGCACTGCCGCAGATTGTAAACTGGCCCATGGATGGTGGTCCGTTCATCACCATGCCGCAAGTTTACACAGAGGATATTGACAAAACCGGAATACTCAACGCCAACCTGGGCATGTACCGGATCCAGCTGGCAGGCAATGACTATATCCAGGATAAAGAAATCGGGTTGCATTACCAGATCCACCGGGGAATTGGGGTACACCAGAGTAAAGCCAACGCCAAAGGCCAGCCTCTAAAAGTGAGTATATTCGTTGGCGGCCCGCCATCTCATCCGCTGGCGGCAGTAATGCCATTGCCGGAAGGGCTGTCTGAGATGACTTTTGCCGGGGCACTGGGTAACCGCAGGTTCAGGTATTTTTACGATGAAGAAGGTTTTTGCATCTCGGCTGATGCAGATTTTGTCATCACCGGAACGGTCTATCCGCAGGAAAACAAACCTGAAGGCCCCTTTGGCGACCATCTGGGCTATTACAGTCTTACACATCCATTCCCGTTGATGAAGGTGCACAATGTATACCATCGCAAGGATGCCATCTGGTCATTCACCGTCGTGGGCAGGCCACCGCAAGAAGATACCAGCTTTGGCGCATTGATCCACGAGATAGCAGGGTCGGCATTGCCCAAAGAAATACATGGACTGAAAGCAGTAAATGCAGTCGATGCCGCAGGTGTGCACCCGCTGCTTTTTGCGATAGGCAGCGAACGCTATACCCCATATCTAAAAGAAAGAAGGCCCCAGGAAATCCTGACCATAGCCAACCACATATTAGGTAAAAATCAGCTGAGCCTGGCCAAATACCTGTTCATTGCGGCGAGGGAAGATGACGAGCAACTCGATACACATGATCTGTCCGCATTTTTGCAGCATGTGCTGTCCCGTATGGATTTCAGCCGGGACCTGCACTTTCATACCCAGACAACTATAGATACACTGGACTATAGTGGCGAGGGAT
>NZ_DATHGC010000047.1:0-5693 GCF_035317785.1 Pedobacter sp. | reverse complement strand
CGTATATATTGCCGGGACCGAAAGATGGCTGGGGAGGTACGGGTGGTACGTCCGGGCTGAGGACACACAATGCCAATATTCTTTTTGGGCTCCAGGATCTGCCCGTGGCGGGCAACTGGAAGTTTGTGGTTGATCTGCTGGGTTACCAGGGAACTTTGCCGCCATTGCTGAAGATCACTGTAAACGGTAAATCTTATGTAAAGCAATTACCTGAACATGATGGCGACAAAACTTTTGCCGGCGATCTGAGCGGTGCCCGGGAGTTTAAAATAGAGATTCCGCTGTCACCGGGGCAACTGAGAAAAGGTGGTAATGAAATTTTGATGACCACCCTGGAAGGTTCATGGCTGGTCTTTGATCAGGTAAGGCTTGAAGGACCTGACGGGGCAAAGCTCATCATCAGCAAGAACATATTTCTGAGAAGCGTAAAAGCGGCCGGATACCAGCTGGACGACAACGGAAAGAAGATCCAGCCCCTGCTGGTTGACGCGCAGCTCATTTCCGGTAAACCGAAACTGAGTGTGAAACTGGATGGCCGTTTGGTTTTTAATGCGAAACTGGACAGTGCAAGGTATCAGTTTGAAGTACCGATGCCGGCTGTTTCTGCTCCAAAACAAAGTAAGTATGAAATTTTCAGCGACGGTGCCCTGCTGGAAAGCGGAATGGTAAAACGGGCTGCGCAGCAGGTATTTACTCCCGCAGATTATGTGGATACCAAAATGGGAACAGCGCATTCGAGGTGGATGATCGCTCCGGGGCCTTGGATGCCATTTAGTATGGTGAAACTGAGCCCTGATAACCAGAATGGCGGCTGGCAGGCCGGATACGAACCGAGTTTTGAAAGCGTAGGCGCATTTAGTCATATCCATGAATGGACAATGGCGGGCCTGGGTATGCTGCCGGTGAATGGTCCGCTGAAGACGAAGACCGGAGATCAGCGCAGTAACGGAACCGGTTACCGTTCGCAGATCGATAAATCTACGGAAGAAGCACCTTTGGGCTATTACAAGGTCCTGCTTACCGATTACAATGTCAAAGCAGAGCTTACCGCTACAACAAGGTGCGGTTTCCAGCGCTATACTTATCCAAAGGCTACAGATTCCAGGGTGATGATCGACTTGCAGATCCCCGCAGAATACGGCTATCAATTGAAGGATGTAACCTTAAAAAAAGTGAGTGACTACCGGATAGAGGGAGTATCGAGACAATTTACTCCGGGGGCATGGTCGGGTGATGTGAACCAGGATTACAAGCTTCATTTTGTCATTGAATTTGACCAGCCCATTAAAAAGTTTGGCACCTGGATAAATGATGACCTCAGTGATCAGGATATTGTCAGCTCGGGTGCTGTAAAAGATGCAGGAGCGTATGTGGAGTTTGACACCCGCGCGAACCAGGTGGTTCAGGTGCGTACTGGAATCTCCATGGTGAGCATCGAAAATGCTTCAGATAATTTGCAGCAGGAGGTAACAAAGCCATATGGCTGGAGTTTTGATAAAGTACGGGACGGACAGCGCGGGGTGTGGAATAAGCTGATTGGCCGTGTGGCCATTACGACCAATGACAGGCGGGAAAAGATCAGGTTTTACAGCAATATGTACCGTGCGCTGGCCAGCAGAAATACCTGGAGTGATCTGGACGGAAGCTGGGTTGATGCTTTTCAAAAAGTACAAAAGCTCAAAGATCCGAATGCGCTGGCCTTGGGCTGTGATGCGTTCTGGAACACTTTCTGGAACCTGAACCAGTTCTGGAACCTGGTGACACCGGAGTGGTCATCTAAATGGGTGAAGTCGCAACTGGCGATGTATGATGCCAATGGATGGCTGGCAAAAGGCCCTGCGGGTATGAATTATGTGCCGGTGATGGTCGCGGAGCATGAGATTCCGCTTATTGTGGGTGCCTATCAGATGGGGATCCGTGATTTTGACGCGGAAAAGGCATTCGAGGCCGTTAAGAAAATGCAGACCACACCATCGCAAAAAGTTGGTCTGGGCTATGCGGGCAACAGGGATCTGATACCTTATCTTAAATACAAATATGTGCCTTATGATCTGGGCAGGTTCTCCAATACGCTGGAATATTCCTACGACGACTGGACTGTCTCGCAGTTTGCCAAGTCACTGGGCAAGAAAGAAGAAGAGAAAATATTTGCGCTGCGCGGCAATTACTGGAGAAATGCCATCGATAAGGAAACCGGATATGCACGGATGCGTCATTCCGATGGAAAATGGATGGCTGATTTTGATCCTTTTAAATCAGGAGCAAACAAACAGTATGTAGAGGGCAATGCCTGGCAGCTGACCTATTTTGTACCTCAGGATGTACCTGGTCTGGCCAAAGAGATCGGTGTGGATAAATTTGTGGAGCGTCTGTCCTGGGGATTTACAGAAAGCAATAAACTGAGGTTTAATGCGCCTGGAGATCAGTACTGGGACTATCCGGTGATCCAGGGCAACCAGCAGTCAATGCACTTTGCCTTTCTGTTCAACTGGGTGCAAAAGCCATGGCTTACCCAGCAATGGAGCCGCGCCATCATGGACAGGTATTATGGCGGAGATCTGGCTAATGCTTATCTGGGAGATGAAGACCAGGGACAGATGAGCGCCTGGTTTATCATGGCGGCGCTGGGCTTGTTTCAAACTGACGGAGGATGCAGTGCCGATCCGGTTTACGAGATCGCGAGCCCGATTTTCCCTGCCGTTACCATAAACCTTGGGGAACAATATGGAAGAGGAAAATCATTCACGATCGAAGCACCGGATGTTTCAAGGGACAATAAATATGTCCAGAAAGCAACATTGAACGGCAAACCCCTGCAGTCCTTTAAATTTCCGGCCAGCGAATTGCTGAAAGGAGGGAAGCTGATCCTGCAAATGGGACCTGTTCCCAATAAGAACTGGGGAATATAATATTTAAGACAATAGTTTGGTTTAGGCTGTGGGTTACGGAGGTAACCTGCAGTTTTTTTATCCCCTGCGGCTTTCTACAGAATAGACAAAACTGTCTGCTTTATAATAACCCAGGTTGTATTCGACTGGCCGTTCGGCCTGATCGTAGACAAAACGTTTGCGAAACAAAATAGGACTTCCGGGTTCGGTCTCCAGTTTTGCGGCTATAAATTTATCCGCGCCTTTGGCACTGATCTCCTCTTTGGAAAGCTCAGTAATGATGTTATAATCCTTTTCCAGGATATCATAAAGCGGCCTTTTAAAATCTTCTTCCCCGGTCAGGCCAGTGCGCGGGTGGAAATACGAAACAAAGTAAACAAAAGGGCCTTCAGGTCTGCCCCGGAGACGTTCCAGTTTTAAGATCTTCTGATCGGTTTTGATGTTGAAGAAATTGGCAATGATTTCCTCAGGATAGATCCAGCTCACATGGAGTTCGAAATTTCTGATCGGAATGCCGCGTGCCTTCATCTCCTGAGAGAAACTCAGCCAGTTGACAGATTTGGAACTGATCATTGCATCAGCTACCTTAGTACCAACCCCTTTTTTCCGGATCAGTAGTCCTTCGTAAACCAGTTTGTTTAAGGCCTGGCGTAATGTGGTACGGGATATGGCCAGCTGATTGGCCAGATCAACTTCATTAGGCAGCAGTTTCCCGTTCTGAAATTGCGGGTCTTTAATCATTTTACGAAGCAGCTCCTCAGCCTGAATGTGAAGCGGTATGGGACTTTTATGATTAAGCGCGATTTTCATCTGTTTATAATTGTTTAAAAATACATTTTATACTTGCAATATTATGAAAATATCTTTGCAAAAGGTGATTAAAACATTATGTTTGTACATACGTATGTATTGTAGTTACATACCCTTAAAAACAATACTGTCAAATGAGCAAAACCAACAATACCGTTAGTGCCGAGAAGTGGAGAGAAAGTACACAACCCTTATTAAATAAACGAGTGTCTGCTCTGACTACCGGCCGAACTGCTTATAACCACACGCCTTTTCATGCTTTAGGAAATGACAAGATCTTTAGCGGTTACGGAAGCCTCGCCGAATGGATCATTGAACGGAAAACAGTTTTAATTGATGGGTATGGTGGTGTATTTTATGAAGAAGTACAACAGCGTATTCAACAGGAACTGGCTGAAAAGGGTTATTTGGTAAACTGGCATGCTACAGCTGATCATTTCAAATCTCAGGAGGAGATTGATGTCATGGTTGAGCCTTTTACAGGCAAAGAATCAGACGTATGGGGGACAAAGACCAGTTTGGTGCTTGAGGATTTTTTTAATGAAGAGTTTTTTACGATATCGGAAGACCAGTTATACGAGATCAATATCATCATTGGTATTGGTGCAGGGCTCCTGCAATGGGATGCGCCTGTAGTATACCTCGATATACCAAAAAATGAGATCCAGTACCGGATGCGGGCGGAATCGATTACAAATATCGGTAAAATGGCCAGTGAAAGTGCTTTTTTGATGTACAAACGCTTTTATTTTGTGGATTGGGTAGCGCTGGACAATCACCGCAATCAGTTGCTGGACAGGATCGCAATCGTCGCAGACGGGCAGCAGTTTGGCGACCTCAACTGGATGTTTAAAAAGGATCTGGTTGATGGCCTGAAGCAAATGAGCCGCACTGTATTTCGTGCACGGCCATGGTTTGAAAAAGGCTCCTGGGGCGGACAGTGGATGAAGGAACATATTGGGGGCCTGAACAATAACGAGGTAAATTATGCCTGGTCTTTTGAACTGATTACTCCTGAGAATGGACTATTGTTTGAAAGTAATGGTCTGCTGCTGGAGGTATCTTTTGATTTTCTGATGTGGTACGCCTATAAAGATGTGCTCGGTAAACATGCGGAATTGTTTGGCCCATATTTTCCGATCCGATTTGATTTCCTGGACACCTTTGAAGGCGGAAATCTTTCTATACAGTGCCATCCCTCTAAAAAATACATCTCAGAAAACTTTGGAGAAACCATTACTCAGGATGAAACCTATTATATTTTAGATTGTGCGCCGGATGCAAGGGTTTATCTTGGTTTCCAGGAAGACATAGATCCAGCAGCTTTCAGGGCTGCACTTGAATACAGCCAGGATAATAAAGAGAAACTCGAAGTAGAGAAGTATGTGCAGAGCTTCCCTTCACACAAGCACGATCTTTTTTTGATTCCGAATGGCACGGTGCACAGTTCGGGGATCAACAACATGGTGCTTGAAATCAGTGCTACCCCGTATATTTTTACTTTCAAAATGTACGACTGGCTTTCATTGGACCTCAATGGAAACCCCCGGCCGATCAATATAGATCATGCCTTTAACAACCTTAGGTTTGAACGAAAAGGAGAAGTGGTGACGCGTGAGCACATTTCTCGTCCGGTGAGCATTGACCGCGGCGCAGACTGGGAACTGATCCACCTGCCAACCCATAGGGACCATTTTTACGATGTCCACAGGATAGAATTTGATTCGGAAGTGATGATAGACACCAATGAGTCCTGCCATGTTTTGATGCTGGTGGAGGGGACTTCGGTTGCTGTTGAAATTGACGGACAGCCGGCTGTTCATTTTGCCTATGCAGAAACTTTTATTCTTCCTGCTGCTGCTAAAAGGTATAAGCTAATCAATAAAGGCCGTGGCAGGGCCAAAGTGATCAAATCCTTCCTTAAGGATGAGGTCAGTTTATTTTAGAAGAACCAATTATAAACCAAATATATGATGAACAATTCTTATAAATTTT
>NZ_DATHGC010000046.1:0-6241 GCF_035317785.1 Pedobacter sp. | reverse complement strand
GTTCTGCGGCTAGTCCGCTTACAGGGTCTGCGGCGCCATTTACCCAGGCGTCATGGTGATTTCCCCTGATGATCCATTGGCCGGGATACTCGGATCCTTTGATTTTAGCAATTACATTGTAGGCAGGAACAATATCCCAGTTGGATTCGACTTTCAAATGGACCTTTGCCCTGCCACCACCGATTCTGTAAGTGATGGGCAGGGCGCCGCGCCATTCCTCAGGTGCCACAGGCCCGTCCAGTGCGGAGAGCAGGGGCAGGGCATCATGGTAGCTTACCGGCAGTACCGGGATCTTTAAAATGGTAACTGCCTCCATTCTTTCCAGGCGTTTCGCGTTTTTTGTAGCTCCGGTATTCGGTGTCAGCGGATCTCCAGGGTAGATGACCATATCCATTACAGAACCTCTCTGTACGGTATGCTCGTTTTTAAATGGCCCTTTGGGATATTCGGCTCCCTGATAGTACCCGTCTTCTTTGGGGTCGGAATAAATAATACAGCCAATTGCACCATGTTCATAGGCAATTTTTGGTTTGATCCCCCTCCAGGAACGTCCATAGCGGGCAATTACAATTTTTCCGGAAACACTGATGCCCAGTTTTTCCAGTTTCTCATAATCCTCAGGTAATCCAAAATTTACAAATACCAATTCCCCCGTTACATCACCATCTGCGCCCCAGGCATTATAAGTGGGAAGCTGTCCTTCCTGTCCCGAAGAGGCATCTTCGGCAAAAGCCGGCTCCTTTAGTAGTGCGATAAATTTTGTGGGCGCGGTTAGCTCCAGTATCCGTGTTTTTGGAGTAGGGAACAAGACATGATAAGTTTCAATTTTAGCATCCCATCCATAATCCTTGAATTTTTTTAATACAGATTCTGCTACAATTTTGCCTTGGGCAGAGCCTAAATGGTGAGGTTTAGCAGAAAACTCTTTAATCGTGTTTCCTATGCTGATGTTACTCAGCTGCTGGTCAAAACGCTTTTCCAGTTGCAGCTGCGCAGATGATGATTTCTGTGAGAAACCTTTCAGATTTTGTTGTTGCGCAAAAAGTTCTGTGCTGGCCAATGCGAATATGGTCAGTAATACAACATTTTTTTTCATGCTGATTTTTGTAAGTGTGTATCCATAGTTTCCATCAAAATATGAGCAGACAAATACTTAACAAGAAAAAAGTAGACAAAGCAATAGCAGGATCAACAGTGCGGACAGTTGATTTTCAAACTTATCTTTCTCTTTTTGCAGAGCAGGAATTAGCACCTTTTACTTCCGGTTAGTATAGGTTGCTAAGACGTTATAGGGCCTTTCCCTCAGTCTTTCTTTATAAGTATTATGTTTAAGAACTCAATGTGAGGCAAAGATATATAAATAATCTACTAAATCCATAGACTTTAATTATTTATTGACATTTGGCTGAATATCTTCGCTTAAATTACATTAGGCGCTGATTATGTTATTTTATCATAAATTATTTCATTTACTGAACACCATTCATTATATTTGCAGTGTATTTATGGAAAATCATGGGAATATCTGAAAGAAAAGAGCGGGAAAGAGAAGAAATGAAGCAGTTGATCATGGGCGCCGCACTAAAAATGTTTCTTGAAGATGGATATGCGAAGACTTCTATTCGCAATATAGCAGATGCCATAGAGTATAGTCCGGGAACCATCTACCTGTATTATAAGGATAAGGATGAATTGCTTTTCGAAGTGCAGCGCCATGCTTATGGAAAACTATTGGAAGCTTTCAAAACATACGCGACGAGTAAACATCCTTTCGAACGATTAGCGCAGGTTTGTAAGACGTACATCTCTTTTGGACTGGAAAACCCTGAACTGTACGACCTGATGTTTATCATCCGCGCTCCCATGAACGCAGATGAGAGCCAGTTTAAAAGCAATGGTGAAGATTCATTTAAATTTCTTGTGGATACACTTGCAGAATGTATCACTCAGGGCCTGATTGTTTTTAACGACATACAATTGGCAGCATTGCAGGTTTGGGCAATGGCTCACGGTCTGGTGTCTCTTGATCTGCGCTGCCGCCTGAAAGTGATGATGATCAATGATGTAACAATTCGCGAAACCTTAAATCAAAGCATGGAAGAATATTTAAGCTGCATTAGAAAATAATATTTTTTTGACCCTTTACTAAACACCGTTTATTATGTATACATCATTTATAGTTTTGCTAAAATACATGTTTAAATAATCCCTATATTTTTTACCCTTTTACTAAACACTGTTTACTATGTACACGTCATTTATTAAAATACTTTCTTTTGTTACAGCCTGGGTAATCCTGACCGGAGGAATGGCTAGCGCGCAGCAACAAGATCCTCGATTAGATGTATATATCTCTGATGCATTCTCTAATAACCAGGGGCTGAAGCAACAGAAATTTGATCTTGACCGGGCTATGTTTGCGCTCAGGGAAGCCAAGTCCATGTATTTGCCTTCAGTAAGTATGCTAGGCAGCTATACCAAAGCCTCGGGTGGCAGGACCATTGATGTGCCGGTCGGCGATCTCATCAATCCAATTTATACGGCACTTAATGAACTTACTTCTTCCTCAAAATTTCCCCAGCTCAGCAATACTTCTGAACAGCTAAATCCTGACAATTTCTATGATGTGAAGCTTCGTACCTCTCTTCCACTCATTAATGCGGAGATCCGTTACAACAAGCTCATTAAACAACAACTGATCAGCATACAGCAGGCATCGGTCAATGTTTATAAACGCGCATTGGTAAAAGATATTAAAACAGCTTATTATCAATATTATCAATCACTGCAGGGGGTGGAAGCTTATAAAAGTGCCTTGCTGCTGATCAATGAAAACATCAGGGTAAATGCCAGTCTGTTAAAAAACGGTGTAAGGAACGGTACCGCTTTGCTGCGTGCTCAAACGGAGCAGCAAAAAATAAATGCAGCTTTAATCTCGGCCCAAAAAAACACAGAAAATGCCAGAGCTTATTTTAATTTTCTTTTAAACCGGCCGCTTGGAGATTCGATAGATACTTCAGGTATACACCCCATCGTCTTCACCAGCGAGCCTGATAGTATTAGGGGAGTAGACAACAGGGAGGAACTGAAACAGCTAAAGGCTACGCAACAAGTGAATTCGCTTGATTATAAATTGCAGCGCTCCGCGATCATTCCAAAGCTCAATACCTTTTTGGATCTGGGCTCGCAGGGTACCGGAACTACATTTAACGGCAATACACGTTACTATCTTTGGGGCGTAAATCTGCAATGGGACCTGTTTACCGGGGGTAAAAATAAATACCGCGCTGCACAGTCACAAGCAAGCTTAAACGCAACAGCCGCAAAACTGGAGGAAACCGAAGATGCACTCAAATTGACACTCCTGCAATCCTTAAATAACTACCGTTCGGTAAAAGCGGCAGATAAAAGTGCCCGGGCAGCATTAACATTTGCCGAAAAATATTTCAGGGATCAGCTTAAGGCGTACCAGGCAGGGCAGTTGCTCTACCTCGAACTGCTTGATGCTCAGGACCAGCTCATCAGCACCAAACTTCGTATTGCAGAAACTCAGGCTGATCTGCAGATTTCCATCGCAGAACTTGAACGCAATCAAGCCACTTATCCAATTGACAATTCAAACTAAAAATCATAGACATGAAAGCCATTCACTACATCAGCATATTGTTAGCCGCTCCGCTTTTTTTCAGCTGCACTACAAAGGAGCCGGCAAAGAAACTGACGGACAAGGATACCATACCTGTCCGGATCATACCACTGGACCAGCAGACAGGAAATGCTGCGATCGCATTATCCGGACAGTTTACCACAGATGATGAGGTATTACTTTCTTTCAAAACAGGCGGCATCATCAACAGGGTACTGGTAAAAGAGGGTGATCCTGTAAAGAAGGGACAGCTTCTGGCCACATTAAACCTTACCGAAATCAATGCGCAGGTGCAGCAGGCACAGCTGGCACTTGAAAAAGCAGCAAGAGATCATAAACGCACCCAGAGTTTGTACGCCGATAGTGTGGCTACGCTCGAGCAGCTGCAAAATACAAAGACTGCGCTTCAGCTTGCCCGGCAGCAATTGAATCTCGTATCGTTTAACAGGAAATTCTCCGAAATTCATGCCCCGCAGGATGGCTTTATCCTGAAAAAACTGGCTGACGCCGGTCAGCAGGTCTCTTCGGGTACCGCCGTACTGCAAAGTAACGGTGAAGGAAAATGGATGCTCAAAGCTGCAGTTAGTGATCAGGAATGGGTACTGTTGAAATTGAATGACAAGGCAAAGGTTCAGATTGCCTCATTGCCCGGCCAATCTTTTGAGGGCATCGTAAGCAGGAAATCTGAGGGTGCTGACGCCGCCACCGGAACATTTGCTGTTTACATCACGCTGACCGGGAAAAGACCGGAGGGTATAGCAACAGGTATGTTTGGCAAGGCAGTAGTCAATCCGTCAGGGCAAACCAGCGGAAGCTGGAAGATCCCTTACGAAGCTTTGCTGGATGGCAACGGCAGCAGCGGTTATGTTTTCATTACCAATGATCATAAAAGGGCACAAAAGAAAATGGTGACCATCGCAAGCATCGAAAAGAATACTGTGACCATTACTAATGGGCTGCAGGGCGCGACGTCGCTGATCGTTTCCGGTTCGGCTTATCTGACAGACAACAGCAAAATCTCTATTCATTCACCATTAAACACTGCAAAATGAAACCTGCAAAGCAGGCTTCATGGCAATTAAATAAAAATATAATCTTATGAAAATCTCAGATTATGCAGTAAAGAACAGCCAGTTTACCCTTGTGATCTTCCTGATGATCATTGTTTTGGGAGTTACCACTGTGCTCAACATGTCCAGGTCTGAAGACCCTGAGATGCATGCTCCTATGTTTAATGTGATTGTCGTTTACCCGGGGACTAGTCCGCGCGACATTGAGGACCGGGTAGTAAATCCGCTGGAGAAGACCATATCTGGTCTTGATGACATTAAAAGACTGCGCAGCAGCATTTCAAACGGGGTTGCGGTGATCAGGGTGGAATACAAGTACAGCAGCAATGTAGATTCTAAATATCAGGAAGTCGTAAGGGAAGTAAACAGCAAACGTGCCGAACTGCCTGCCGATATTTACAGCATTGAAATTCAAAAACAGCAGCCTTCGGATGTCAATATTCTCCAGGTCGCACTGATTTCTGAGAATGCAGCGAGCCAGCGCATGCAATACTATGCAGAGAAACTTCAGGATGAACTGGAAAAGGTAACTGCGCTCAAGAAAGTATCGATCTTCGGTGTTCCGGGACAGCAGGTCCGCATAGAACTTGACCTGGAGAAGGTCGCACAGATGAATTTGCCCTTAACTACAATCACCAACAGTCTGAAAAATGAAATGGCTAGTATCCCTGGAGGAGCCATTGATGCATCCCGGCAGACTTTCAATGTGATCATCAATGAATACCGCAGCCTTGATGCGGTGAAAAACACAATAGTGTATTCTGCAGGCGGAAAAAACGTCTTTTTAAAGAACATCGCAAAAGTATATTATGGCTACGAGGAAGAAAAACACATTACCCGGTTAAACGGACACCGTTCGGTATTTGTAACGGCGGCCCAGAAGGAGGGAGAGAACATCAGTAAAACGCAAAAGGAATACCAGCCTGTGCTGGACCGGTTTAAGAAGACACTGCCTGCAAACATAGACCTGGTGCAGAATTTCGATCAGGCAGATAACGTGAACAGACGTTTGTCGGGCCTGGGGACTGATTTTATCATTGCCATTTTGCTGGTCGCTGTTACTTTGCTCCCATTGGGGCTAAGGCCAGCCATCATTGTAATGATTTCCATTCCGCTGTCCCTGGCAATTGGCATCGTATTGCTTCAGTTGTTTGGTTTTAACCTGAATCAATTGAGTATTGTCGGACTGGTGGTCGCCCTGGGTTTGCTGGTCGATGACAGTATCGTGGTGGTAGAAAATATAGAACGCTGGATGCTCGAAGGACACGGCCGTCTGGAAGCGACATTAAAAGCAACCAAACAAATTGGACTGGCTGTTGTGGGTTGTACCATTACATTGATCATTGCTTTTATGCCTTTGGTATTTCTTCCCGAGGGTTCAGGTGATTTCATCCGCTCCCTTCCTTTGGCAGTGATCTTCTGCGTGATGGCTTCTATGCTGGTTTCGCTGACCATCATTCCTTTCTTATCGAGCCGCCTGCTGAAGAGCCATACCGGAAACCCGGAAGGAAATTTCCTGATGCGC
>NZ_DATHGC010000045.1:0-7489 GCF_035317785.1 Pedobacter sp. | reverse complement strand
TGGGGGCTGACCAGGCTCGTACTGGGAGGCAGAAAATGGTAAAGACTGGAAAGAGGAAGTTTTTTTGGGCACTGGCTTTTGTCGCCGCGCTGGTCATGCTGAACATCATTGCACAGTATGTTTATACCCGTGTCGACTTTACCAAAGAAAAAAGATTTACACTAACAGCTCAGTCAAAGTCTGTTTTAAAAAACCTGGATAAAGAAATAGTCGTTACCGTTTTTTTAGATGGCGACCTGCCTGCAGCTTTCAAGCGGCTGCGCAATGCGACCAAAGACCTGCTTGCGGATTACCGCGCGTATTCAGGTGCATCTTTTAAAGTTGTATTTGTTGATCCCATAGGCGGATTAAGTGCCGGCGATCAGGATACTGTGATCAATAACCTCTATCAGCTGGGAATTGAGCCCACTACGCTCAACATTAAAAATGATGCTGGCTTTGCACAAAAGACCGTTTTTCCGATGGCTATAGTGGAGGGTGACGGAAAGCAGCAGCCCGTAAAATTGCTCCAGAACCTGGATGCGATGGGAGATTATGAAGAGAACATCAACAATTCTATACAGAACCTGGAATATCTGTTCACATCGGCCATTCAGCAGGTACTGGGCGGTCAGCATCCAAGGATCGGAATTACCGAAGGGAATGGGGAACTGTCAGATCTGCTGCTGCACGATGCGATCAAAAGCTTGTCCGATAATTACGAAGTGGGCAGGGTTGACCTGAATGTGATTGATAAGCAAGGTTTGGACAAGCTGAAAATGCTGATGGTCGTCAAGCCCCAAAAAGAATTTACGGAAGCAGAAAAATATAAGATCAACTATTTTGTGATGAATGGCGGCCGGGTGGTCTGGTGTATTGACCAGGTAGGAGCAGAACTGGACAGCATGGGGCGCTCGGGTGAACAGCTCGCTTTCAATAGAAAACTGAACCTCGACGATATGCTGTTCATGTACGGGACGCGTATAAATTATAACCTGATCGCAGATGCCAATTGTGCGGAAATTCCGCTGAGTACGGGCGGCGGACAACAGGGACAGATCCAGATGGCGCCATGGGTATATTATCCTTTGCTGATGCCGGATACTACGCATAACCTGGTAAGGAACATAGATGGGGTATTGGCTGAGTTTGTAAGTACGGTAGATACTATAGCAGTGAAAGGGCTGAGCAAACAGGTGATATTGAAGAGTTCAGCTTTCAATAAGGTACACAGCACGCCAAAGCTCCTTACTTTGCAAATGGTGGCCGAACAGCCTGATCCGAAAGCGTATGCCAGTGTTCCGGCTTCGGCAGGAGTGCTGGTTGAAGGTATTTTTCCTTCTGTATTTTTGAACAGGCCATTGCCCCCGGGCATTTCTGAAAATTATGGAGCATCCCTGCAGAGCAAAGCAAATAAAATGATCGTGATCGGGGATGGGGATGTGTTCAAAAATCAGGTGAGCAGCAGGGACGGATCTGCATTTCCTTTGGGTTTTGACAGGTATACAGGACGCAATTATGGAAATAAGGCGCTGTTGCTGAATATTGCTGATTATCTTTGCAATGACAATAATTTGATCTCGCTGCGCAATAAAGAGGTCAGGATCAGGTTATTGGATAGGACACGTTTGCGTACAGAAAAATTGCAGTGGCAGCTGATCAATGTCGGCGTGCCGTTACTATTGTTAATATTGTTTGCAATTTTTCAACATTATTACCGCAAGCATAAGTATACAAGGTAATTTTTATATTTTTGAGAACTGACTAAATCATATTATGAGATTTATTGTATCCACATCAACGTTATTAAAACATTTGCAAACAGTAAACGGTGCATCAAGCAGCAGTACTGTATTGCCTATACTCGAAAATTTCCTTTTTGAAATTAAAGATGGAAGTTTAACCATATCTGCTACGGATCTGCAGACCAGTATGACCACTTCTTTGCCTGTTGAATCTAAAGAAGGAGGAAAAGTTGCTGTTCCTGCGAGAATATTACTGGATACTTTAAAGACTTTACCGGATCAGCCCATTTCATTTAATATCGATGACAGCACTTTTTCTATTGAGATCAGTGCGGGTGATGGTAAATATAAGCTGAGTGGTGAGAACGGAGATGATTTTCCTAAGATCCCTGTGGTTGAAAATGCATCCTCGGTAAATTTACCTGCCTCAGTTTTAACTGAAGCGATCACAAAGACCATTTTTGCCGTGAGTAATGATGAGCTTCGCCCCGCAATGACCGGTGTTTTTTGCCAGCTTTCAGATCAGCACATTACTTTTGTAGCGACCGATGCGCATAAGCTCGTCAGGTACAGACGTACCGACAGCAAAGCTGATAAATCATCGTCTTTTATCCTGCCTAAAAAGGCTTTGACCTTATTGAAGGCAGCATTGCCGTCTACCGATGTCAATGTATCTGTAGATTACAATGCGACGAGTGCTTTCTTTAAGTTTGAGAACATTAACCTGGTTTGCCGCTTGATTGATGAGCGTTATCCTGACTATGAGGCAGTTATTCCTGCCAATAACCCCAATAAACTGGTGATTGACAGGGCGCTTTTCCTGAATACCTTGCGCAGGGTTGTTATTTTTGCCAATAAAACTACCCACCAGGTACGCCTGAAGATCAATGGCAGTGAGCTGAACATCTCATCTGAAGACCTGGATTTTGCCAATGAAGCACATGAGCGTTTGAGCTGTCAGTATGAAGGAGAAGACCTTGAAATCGGATTTAACGCCAAATTCCTGATTGAAATGCTAAGCAACCTGAGCGGTGAAGAAGTTACTTTGGAGCTTTCTACGCCAAACCGGGCCGGCTTACTGATCCCTCAGACCAATGATGAGAATGAGGATGTTTTGATGCTCGTCATGCCGGTCATGCTGAACAATTATAACTAGCATTTGTTAAAATATGTGAAATGGCCCGGTAATATGCCGGGCCATTGTTGTTTTTGGTATATTTGTGATGGAGCGTAAAAATAGTGACGCAATATGTAGCGAATACCGGTTTTGTTACGTTTATATCTAAAATATTATCCGATGAAAAAAAGACTACTCTATTTGGGTTTAATAGTACTGTTCGCTTCTTGTGTAAAACAAGACCCGCCGGAGCCTGTAGGCGAGATTAAAGTGAGGTTTGTAAATGCGGTAAAAAGTTCCAATCCGCAGGATATGTTCATCAGAGGGGTCAAAGCGCCAAATTCTGTTGCACTGATCTATGGGCAATTCTCACCTTACTATACCAGTACTTCAGGCGATAATGCTTTTGCTTTCGCGGATATGGGTACTACTGAAGGTACAGGTAATGCAGGTATCGGCGGAAAGTTTGAGATTGGGGCGGAAGTGACCGTATTCTATTTCAAGGGCCTGATTCGACTTGGCGGAAATTTGGCTGCGGGGGTAAAAGATGATGATAATGTTGTAGTACCCGGCAAGGCCAGGGTTAGATTTGTACATTTAAACAGCTTTTTGGAAAACTACATCAATTTTTCTGTTGTTGACGGGGAGATCCTGACTACGGGTATTGCCTTTGCCTATTCCTCCACTTATTTTAGTGTAAATCCGGGCTCAAAGATTAAAGCGAATGCGACCGGTGTAACGGATCCGCTCATTATTGACGCAAATCTGCAGGCCGGTAAAAATTATACCATATGGATAGACGGGGCCTCTGAAAAGGTTCTGGAGCAGCATGTGATCATTCAGAACTAATTATGACATTATAAGGTTTAAAAATATCATGGTTATTGCCATGATATTTTTACTTTTGGGCTTAATTTATAAAACTTGGAATTTTTCACTTTTTTACTTGATTTCATCCTGCACATTGATAAACACCTGGAGGAAATCATCAGAGATTATCAGAACTGGACTTATGCCATTCTGTTCCTTATTATTTTTGCCGAAACGGGTTTTGTCGTTACCCCTTTTTTACCGGGAGATTCTTTGCTGTTTGCTATAGGTACTTTAATTGCAGGCGAAAACACCGGGTTAAGTATCTGGGTGATGCTGTTTTTGCTGATCATTGCGGCAATATTAGGCAATTCCCTGAATTATAAGCTCGGTACTTACCTGGGCGTCAAGGTCTTTAATGAAAAGAACCGGATCTTAAAGCTGGAATATTACAATCAGTCTCACCAATTTTTTGAAAAGCACGGGGGCAAGGCCATTATATTCAGCCGTTTCCTGCCTATATTCAGGACCATTGCTCCTTTTGTTGCCGGTGTGGCCAAAATGCCATTTAGCAGATTTACTTTTTTCAATGTGATTGGCGGTGTTGCATGGATCACCAGTTTGCTGATGGCCGGATACCTTCTGGGGCAGATCCCTGTGGTAAAGGCCAATTTTGATGTGGTGATCGTGCTGATCGCGGTAGTGACCTTTTTCCCGGCGATATTTGCTGCGCTGAGGTCGAAGTTCAAAAAGAAAGAGGTGGTCAAAGAGGATGTGGAAGTTTAATCTTCAAGACGCGGCTGGCCGGCATCTATCCAGGCAGAATACCAGAATGAACCTGTTTTGTATATAGCTGAACGCATTTGCCGTTCCACCATGTTGTTCATTTTATCGTGATACGCTTTGGAATAAGCCCTGGAGTATTGTTTCAATACCTGGTCTTTTCTTTCCGAATAACTGTATTTTCTGTACTTCGGGAATGCCCGATGAAGATCTGCTTCACACTGTAAAACGGAATCGACCAGGCTGTGTGTTTGTGTAACGATCTTCCAGGCTTCAGTTAAGGGGTTTTCTATATACTGTGCTTTCCCAACCAGGTAATTGTAATTTTTGCTGAACAGTTCTGGCAACCTGCTTTCCCAAAATGCATGGATCCCAATTTGATCGGTCAGTTGCCCGTTGTGGTTTTGTGTGGTGTGCAGGGGCACATGGGCGTCTGCTATGTAATGCCCGAGATAAGCGGAGTAAATGAGTATTTTGGCGGAGTCCCGTTCTTTAAATGCACTGACCAGTTTGTAATAGCTTTTTTGTATCTGCCAGGGAAGTATACCGTTTTGATGGAGTCTGTTTAAGCCATATCTGCTCACAGCGTCATCCCATTTTCTGGGAATGCTGTCTATGCAATTTTCATAAAGCTCAACATCCAGATAATGCCTGGGGGCTTCTGTTGTATCTGCATATCTGCGCTTATCAGGGTCTACTGCGTGATCTGACAGGTATTTGAGGTTTGTTTTGTAAAACCTGCTGATGTCTTTAGGCAGTGTAAATACGGCAAGCCGGTTGATCTCCATGTGGGCAAAGAAACCCCAGGAGCTTAAGAGCAGTAGTGCAGTGCAGCAGACAAGTGTCAGTTTAGCGGATAAAAACGTGTGTTTCATCCGCTAAATTAGATCAGGAAATCTATATGGTGTTAATTGTCGATACTTTTGCCTTTCATTGCTGCAGAAACAGCAACATCCATTACACGTTCTGCAAAAGGACGGGTAAACTCATTGAGCTCGTCGGCTTTCTTTAAGATCTCATCTTTTTCTGCTTTTTTGAGTGCCGATTGCAGTGCTTCAATGCGTGTTTTGGTATTGGTGATTTCTTCGGCGGTTAAATAGGTTCCGTGCTTTTCTACGAAGCGTTCGGCGGTATAGACCAATTGTTCGCCTTCGCTTCTGGCTTCGATCAGCATACGCTGCTCCACATCGCTTTTTGCGTGGGTAATGCTGTCGATCAGCATTTTTTCTACGGTGTCATCCGTAAGCCCGTAACTTGGGGTAATGTCTATTTCCTGCTTTACTCCGGACCTGAGTTCAATGGCTTGTACAGTCAGTATGCCATCGGCATTGAGGATGAAGTTGATGTCTACTTTAGGCAGACCGGCGGGCATTGGAGGAATTCCTTTGAGGTCAAATTCTGCCAGTTTCCTGTTTTCCTGTACCAGGTCTCTTTCTCCCTGATAAACAGAGATCTTCATGTTGACCTGTCCGTCCAGCGAAGTGGTGTATTGTCTTCCGGCTTTTGTAGGCACTTTAGCATTTCGCGGGATGATCACATCCATCAGCCCGCCCATGGTTTCTATACCCAGCGAAAGGGGAGTGACATCAAGTAATAAAATATCTGAACGGTTGCCCGCCAGGATATCGGCTTGTATGGCTGCACCAAGGGCCACCACCTCATCCGGGTTGATCTGATCGTGCGGCTCACGCTGAAAAAATCCTGCAACCTGCTGCTTCACATAGGGTGTGCGGGTAGAACCTCCAACGAGGACCACTTCATCTATTTCTGCTACGGTCAGTTTGGCATCTGATAAAGCCAGTTTACAGGAAGCTATAGTTTCTGCTACTTTGCCGGCGATAAGGTTTTCAAAGGTCTGCTTATCGAGTGTGCACCGGATTTCGCCCAATTTCTCATTGTACAGGCTTTGGGTACTTAGTGCTTTCTTTGCTTCCTCGGCCTTTAGTCTCAAGGACTGCATTAAACCGGAGTCCTTAGCAAGGGCTTCTTTATCCAGCTTATTGCTGTCTATCCAGTAATGGACGATGGCGCGGTCAAAATCATCACCGCCTAAAAAAGTATTGCCATTGGTAGACAGGACTTCAAATATTCCATTTTGTATGGAGAGCACGGACACATCAAATGTTCCCCCGCCCAGGTCGTATACTGCAATTGTTTTTTGTTGTGCAGGGTCAAGGCCTAATCCGTAAGCCAGACTTGCGGCGGTAGGTTCATTTACGATCCGAAGTACGTCGAGCCCGGCGAGTTTGCCGGCATCGCGGGTGGCCTGGCGCTGACTGTCATTGAAATATGCGGGCACGGTTATTACGGCTCTGTTTACGGGGGTTTTCAGGGCGTGTTCTGCTCTCGCTTTGAGTTCTTTCAGGATCTCTGCGGAGAGTTCTATAGGGGTGTAAAATTTATCACCCGCTTTGATCTTGACCAGTGAATCACTTTCGTCGTCTATGATCTTGTAAGAAAAAGTATCCTGGTGTGCAGCAACATCTTTATAAGATCTGCCCAGTAACCGTTTTACTGAAAATATGGTATTGGCAGGGTCAGTGATCAGGAATTCTTTGGCATCATTTCCTACAAGGGCGTCTCCGTGTGCGTTGAAGTGTACGACTGAGGGAACCAGAAGTCCTTTCCCGGTATCATTGATGACCTGCGGGTTTTTATCGGGATTGATGAAGGCGACTAAACTGTTGGTGGTTCCCAGGTCAATACCGACGATGATTTCTTCCTGCTGAAATGAACCTGTTGCCAGGTTGATGGATATTTTTGCCATAGTGGGGCAAATTTACAAATCTTTTTTATGGATATTGTAAAGCCAAAGTACTATATCCTGGTAGCTGTCGGTGCCCCGGCTCTGGTTATTGAGCTTCAGGAACCGGTCAAAGGCGATGTCAAGATAGCCAAACATCTGGTTGTTGTATTTGCGCCAAAAGTCGCGGTCGCGCTTAAAGTCCTGTATGGTCCTGGTATTGATGGTATTGTACAGCAGGTCATAATCATCAGAGGATTTGATCCTGATCTCAAAGAGAATGCTTTTCAACATGGCGTAGGCAGCGGAATA
>NZ_DATHGC010000044.1:0-27145 GCF_035317785.1 Pedobacter sp. | reverse complement strand
TCACTGGCGGCCTCGGGCAGAAAAACAATCATTTTGGAATTCGATTTGAGAAATCCGATGATAGCTAAAAACCTGAATATCAAACCTGGAAAAGGACTTAGTGATTTTCTGACGAGGGAGGTGTTCATAGAAGACATCATTAGTCCTACTCCAATACATGCAAATCTCTTTGTCGCCGTTGCCGGAAGCTTACCGGAATATCCAACAGAGCTGCTGCAGCAACCATCCATGACCGAACTGATGGACTGGCTTACTATCAACTTTGATGAGATTCTCATCGATACGCCGCCGATACAACTGGTGGCTGATGCGATGATCCTTTCAGAATATAGTGACATCAACCTGTATGTCGTCAGACAAGGGTTTACCAATCGGTCACAGTTGGATTATGTGAAACAGATTCATTCAGAAAAAAGACTGAAGAACCTGAACATCGTATTTAACGGTGTAGACGGTTCCAAATTGGGCAGCACTTACGCCTACGGATACTACGGCAGCAGGTTTGCCAACAAGAGAGAAGCCGTGGAAACAGGAGTGAAGGATTTTTTCAAAAGATTTTAACCATACCAGATGTATCTGACTATCAAGAACTTTCTGGTTACTGGTCATGCGCGCAGCATCAATGCCAAGAAAAATATTCTGGCGTCGTTGTTAATAAAAGGCGGAAGCATTGCTGTGAGTCTTGCACTGGTGCCGCTTACCATTGATTATGTAAATCCAAGCAGGTATGGGATCTGGCTTACACTGAGTTCTATTGTAGCATGGTTTAGCTTTTTTGACGTGGGACTTACCAATGGCTTGAAAAACAAATTCGCAGAAGCTAAGGCAAAAGGAGAAGATGATACCGCACAGGTTTACGTGAGTACCACGTATGCCATATTGGGTATCGTATTTTCAGGTGTGTGGCTGGTGTTTATGGTGACCAATCAATATCTGGATTGGTCTGCGATGCTAAACCTTCCCAAAGAAATGAGTGCGGAAGTTTCTATACTCGCTATAATCGTATTTACTTATTTTTGCCTGCAGTTCATTCTCAGGATTCTGTCCTCAGTATTAGTCGCAGATCAGCAGTCGGCCAGATCCGCACTGATTGACGCATTGGGACAATTGATGTGCCTTGTCCTTATCTTCATCCTGATGCGGGTTACCAGGGGCTCCCTGATTAACCTGGGGCTGGCCTTATGCGCGTCGCCGATCCTGGTGCTCATTGTTGCCAACTTCGTGTTGTTTAACGGAAAATATAAAAGGTTTAAGCCTAGTTTTTCAAAGATAAATTTCCGTTTTGCTAAAGGGCTGTTCAATTTGGGCCTGATATTTTTTGTGATCCAGGTAGCGGGTATTATCCAATATGAGTCGGCAAATGTGATCATTGCCAGAAACTTTAAACTGGCCGATGTGACCTCCTACAACATTGTCTATAAATATTTTGGCATGCTGAATATGGTTGTTACCATATTCCTGGTTCCTTTCTGGTCAGGTTCAACGGAAGCTTATCTCAAGAAAGATATCCAATGGATCAAAAACGGAATGAAACGATACAATCAATTGAATTTATTGCTGATCGGTGTAGGGGTACTCATGCTGATATTTTCTAGTCCTGTTTATGAACTATGGTTGGGCAAGGGCAAGGTGAATATAGAATTCATGCTTTCGTTGTGGGGATTTCTGTTTTTCAACCTTTCTATTTTCTGCGGAAAATATGTGACTTTTCTCAATGGCATCAGTGCATTGAGGATACAGTTTTGGGCTTGCATCGTAAGTCCTTTTATCTATGTCGCAGTGGCTATGGTCCTGATCAATATGTATCATATGGGGGTATATGCCTTATTTATCGCCGCGGTAGTCGCAAGTTTTAACGGCTACATTTTGGCACCCCTGCAATATTATATGATCATCAGCAAGAACAAAAAAGGGATCTGGTTAAAGTGATCAGCAAGTAGAAATTAAAATCAATAGATCTGTGAAAATAGTCCAGTTACAATATGAATCGAGTTCGGCAGGCAAACAGGCCTTAAGACTTCATGATGCATTTTTGAAAAATGGCATAGACGCCAGGCTGCTTTCCCTTAAATGTGAGGTGACGGGCGACGAAAGGGTAGAACATTTAGGCCGAAACCAGAAGCTGGTAGCTAGGCTTGACGAGAAACTACAGGGCTTTGTAAAAAGAAAGTCTGACAAATCACTGGGTTTATTCTCGTATCCCATTTTAGGTACCGATGTATCCAAATATAAGGCGGTACAGGAAGCAGATGTGATCTACCTGCACTGGGTCCTGCATGGGTTTTTAAACCTTAAAGGAATAGAAGATCTGGCAAAACTGAATAAACCTGTTGTGGTATTTATGCATGATATGTGGACGATAACCGGGGGATGTCACTACAGTTTTGACTGCAAAAAATATAGGAGTGGATGCGGGGCTTGTCCAATTTTCGGGGGTAATGATGAAAATGACCTGTCGGCTGTTGAGTTCAGAAAGAAAATGAAACTGTTCTCAAAATATGATAATTTTTTCTTTGTCTCTCCCAGCGAATGGCTTTCCGACTGTGCGAGGGATTCTTTACTCACCAGGAATAAACCTGTTTTTCATATTCCCAATATTGTGGATACAACCATATACAAGCCATTTGAAAAGAACATAGCTAAGAGGATCTTAAATATTGATGAAGACCAAACCGTGATCTCCTTCGGGGCAGTAATTCTGAACAGTCCCTATAAAGGATCTGAATACCTTGTTCAGGCCCTTAATAACCTGGCTGGAGACAAGGGGCTTGATATAGATAAAGTAACAGTTGTAGTATTTGGTACGGGCTATAATAAAGAAATGGACGACATGATTCCTTTTAAAACCAGGTTTATGGGATACATGAAGGATGAATATTCTATGAATGTGATCTATAATGCGACTGATGTCTTTGTTGCCCCTTCATTGGCCGAGACTTTTGGATTGGTGATACTGGAAGCACTTTGCTGCGGAACACCAGTGGTCGGATTTAACGTAGGCGGGATACCTGATCTGATAGATCATAAAATAAATGGTTATCTGGCCAATTACAAGGATGCGGATGACCTGGCAGAGGGCATAAGATTTTGTATTACCCAGAAAACCAAGGGCAGGATGCTGCCACAATTTGCGACTGATTTGTCTGTTAACAAGCACCTGGAATTATTCAGCTATATGAAATCGCTTGAAAATCTAAACTATGAATATGCCGGTGCAATATAGGATTAATCTGTTTTTTGCCGGCTTTATTTCCTATACACTGGGTTACACAGCGACCGTGGTACCCGGGGTAAATTTTATCATCGTCCAGGCGTTTCAGCTCATGGGTTTAGGAGTGCTTATCCCCGCTGCTGTTATGCTCTTCGAATTTCGACTGGAGAGCAATTACCTGAAGATTACGCTTTTACTTTACATGATCTGGATGGTTGCTATAATATGCAGGGGCTTCGGAATGCAATATGACTTTTTAAAGCTGATGCTGTTTGATCCGAGCGTGGGAATATTTCTCTATCTGACACCATTGATAGTGCTTTTCCCTGATAAGCTGATTTTTTACAGAAAGGCATTTGATGCCATTTTGATCATGGCAGTCACATTTGTCATCTTTGATGCTGCCTTGCTGAAATATTTGATGGACGGCGATGTGGAAAGTGTGGAAAGCAGGGAGATCCTGGAAGCGATATGTAAAAACCTCGCGATCCCCTGTGGTTTTCTGCTGCTGAGCTATACCTACCATACCAATACGAAGAAACTATTTGCTCTTGGTGTGATTGCAGTAACCTTCGTACTGGCCATACTAAGGGCAAGGCGGGGACTGATGTTCATGTCGGGTAGCCTGCTCATGGCCTTCTACCTGATGTCAATGTATGTGAACAGGACCCGGCCCGCCTATATTCTTTATTCACTGCTTGCTATTTTCATATTGACTGTGACCGGTTTTGTCCTGTTCTTCGCAAATACCGGGGGCATCTTTGATTCACTGATGGGGCGTATAGATGAAGATACAAGGAGTACGGTAGAAATCTGTTTTGACCAGGATATGACCCAAACAGACTGGTGGATAGGAAAAGGCATTAACGGAGAATACTTTTGTCCGGGCATAGATGCTCCGGATGCTGATTACCGGACAGTAGTAGAGACCGGATACCTGAATATCATATTAAAAGGGGGGTTTATCAGTTTAGGCCTCTTACTGCTGACGTTATTGCCGGCTGTTTACAAAGGATTTTTCAAATCCAAAAACCTGTTATCAAAAGCTGCGGCTACCTGGATCTTATTGTGGATGTGTTATGCTCATCCTTCCACGATTACTTCATTCAGTATGAATTACATATTGGTATGGGTTTCCGTGAGCATCTGCTATTCTTACAAAATCCGCAATATGAAAGATGTCCAGATCAAAAAATATTTTACGAGTTACAAATCAACACGAATCTTATGAAGCATATCGCTATAGTAATCCCAATTTATAACCGGCTTGAAGTTACCAAAATCGGCCTGAAGCACATCAGTAAGTCTGTTGATTTTTATCATGCTGCGGCCGGGGAGAGGAAGTATGAAGTAAGTATCGTGATTGTGGACGATGGCTCTACAGATGGCAGTCCGGATTGGATAGAAGCCAGCTATCCAAAGGTAACCGTGCTAAGAAGCGGGGGTGACCTGTGGTGGACCGGAGCGGTGAACTTTGGTATTGATCATTGTATTAAACAGGTAACCGGACTCGAGGCTATCATACTGCAAAATGACGACGTCATTGTGGATGAGGACTGGTTGCTGAATCTGATAGATGCAGCAAACGCAAACCCAAATAGCCTTATTGGCTGCGCCACATCAACCATGGACAATAAGGACAAGATTACCTATGGCGGGAGAAAATTGCATTCCTGGTTTGCAAGGGAGGAGATGTTGAACCTCGGTCTGAGTAAATACAGGTTCCCTAAAGGATATGTAACACCTTCCTTTGACCTTTATGGCAGGGGCATCTATATTCCTGTCGGGGTATTTCAAAAGATTGGTCTTTTTAACCAGGACCAGTTTAAACACAGAGGTGATATGGATATTCCACTGAGGGCAAAAAAAGCAGGATTTAAACTGCTGGTTTCTTACGATGCAATGGTGTATGAGTTTCCCGAACATGCCTTCGGACTGGATTCTAAAAAGAAGATATCTCTCAAGGAAGCCTTTAAAGCGCTGACTGATTTCAGGTCATCCAATAACCTGAAGTTCGTGTATTACTATTCCTTACAGGCCACAAGGAATCCACTTCAGTTTACGGTATTCTTTTGCAGCAACCTGTTCTACAACATGCGGCGGATATGCTGGAGGGTAGTTAACCAATATGTCTGATGTCTAAAATTTATTTAACACTATAGCAATGTCTGATCAAATAATAGTAGTAACCGGCGGCTCTGGTTTTGTAGGTGCAAACCTGGTGAAACAGCTGAACCGGCAGGGGGTAAACAAGATCATTATTATTGATAATTATGATGAGAAGAAATTCTCTAATATTAAAGGCTGCGCCTTTATAGATTTTATATCTTACAATAAAGGCCTCGCTTACATAGAACAGGAGCTGAACAAGTATGAGGTTTCTGCCATACTGCATATGGGTGCCAATGCAGATGTAATGATCAGGGATGCAGAAATAATGCTGCATTCCAATTACGACCATTCCAGGTTTTACCTTTCCTACTGTAATGAACATAACATCCCGTTGGTTTATGCTTCCAGTTCCGCAGTATATGGCAATTCCAACAACTGCATTATAAACACTGATTTTGAAGAACCGCATAACGTTTATTCGTGGTCCAAATGGATGTTTGACAATTTTGTATTAAACAATATAGACGCCCTTAAAAATAGGGTGATCGGGCTTAGGTTCTTCAATATTTTTGGAATGGGGGAATTCCATAAAGGCAAGAACGCAAGTTTGCCTCACCGGTTTTACCAGTTCATCAGGGAAAAGGGGTTTATTGATGTCTTTGATAGGGACATACAGCGCGACTATGTATGGGTAGATGATGTAACCAGAGTAATCCTTGATGTGCTGAACGATACAAGTATTGTAAACGGCATTTATAATCTGGGTTCAGGTAATGCCATCTCTCATCAGTCCCTGGCCGGTATGGTGGCAAATGTCTGCGTGGAAAGAGGCATCAAACAGGAAACCGGGGAGTCGGTTAAGCTCGTCCCGATGCCGGCGGATCTGATAGATAATTTCCAATTCTTTACCCGGGCCGAAGACCTGCCGGACTTTGTAAGCAGGCATACTTTAGAGAATGATGAGAAAATCAGGACTTACATCAACCAGCTGATAGATTTTGACCATAAACATCAGGAAGCATGAAGGTATTCTATTTATCGTCCTCTGCATATGCAGATAACCAGATCAGTTTGCTGCACCATTTTTCCAAAGAATATGAACTTACCTACAGTGTGATATTTCCGAATAAGAATTCCAATTATACCAACGAAGAAATCTCTGCCTACTGTGAAAGCCATAATATAGACTACCGCCCATTCCAGTTGAAGTACCGGTTCAGGGACCCGAGGAATTTCTATGACTTCTATAAGATTGTATCTATGATCAGATCAAGCGAGGCTGACGTGGTGTTTGTGGCCAATTTTGACCAGTTGTACCTGAACATTCTGCTTTTGATGCTAGACAAAAAGAAGATAATCATTGCGATGCATGATGTAGAAAACCATAGCAATACTGCATTCAGTAAACTGGCTACATTGGCAAAGGTCATTTTATTGAAAAAGTTTACCAATTTTTTAACCTATTCCAGCCACCAGGCCGATGTACTGAATGGGAATTATAGCGGCAAAAATGTTTTCATGATCTCACTACCCCTGATTGGCTTCGGTCCGTTAAAGGCAGGGCAAAAGGAGGAGGGTTTTACCAATTTTCTGTTCTTCGGAAACATACTCTATTACAAAGGCCTGGATATTTTGCTAAAATCCGTAACCCGGCTAAGTACAAAATACAACAATTTTAAGCTGACGATAGCTGGCAGGAGCAATGACTGGGCAGAAGTATATGAACCGCTGATCGCAGACCGGGAAAAGATAGATGCCCACATCGGCTTTATTGAAAATAATGACATTCCCGGCTATTTTGCTAATGCAGATTATCTGGTGCTGCCTTACCGGGACACCACACAAAGCGGTCCCCTGATGATTGCCTATAACTATAACGTACCGGTAATAGCAAGTAATGCAGATGGCTTTAAAGAGTTTTTTGCGGAAGGTGAAACAGGGTACAGGTTCGATCTGGAAAATCCGGAACATATTGACCAGGTACTATCTGAAGCGATAACACGCAAAAATGACAATTATCTCGAATTGAAACAGTGCATGGCAGCACATACTGAAAGAAATTTTTCCGTGCAAAAGCTTAGCAAGGCCTACGGGTATATGTTTGATGAGGTTGCCTCAGGAATATTCAAAACAACAAGACGATGAAAATAGCTGAAAGATTGATCAACCTCAATATAAATAACATTGACGCGATCGGAACATCACATTCCTCAGGTTTGAAAAAAGTGATCAGTGCTGGCTTTAAGGAAGCGATGACCGTAAAGCAAATTGCAGAAGGTATGCTGATGCCCGGAGATGTGATCCCTGTTCATAACCACTTTGATATGGACGAATGTTACTTTTTTTTGGAGGGTCACGGATACATGTACATTGACGACGATGCCATCGCCCTAAGAGCCGGGCAGGTAATAAATGTTCCTGCCGGAGCAGAACACCGCCTCGTATGTACGAGCGGGCCGCTGCGCTTTTTCTATCTGTGCCTGGAATTGACCAATAATAACTAATAATTCGCCACTTAATCAAATAAACTATGATTATACGTTCCCGTGCCCCGCTAAGACTAGGTCTGGCAGGAGGATGCACCGATGTAAGCCCCTATTGTGATCAATTTGGCGGAGCGGTCCTCAATGCGACCATCAACAAGTTTGCATACGCTACGCTGGCACCCTTATCCATCCCCCAGATCGTGATCAAATGTCATGATATTGATGAGCACCATGTGATCAATAATGTAGAGGAATTTGATCTGAACGATAAAACACTCATGCTGATCAAGGCGATCCACAATCGCATAAGAAGGGAATTTGAAATCAAAACGCCTTTGTTCTACCAGCTTGAAACTTATGTGGATGCGCCGGTAGGATCGGGGCTGGGCTCTTCTTCGACGCTGGTAGTAACAATTGTGGCGGCCTTTGCCGAATGGCTCGGGCTGGCACTTGGCGATTATGACCTCGCAAACCTGGCTTATTCCATAGAACGTGAGGATCTTGGTTTTTCGGGAGGCAAACAGGACCAGTATGCCGCAACCTTCGGAGGCTTTAATTTCATGGAATTTTATGCGGACCGTGTGCTGGTTAACCCTTTACGGATTAAGCAGAGTTACATTTATGAACTGGAATATTCCCTGGTGCAGTATTATACAGGCACCTCAAGGTTGTCTTCAAAAATCATTGATGCCCAGGTCAGTAATGTCAATGATAAAGCTTCCAAATCCATTGATGCCATGCATTCACTGAAAAGCCTGGCCTTTGACATGAAGGAATGCCTGCTTAGAGGTAAATTAAGTGAGATCGGGCACCTGCTGAATGAAAGCTGGATAGCAAAAAAGGAAACTGCTGAAGAGATCAGCAATCCGGTAGTGGATGAGATCTATGAAGCAGCAATGAATAACGGTGCCATAGGCGGGAAGATCTCCGGCGCAGGTGGTGGAGGGTATATGATGTTTTATGTAAAAACGAATTTTTTATACCACTTGCAGCACACACTCAACAAATTTGGAGGACAAGTAGAACGAATTAATTTTTATGATAAAGGAGTACAAGCATGGAAAGCGTAGCATTAACACAAGAAAAAGAAATCTTAGGGGACTTCATTGTTTCCAGGATACAGGAAAGCATCTCTGTTAAAAATGACCTGATGCAACGGGGTGACCTGATCAGTATGATTGAAATGATTTCTAACAAAATCATTGAAACTTTTAAAGCCGACGGCAAGGTGCTGTTTTGCGGAAATGGCGGCAGCGCTGCAGATGCGCAGCATCTCGCGGCAGAGTTTTCCGGCAGGTTTTATTTCGACCGGCCGCCATTGTTTGCTGAAGCACTTCACGTCAACACTTCTTATCTGACTGCGGTGGCAAATGACTATTCTTATGATGAGGTATATGCCCGTCTGATCAAAGCTAAAGGCAGAGATGGTGACATCTTGATCGGCATCTCAACTTCAGGAAATTCAGAAAATATCATCCGTGCATTTAGACAGGCAAAATTGCAGGGTATGCTTACTATTGCGCTAACGGGAGACAAAGGCGGAAAGATGAAGACAGAAGCTGACCTGGTGATCAATATCCCTTCTAATGATACCCCCAGAATCCAGGAATCGCATATTTTAGTGGGTCATATCATCTGTGAGATCGTAGAAAAGGAATTATTTCAGAACAAGGCGAATGACTAGCGAAGCGATAGTACTGGCCGGTGGGCTGGGGACAAGGCTGCAGGAAGTGGTAAAAGATATCCCAAAGCCTATGGTCGACATAAACGGCCGTGTTTTTCTGGATTACATTCTTTTTCTGCTTGCTAAAGGCGGTATTAAACGGGTAATCCTGGCAGTCGGGTATAAGCATTTGGTGATCGAAGAATTTCTTCAGGATCCAGCTAAAACCTATGGAATGGAGATTTGTTATAGTGTAGAAGACGAGCCTCTGGGAACCGGGGGTGCAATATTTCAGGCTTTCGGACAAGTGCAGGGTGATGCTGCATTTGTAATAAACGGAGATACCTATTTTGATGTTCCCCTTGCGGATCTCGAAGATTTTGCAGCTTCGAGATCCGCTGATCTTGCCTTTGCCCTCAAAATAGTAGAGAATTCAAGCCGCTACGGCACTGTAAATGCTTCCGCTGCGGGCCAGATCCTGTCTTTTGATGAAAAGGTGTCCGGATCGGACAAGCAAGCCATGATCAGCGGCGGGATCTATTACATGAAAAAGTCACTGATCAGCGCCCGTGCCAAACCAGCTAAGTTTTCTGTGGAACAGGATTTTTTCCAGAAAGACCTGGAATACCTCAATGCCTATGGAAAGGTATATAAGGGTATATTTATAGACATCGGGATACCGGAAGATTATGAACTGGCGCAAACGCTGTTAAAAAATATTTAAGATGGCCTTCGATACATTATTTCTCGACAGGGATGGCGTGCTCAACCGGAAAATTGACGCCGGATATGTATTGAAAGTAACAGATGTTGAACTGCTGCCCGGTATGCATGATTTCTTAATTTGGGCTAGCCCTGTCTTTAAACAGATCATAGTGGTCACAAACCAGCGTTGTGTCGGTCGCGGACTGATTACGCAGAAAGAACTGGTATTGATCAACGCGCACATTAACGCGGAAATGGGAAATTTGATATCCTGTTTTTTTGTTTGTCCGCATCTGACCGAAGAAGAGTGTAATTGCAGAAAACCAAATCAGGGACTTTTCCTGGCCGCTACTGAAGAATACACCATAGATTTCAGGAACTCCTGGATGATCGGCGACTCTGAAACTGATCTGATTCCCGCCAAAGCGCTGGGGATCAGATCAGTTTATATCAGTAATGTAGGGAGCAGGTACGCTGATGTAACTGTGGAATCTACAAGTGACCTGCAAGACGTCTTTCTAAAAATTATTGCTGGCACCATCCCAGTTGACATAGCTGCCAGGTAGTCCCCCGGTTTTGATCAATGTATTGGCGCTTGCGGAATTGCCAGTGGTCGTGCCTCCGTTGAACATCACTACCCCATGATCCGGACCCTTGCTGGCATCAAGGATATTTTGCCTGATCTCGTTGTTGGCAGATCCGGATTGAAAGTACAATACATTACCTGAAGTCACCTTACAGGTATTGTTATTAATTTTTCCCGATTTGCAGGCGATCAGCCTCATGGCATAGCCTTTTGTTGTAATGGTGTTGCCGGTAATAATATAGCTTTCGACATCTGTGAGTTCTATTCCCCGGACCTTGTCTATGTGCGATTGACCCGTTAGTTCAATGACGTTGTCCCTGATTGTCCAGTCTTTGATCTTTGGCTGTCCGGAGACAGCTGATTCAGCAGCAGTAGGGCCGGAGCTGAGGATACCTGTAAAGCCATAGGTAGTCGCACGCATTTTGTTTCCAATGGTTTCCAGACCTACGGTGCCTGCATTTTCTATTCCATAATAAACGTCAGACGCAGTGTTCATCCGCATTTCAACGATCTCATTGTTGTTTATTTTACCATTGACCGAATACCCGCTGACAGATATGCAACTTGGTGCCGGCGAAGCTTGAATGGTGCCGACGTTGGAGAAGTAATTGTCGGAAATGGTATAATCCCTGAACCTGGCAAAGAGGATTTTTCGCTCATGATTTTGAAATTCAACGGCAAATCTGCCGATATTTTCGAAACGGTTATTGGTAATGCTGATGTTTTTTACCGAAGAATTTATGCCTTCGCTGACCAGCTTTATGCCATTGGCATGCGTGTTTGGGTTGCTGAATGAACAGTTATTGATGTTAATGCCGTTCATGAGATCATTTGCACCGTAAGCGGCGATAAAGATCAGTCCCTCAGGATCATTTATGGCATCTTTTTTAACTGAGCTAAACCTGATCCCCGATATTTCCAGATTGGTGATGTTGCCGGAAATCGTAAAGATCTTATTTTGGGAGGTGATGAATTCAGTTTCAGGATCTCCCGAGATCTTTAAATTGGATACCCCACTGATGTTAATGAATTTGCTGACCAGGTACTTCCCTTTCGGAAAATATAAATTTCTGTTACTGCCTATAGCAGCCTGTATAAGGGCTGAATTGTCTGTTAAGCCATCTTTTTGAATGCCCAGACGTGTTGCGTCTATGATTTCCACTGCGCTTTTGGAATTAATGTCGGCGATTACATCAGGGTAATTTTTTTTAGCCTCACAACTCAACAAGAAAAACACAATGAATAATTTGTAATAGGGAGATTTATTCATCTTTTTAAAATTTACACGCTACATATTTACACGGTTTTTTTAGACAATGTAGCCAATTAAAAAGATATTCTTATAGTTTTTACACTTTAACCTGTGGATAATAAGCTTTCGGACTGTGTTTTTTATTAAGTAGTTTAAGGAGGGGCTTTTCTATGGTAAAGTGAAAAATGGTGCCTGCCAATAGTGTAATGATTAATATAATGGTAAAAAGCAGGGATAAATTGATCTTCAAATGAAGCCCGGAAAGGACTTTGTCAGACATTCTGCACATCATGGAGAGCAGGATCGGATGAGTAAGATAAATGGCATAGGAAGCGTCACCAAGAATAACAAAAGGCCTAGGGACAATATATAAACCAGATTTGTCAAGAACCGCCGCACCTAGAATAAGAAAAGACGATACCAAACCAATCAGAATGAGTGAAAATAGATCTCTGTTGAATGGGGAATTATATATCCCGTAATTGACAAAACAGCATACCGTCAACAGGACAAGCGTAATTGCGAAATGTTTTCTTTTCAATAAATTGCTTTTGTATTTAAAAAGATAACCTATCAGACAGCCCATGAAAAATTCCAGAATGATAGGGTTGGAAATAAAGGTAAGCGGGAAAGAAAAGAAGCGAATGCCGCTAAAAGACACCATAAGGATGGAAATAACGAGCAGGGGTACTACAGATTTTGTGAACCTAAGCCCGAATAGTATGCAAAAGGCAAATAATAAATAGAAGAGTATCTCGTATGCCAGAGACCATGCGACACCGATCACGTAATTGGGAATTGGAAATAATGCATAGTTCCCGAGCAAATATACCCATGTTGAACTATTTTCAAGCCTAAGCATTTGATTGGAATGACCGGTGGCCCCGTTCATCAGAAAAATGTAGATGCAAACTGTACTGGTAAGGATTACCCAGTAAACAGGGAATATACGCATAAACCTCTTTTTTAAGTATTTGGATGTGCTTCCTTTCGAGATGATATCGTCAAAATGAATATAAGTAATGAGAAAGCCGGAGAGCACAAAAAAGACATCTACACCGACCCAGGACCAGGTGAGGTTAAGAAATTTGTGATTAAAGTAAGTAAATGTAGTGGCAGACAAGTGATAAATAACCACCAAAAGTGCGGCTATGCCCCTAAGCATTTGCAGCGATTGTAGCTTCAACTTCATACATAAATATTAAGGTACGTTAAGTAAAGATAGCCGGCTTTTCGGGTGGTGCAGACTTACCGGGATGAATGGTTAGCTTTTTGTATAATAGTGAGAAGCACCGTGCCGGGGTTTAGAAAAATATCTCATTATTTAATCATAGTTTAGAGTCAGATGAACTTAATATAACTGATTTGGATATGATTGCAAAAATATTGCGAAGTCTGACACAAGCCGGGATCGATGTGGATGAACATACTACTGCCATGATCGCCTATTGGGACCAGGATCTTATTTGCAGATATGCCAATACCGCTTACCTTGATTGGTTTGGTGTAAATCCCGGTGATATGATCGATAAGATGAATATAAGGGAATTGTTAGGGTCGCTATATGAAAAAAATGAGGCTCACATCCAGGCAGCATTAGCAGGTCATGTTCAGGTATTCAGACGAGAGATCGTTTCTCCTTTTGGCCAAACACGCCAATCGATCGCTACTTATTGGCCGGTTATCGAGGGTGAAGTAAAAAAAGGCTTTTATGTTCATGTCGAGGAGACAGCCCTCCACAATACCCCGCAACATCAACTTGTTTCAGGGATAAATTCGAAATTCATTGAATTAAGTGAACCGATAGCCGTAGTGGAAAAAGCCCTGCATAGCTGCCTGCTCACTGGTTTCCCCGGTATTACTCCACTGGCAAAACAACATTTTATATCAGAAACCAGACTCAAACAGAGTTTTAAGTTAAGATACGGCCGAAGTATTTTTGCGCACTATCGTTTTCTGCAAATGGAATTGGCGGATAGCTATTTAAAGGAAAAGAAAGCCAGCAAAAAGCAACTGGCGACACTGCTTAATTTTACCAATTCCACCAACTTTCTGATCTGTTATCAAAAACATTTGAAAGAACGATCCGACCAAAAAGTTATCCGGGAACTTACGAAGGCCAACGATGACCGGTATAAAACCTTTATTACTCAATCTCCTTTTGCCCTTGCCATGCTGGATGATAAAATGAACGTCAAAGCGGCGTCGCAAAAATATGTGGACGATTATCATCTGAATGACCTGCCTTTGATTGGCTCAAACTTTTATGATCTGTTCCCTTCATTAGACCCACAATGGAAGAAATTACATAAGGCTGCCTTAAAAGGTAAGTCGCAAAGCGGCGAAGATTATGTTTTTGAACGCCAAAACGGATCAACTATCTGCATAAAATGGGATATCCGGCCATGGCGAAACCATGATGGTAAGGTCGGCGGCATTATGATATTCACTGAAGACATTACTGCCGCTAAACTGAAAGAAGAAGAAAATTCCAAGATCCTGGATGTGCTGAATTCAGCAGGCGATGTGATCAAGATCGGCATATGGCAAAGAAATTTAAGAACGGGTAACAGCTTTTGGAGCAAAGTCACCCGGGCCATACTGGAGGTTCCGGAGAACTCTAAAGTCTCCTCTGAGTTAGCACTTGAATACTATAAGGACGAAGAAAGCAGGCAACGTATTGAAGAAGCAACCAGGCAGGCCATAGAAAAGGGCAGGCCATTCGATATCGAGACAGAAATAGTAACGGGAAAAGGCAACAGGAAATTGGTTAGGGTGGTTGGTTATCCTGAATTCAAAAATGGTAAGTGTGAACGCCTTTTCGGTATATTCCAGGAACTTAAAATCTATGCGTAAATGCACATAGCAGTATTTTTGTCCGCAGCATATATTTTAATGTCTTTAACAAAATTAAAAAAGCGCTGCCATTGCATACATTTACACTTTAACGTGAGACTGCACATCCGCAAAATGGCTGAACTCATGGAGGAATTTAAATAGCTTTTTAATAATTAAAAATTTCTATCTGAGAAATTAAATTTTTTGCATTTCAAATGCGTTTTACTTATCTGGTATATACAAGTTGTAAAAAAATTTCTATAGCCATATTATGTAATAACAGAGTATGAATATCTTTGCGGTTCTGGAAAATAAAAAATAAAAAATGACAATGCTTATAATGGTAACAGCGCAGGCGTTTATTTGGCAAAAAATGAATATTCAAAGACCCTATTCTTCATTTTTTGGAAGTGGGGAAATATGGGATTTTAAGGGTAAATGCTTGAATTATAATTAGATTCATCAATGAAAATCATCAAAAATAAGTTATTTTAATAAATTTGGGTATGATAATGTTTTGACTCATTAGGGTATAAAATACACTGATTGTGAACTTGTTGACTCAAAACGCTACACAGTGTTCGAAACTCAGTTTGAATTACTTCCCGGAAATAATTATATTCAAATGTCTTAACCTATAAGTATTAAAAAATAATGAACGAATCATTAGATAATGCACAGCCAACTATCAAAATAAATGGCGTACTGCATGCGGTAAATATTAAGGAGTATGAAACTTTTGTAGAGGAATGCCAGGTCTTTATGGATGTAGAGGGAAATGGGTTTGAGGTGATGACCCAGATCATTTCTGATCAGTTGGTTGAATGTGCCAGTCCTCAAACGACAATTGAAGAATTAAGGCCACAGCTAAAATTTTTGAAGGAATTAGGGCTTCTGCTGAGCGGGCTGACTACTCCCCTGGGAGACAATTAGCCAGCCTTATTTTTCGATATAGACCTGTAGAAGTTCATTGTGACGCTCTAACAGTTCAATATACTTGTCTTTCCAATAGAAACTATTGACGGTTTCCTCCGAAGAGAGGAAGGATGGGTTGCTGGTTCCTTTATTTATAAAGTCTTCCTTAGAAAACATACCTGGAAACTCGGATGAAAAATCATAGCTAATTACTGAGCCTATGCGGTAAATGATTTGCGGCTTTAAGTGGCGCTGATTAAACCAGTTGTACACTGATCTGCGGTTAACTTTAGTAAGGCGGGCCAATTCGGTAATGTTAAAGCCATTTCGCCTTATTATGCGTTCTACTGTCTGTCCATGATGAAGTTCCATAATTAATTTTAGTCCGATCTAACGGTTTGGTTTTGAGTTCGTAATTCTTGTTCATTATACTTGGTGAAACATCATTAAGATCAACTTTCAGAGTGGCGATGAGCGTACAATTTAATTGTTTAATGGTGATAAGCACAGATTTTCGCTGCACCTCTAGTACTTCTGTGTTTAGCTCAAAAAAAATGCCATTACTAAATGCCATTTTATCCCCAGCTTTTATAGTTGTTACACAAAATGACTCAATTTCTTCGGGCTGATTCACCAGATTTTTAATCATATTAATTTCTTCTTCTCCAATTTCGGCCGCTTTGCCATTATATTTTATGAAATTGATACTGCCATTGCTTGGAGCACTTCCAATTCTTCCTTCAGGTTAACATGAACGAAAATATAAGAACTGAACAATGGAATCTCTACCGTTTTCATCCGGTCAGCCCATTTCCTCTTTGACCTCACAAGAGGGCAGTAGGCATGGATGCCTTTTTGGATCAGCAGTTGAGTGGTTTTTCTCTCCCACATAGATCTTGTATATACAACTTTCCAAGATCTGCTGGTTGCCTGACATTCTGGTATAATGCTTCTAATCATCATTTTAGCTTTACGTTTTTGATAGGTCTAAAATAATAATGATTGCTCATTTATTCATCATCAGAATGCTGATCGTGTATTATCTTGCACTTTATTCTCAGTTTTTCTCAGTATTCAACAACCTGATCATCATCCGTGTGCAATTGCTTTTTTTAGATTTAAAATGAACATACTTTTATCGAAAATCGAAAATGAAATGCACTAAACTTCCCCTTCATATAGTGTATTGTCAAATTAAAAATGCACCAATAAAAACATGAACAAAAGACAACTATGAAAGTTTTACATGTCGCCGCCGCTATGGATCCTGAACTGGGAGAAATGTGCCATGCAGTGTCAGCAGTAGTTCACAACCTTTTAGGCAGGGGCATCCACAATGAAGTGGTGAGCCTGGACGATTGTGATGCCGAATTCCTTCATGGATCAAAGATCATAATCCACGCGCTGGGAAAGGGAAAGAACCCATGGGCATATAACAAAAGATTGGTGCCATGGCTGGTCACCAATCTGAATTATTTTGACCTGGTCATTGTTCACGGCTTATGGTCTTACTTTGGATATGCGGTAAGAAGGGCCATGGCCTTGCTGGAAAGGGAAGATAGCAATGGGTCATATCCCAAACTACTTGTGATGCCCCACGGAATGCTCAGGTCAGAATATACCCATAAATGGGTTAATGTTATCAATTCTGTAAAGAATAATCTTTACTGGAAGTATATAGAGCGAAAACTGACTGATATTGCCGATGGGATTTTATTCATTTCTGAAGAAGAAAGAATACTGGCAAGTTTCCCACTGAAAGGATACAATCCAAAAAGGGAATTTGTGGTGGGATTTGGAGTGGATCCCCCACCAGCATTTACCTCTGACATGAATGAGCTGCTGAGGTTGAAATGCCCTGCCCTGGGCAACAATTCCTACCTTTTGTTTATAGGGAATATTGCTGAGGTACATGGCCTGGATCTTTTGGTTAAAGCCTATATAGATTCCCTTTTAAAACTGAAGACTGAAAAGCGATTGTCGGGTATAATGGGTTTAATGCCTAAGCTGCTCATTTCAGGTGGAGGAATGGATACGCCATATGGAAGATTTTTATTGGAAACGGTAGTACAAAATTCTTTAACCGAGGATATAATCTTCATAGGACAACTTTCCGGTCAGGCAAAATGGGGGGCAATTTATGGCTGTGAAGGTTTTATAATGCCTAGTCATAAAGAATATTTTGGAATTGAGGTAGCAGAAGCATTGTCTTGCGGAAAACCGGTACTGATCTCTGAAAAGGTATTGATATGGAGAGAGATCTATGAGAATGGCGCCTGCTATGTAGCCCAGGATGATATGGCCGGGATCACGGAGCTTTTAGAATTTTGGAGGCAAGCCTCATACAAACAAAAACAGGCACTGAGCGACTATGCCTTACTTGCTTATAAAAAGTCATTTACACCGGAGTATGCGACGAGCAGGTTGCTGAGGGCAATCAAAGGTACTTTTCAAGAGCCTGTACCCCGAACCGATAATAAATAACCTATTGACAATCATGATTTTATAAAAAAATGACCATGACCATTCAAACCAGATACATTTACCTGCTTCGGTACATTCTGCCGGTTACTGATGTAATCATGCTGAACCTGATATATTTTATGGCTTATTACCTGACAGATGATTTTGCCAATGTTGTTTCCAATGAGATCAATAAAAATTACATCATTGTTTGTAACCTGATCTGGTTGCTGAGTACGGCATTATTTAGTTTGTATACAGCTTATGGTGCCAGAAAAATGGAGCGGATCTATCGGGGTACCTGGAGGAGTGTAGTTTTTCATTTTGTGCTTTTCTCGATATACCTGATGTTCTCCAGGGATTTGCACTTTTCCCGAACTTTTTTAGTGGTGTTTTATCTGTTGCTTATTGCTGCGTTTATCTTGAACCGGTTTTTAGGAACATCATTACAATATATGCTGATCAGCAGATTTAACGTTGCAAAAAAAGTAGCTGTTATGGGTTCAAATTATACTGCGCTAAGAATATCTGCCTATTTAAAGAAAGAAACAAGCCTTGAATTTTATGGTTTCGTTGGAGAAGACGATAATGTCTATTGTGATGAGGATGGTTTTGTATCTGATATTGTAAGCAAAAGGCTTACTAAGGCAGCAGAGAGCGGGGTCAAAGAAGTATATGTAACCGTTGCACCGCAACGCATGGCAGAGGTAAGGGCTTTGATAGAGGAAGCCGACAGGCAATGTATGCGGTTGAAATTTATTCCGGACCTGGCGGGTTCACTGTCTTTACCCTATACGATAAGTTATCTTGGTGATGAGTTTCCTATCATTACTTTAAGAAACGAGCCCCTGGAAGAAATGAGCGCACGCTTTAAGAAGCGGGTGTTTGATGTACTGTTCAGTGGCATGGTGATCGTGTTTATATTAAGCTGGCTGTATCCTATTATTGCGATCCTGATCAAAATGCAAAGCGGTGGGCCTGCACTGTTTACACAGGAGCGCAGCGGCCGCGATGACAAGCCATTTTTATGCTACAAGTTCAGGAGTATGAGGGTAAATTGCGATTGCAATACCAGGCAAGCCACAAGGGATGATGACCGCATCACGGCAATCGGAAGGTTCCTGCGCAGAACCAGTTTGGATGAGATGCCGCAGTTCTTTAACGTATTTGCGGGGCACATGAGTGTAGTAGGCCCAAGACCGCATATGCTGAAGCACACGGAACAGTATAAAACGATCATCAATCAATTTATGGTCCGGCATTTTTTAAAGCCCGGCATTACCGGTTGGGCCCAGGTGAATGGATGCAGAGGCGAAACCAGGAAAAAAAGAGACATGGAAAACAGAGTGAAATATGATCTCTATTACCTGGAGAACTGGAGCGCAATGCTTGACGTGAAGATTACGTTTATGACCATCATCAATGCCATAAGGGGTGAAGAAAATGCATATTAATCAATATATGAAAGATACTTACGTTTTAATTATGGCTGGTGGTGCTGGCAGCCGTTTCTGGCCAAAGAGCCGCGATCATTTTCCAAAGCAGTTTATTGATATCCTTGGGATAGGGAAATCGCTGTTGCAACTGACTTACAACAGGTTTATAAATATCTGCCCACCGGAAAATATTTATATCCTGAGCAATGAGCAGTATGCTGGTCTGATAGCCGAACAACTTCCCCGTATTTCTAAAGATAATATCATTTCTGAACCAAGCAGAAACGATACTGCTCCATGTATCGCTTTTGCGTCCTTCAAGATATTTGACTTAAATCCAAACGCTAATATGTTGTGGCCCCTTCAGATCACCTGATCCTTAAGGAAGATGTATTCTTAAGTAAGATAAAAGATGCCCTGGAGTATACAGCCACACACGATGCCTTACTTACATTAGGAATAAGTCCAAGCCGGCCGGATACAGGTTATGGCTATATTAATTTCAGACAGTTGTCAGATAATGGGATCCATCAGGTAGAGGCATTTTTGGAAAAGTCGGATCTGGAAAAGGCAAAAAAGTTCCTGTCAGATGGAAATCACCTTTGGAACGCTGGTATTTTCATTTGGAGTGCATCGTCAATTCTTGCATCATTGAAGCTGCACGCACCTGAGGTTTGCGGTTTATTTGAAGCTGGTAAATCCTTTTACAATACCATAATGGAATCAAGTTTCATATCCGAAACCTATCCATTGTCTCCAAATATCTCCATTGATTATGCCATCATGGAAAAGGCTGAAAATGTCTATACCATACCTTGTGAATTTGGTTGGTCAGATCTTGGGACCTGGCCCTCGTTATATGAGGTGCTGGACAAGGATGAGAACAACAATGTTTTTCATGGGCACAATATGCACCTGGGAGATACCAGTAACTGCATGATCCAATTGCCTAAGGAAAAAGTAGCTGTGATAAAGGGACTTGAGAATTATATTGTTGTAGACGATGGAAAAGTTCTGCTTTCTTTAGGATAGATCAACAGGCATTTATTCTGTGCATCAGGCTACGCACTATTAAGCAGAAGGTAAGGTATTTATCAATTAAGGAGTGCTTCAAAAGAGAACTACTACCCAGCCTCCGATGGTAAAAGTAAATTTATTCAGCCAGATATTGGGCCACATTAGCGGAGAAGAATTCGACAGACTGGTAGCAAAGCACCAAAGTGATAAACACGTTAAAGGGCTGAAAAGCTGGACGCATTTGGTATGCATGCTGTTCTGTCATATTGGAGGAACTGGCTCAGTTCGGGACATCAGCAATGGATTAAGCAGTACCACCGGTAACCTGAGCCATTTAGGTATTTCCCGTGTTCAGTTATGAATATCCAGAAAAAATGGACAATACCAGTCAGAGATTGGGGTAAAATTATTAATCAGTTTAGTATTATATTTGAAAATAGACGTCTCCTTTAAATTCAATACCGTTGACCACTTACACAAAATTCTTCACAGGCTCCTAAATTCTTGTACAAAAGTGTAGAACGAGTTATCGATTAGCTTTCATTAAGTTAAATCGCCTGATCATTTGAAAAAGTAGAACCTCTTTAGCCTTGTCAAATATTTTAAAAGCCAGTCCTCCTAATAAGAAGGATTTTATCTCCATATAATAATAAAATACTAGATTTTGCTTTAACCTACGCATCAATGCGTTCTACACTTTCCTGCTTTCTCAGCAATTCCAGTATAAACAGATCACAGATCAAAAGTGACGAAAAACTTCCTTTCACTGAAATATATAGTTTCAGCCAATTCTGCTTACTATCCGTTTTTTTGATCGGTAGTTTAAATTTGTAGGTCAAATAATTAATAATGACATCTATTTGAATTTTTTACCCTAAACAATTGACCAGAAATTAAGAGATGTTGTATTAATTGGGTGAAATTGTTAAATAACTTTATCAGATTAACTGGCTCTGAGGAAGTGATCTGTGCAACATTATATGGGCTGATGTTATTCTGCGCTCCGACGGCGTTACATTTGAGGATCGAAAATTACGCTATGCTAAACTTCGACCAATTTTCAGTATAGGTCATTAAATGTCCTAAATCATAAATGATTGATAAGTTCGTCCTTCAGCATGACCGTTCAGGTCAAATATTTTGACTGTTTCAGACAAATTTTGGAGAGATAACAGCGGTAATTTTGTCTAAAATATTCAAACAATGGAAAATATAAAGGATAAAGTTATTGTGATTACCGGTGCGAGCAGCGGCATGGGTGCCATTACTGCTCATAAACTGGCCACATTTGGTGCAAAAATTGTGCTTGCTGCCCGCAGGCAGGACAAATTAGAAGCTTTAGTCAATGAATTAGGTGAGAGCGTGATGTTTGTCAAAACAGATGTCACCGTTCGCAGCGAAGTTGACCATTTGATCGCTGAGGCCATTAAAAAGTTTGGCAAGGTGGATGTTCTATGGAACAATGCCGGCATTATGCCGGTTTCTTTTTTTGAAGAAGGCAAAGTGGAAGAGTGGGACAAAATGATTGACGTGAACATTAAAGGCGTGCTTTACGGCATCAATGCGGTACTGCCACATATGCTCGAAAGAGGAACAGGCCATATCCTGGCGACCTCATCTATAGCGGGTAAAAGGATTTTCCAAAGCAGCGGCGTGTACAGCGGCACCAAGTTCGCGGTTCGTGCAATTATGGAGACTTTGCGTGATGAAACGGCCGGTAAGATTAAAACGACCACCATCTATCCCGGCGCTGTTACTACAGAACTTGGGCATGACATCACGAGTCCGAAAGTAGCTCAAATGGCCGAAGCTATGGGGACTTATGACAGACTTGATGCCGCTGCAATCGCAGACGCGGTCATCTATGCCATCAGCCAGCCTGGCAACGTAGCCGTCAATGACATCACGATACGGCCGCTTGGGTCATTTATTTAATGGGGCATTCCGGTTATCATGAATGTAACCCACATCCTGCTTTTAAGTGCTAAAACCAAATGATTAAATATTATATCATTTATACCACTAAATTAGCTTAGTTTATTTATACGGATGGATTTGAACGGCCTACATACAAAACAGCCTGATATACAGTTTGCTATTGGTACAACATGTGAACATGCAAGGCTCGATTATATGCCGGAGCATGTAGTTTGCCATATCATCAGCGGCGAGATGAGGGTTATAGAAAGTAACCGTCAAAGTATCTACAGGGCTGGGGATTCCTTTTTACTTCGCCGCAACGGACTGATCAAATGTGAACACCGGCCCATCGGATCAGGAATTGAGTTTAAAGTGGTCTTCTTAGTGCTGAAAAAAGATTTTTTGCATAACTATGCCCTGCAGCACGGGCTGTCAAAGGAAACCCAGCAAACCGGTTTGTACCAGCAGGTGCTGTTGCTGGAACATACCCCGTCTTTAACAGGCTTATTCCAGTCACTCCTGCCGTATATGGATGCCCATGCAGTTCCCGGTGCGGCGATCACAGCGCACAAACTGGCCGAAGCGCTGATCTGTCTGCTGGAGCAAAATAAGGATTTGGCCGGCTGGTTATTTACTACCGCAGAAACCGGCAAGGTTGACCTTGCAGAATTTATGGAACGTAATTTTATGTTCAACGTGCCGATGAACAAGTTTGCTGAGCTGAGCGGGAGAAGCCTTTCCACTTTTCAGCGGGACTTTATGAAAATATTTGGCATACAGGCGGGTGCCTGGCTCTTAAAACGAAGATTGCAGGCGGCTCACGATACTTTATTAAATACAGGCCGAAAACCATCTGACGTGTATCTGGAAATCGGTTTTGAGGACTTTGCCCATTTTTCCAGATCTTTCAAGACCTATTTTGGTTATAACCCTTCCCAGATAAAGCGTAGCCCTGAAAAGGGTTGAACTGCCTTGATTAGTCCCGATTTGGCGCCAATATTCCTCATTTTGGCTATGTAGGAATCCTGAGAATGCATCACCTTTGCAGGGTAAAAACAGGATTTCTTTCTTAGTGATTGTTCTATAACAAGGTCAATCTCTGCTTCAGCAGAAGTACGATAAAACCAGGGAGTTCCGCTGTCCCGGATATAGATTTTTGGAGATTTGACCAATCTTTTCCCAAGGTTGCCAGACCAGGGTCTGAGTGTCCTGATCAGCAGCAGATCTTCTAACAGGTTCAGGTATCTTTTTGAAGTTGGAGAAGTAATGTCAAGATTTGCACCAAGCTGTACAACATTAACCTGGCTATCTTGCTGATATGCCAGCATCAACACTTGTTCCTTTTTTAGTCGGATGTGGTTTTCTCCTTTACAGGTGGATCTCAGAGGAACAATAATTACCCACACCATCAAGTTAGATATTTATTTTAATAAGCTTTTATGTTACCGATGCGCTGTACTGCTATTGGAAAAGATGTGTCCGTATTTTTATCTTTTATGCAGGCCATTGTGGCGATGGCTAGCAGTAATAAAAGTCCTTTCTTCATGGGTCAGGGATTAGCTTTATTTTGGTTTTAAAATTTAGGCTAAAATAAAAGTATTCTGGTAAAGAATATAATAATCTGAAAACGAATCTGTCACCTCTTCTGATTCCTTTTGAATAATCCAATTTATCGCTTGGTAATCAACCAGAGTTATTTCAATTTGTTGGCTGAAATTACAAATTATTGAATATATTAATTAAAATGAATTACAGCATAATTATTTGATTAACATAAAATCACAATGATTAACAAAATGCTTTGTAAACTAGAATAGGCTGTATATATTTGGTGACTATCCAGGCGCTTTAGCCGATTAAAATATTATAATTTGCCTGGCACCATAATGCTGGGCATTTTTATGCTCTGGATATTCACCTCCAAAACACATCAACAATTCTGGCTCCAAATCCTCAGCCTTTAATTTAATTGATCGATTTTCACTTTTTTCAATCGCTTTTTGGCGACCCATTATAAAGCTCAAAAGGATTAATTAACTTTAATTCTTCTATCTTATCGAAGTCTTTTGTATTGCGGCTAATTAAGGTAAGGTCATTCGTCAGCGCTGTAGTAGCAATAATTGCATCTGGTAATTTAATGCATATGCTTTCCGAAGTTCTACTGTCTTATTCTTAATATCCTGTTCGAGTTCGAAGACAAAAGAATCTGCAATAAAATTCTTTAAAACGGCAATATCTTTGTTAAAAGCTGTTTTCCAGCATAAAAGCTCTATTTCTGTAATTGCAGAAATAGCGGGTATAGATTCTTTTAAAACGCCATCTATAAAATCCTCCAGCTTCTTTAGAAAACAGCTGTTGAAGATAGTAGATAGCTGTATTAGTATCCCAAAGATAATTTATTCCCATTCCTTGCGTAAGTCGTCTAATTGCTTGTCGATTTCTCTTAATGGTTGAGTAGTCATTGCCCCTTTGTATTTTGTGATCAAATTTTCAGAACTTGAATTGACTACTTTCTTATCTTTTCGAACACGTATAATTTTAAGCAGTTCTAAATCTTTTAATAGATTTAGTGCTTTGTCGTTTAGGACATCTATAGTTAGTGTTGTCATACTACAAATTTACTTAAATTCTTCGCAATATTCATTTTTGAATATTAAGAATACTCAACAATAACCACACCATCAAGTCAGCTGATCATTTCCTGGAATAAACACTCGTTCCTTTTTTATTAGGGTGGGGTTGTATAGTTTGCCTCAGCGGAGTGAGGATTTAATATCCATGTAAATAAGAAAAGACAGGTATGAGGGAATACAGTGCCCCCAAAAAGTTAGACACTTTATGGGGGCATTTTTATGAGTAGAAAAATTAAGCACAAATTTATTTTTCAAATCTTCAAATGCTTGTGAATTCTTCCGCGCTAGACATTTATCAATTTTCTACGATTCCTTTGTCAGGCATAAAATCCTTTGGAGAACATCCAAAATCCAATGCAATCTTATTTAGTTGATCAAGGGCGTATTTACTAGGTATTTTTGGGCTCTCAATCTGCACAATGTATTTATCAGTCAGATCTAATAAAAGTCCAAGTATGGCTGAGTCACATTTCTCTTATTGCGCTCATGACAAATATTATCCACGATCGCCATTTACTGAATGGAAGACTAATTATAATTTACCATATTCTTCATCAAAAAACTGCTCCAAGGTTATATTATGACAATTTAACAATGTGATCAATGTCCCAATAGTAATATTAGTCCTTCCAGCTTCATATTTTCCATATTGAGAACGATTGAGATCATGGTCATAAGCAAACTTATCAGGATTAGTATATCCTTTTGCTTTTCTAAGCTCTTTCAGTCTACCGCCTATTTTTCTAAGCTCCTTTTCTGAATTTAAAAGTTCTTTTTCATTTCTGCTTACCATGAATTAAAGAAAAAGAAAAGCTAAACTTAGTTACACTCCATAAAAAGAGTATTATTATTTGGAGTATACGGAAGATTGTTAGTATCTTAGCTAAGAAAAAGAAAGCTAAACAATGATATAGAAAACATTTAAAAAATTCATGAGTCTTGCGGTTACAACTCTGAGGCCGTCAACGCAGGACAGCAGAAAATCCCATAATCTATGTGTAGATATGCTATATTTGCATATTGAGATAGATTTGGGGTCTGCTGTAATGCCATGTTGACCTAAGGCCTCAGAAACTTTACAGTAACCATGGTTGGCAGATCCCAAATTTATTATCCCAACCACAGACTCATATTTAAAAATTGCAACTAACAATTACAAATATGAAAACTGCCAAACAAACCCACCACAAACACAATTTCACTCTCATCATCTGCCCACCACATTAGGCAGCCCGCCACCAGGCTCAATCCAAAGCCTTCCAAATCATCCCTGCACAATTGTTCTGGTTCAACCCCATTTCAACATTATGCAATCTTCAAAAACAATACTTTACGATTTTATCAAAGCCGTAAAAAAGATTGACACTGCACATTCCGATACCAGTTATCAGAAAGCGGTGGATGACTTTCTTGCCAAATATCCAATCCAGGAATGTCAAAAAATCCTGATAGACTTTTTAACGAAGTTGTATTGTGGAAACTTTGACCGTTTTTACAGTGCAAATGCCCGTTTTAAGCTGCTTGCTCTTTATGAAAGGACAAATGAAATGGCCATGACGACCTATATGGCGCAGATCAATCAAATTCTAAACCCAAATTAAACAAAAACCAACAAGCTAATTATACCAATCAACTAACAAAACATAAAAAAACGAATATGAAAAAAACTCTACTAACCGTAGTCCTGGCTGTGCTTTGCCTTTTCCAGATGCTCCAGGCGCAGGAAAATAAAACAAACTATGCGCCCTTAAAACTTGGCGATAAAATCCCCGAAGCCATTTGGAACAGACCAATACAGGTCATCAACCACCCAACAGGCAAACAAGTCATCACACTAGGTGACTACAAGAGCAAGGAGCTTATCATCATCGACTTCTGGGCCTCCAACTGCTCGCCATGTATCAAATC
>NZ_DATHGC010000043.1:0-15094 GCF_035317785.1 Pedobacter sp. | reverse complement strand
ATCCCTGATGTGCATGGGTTATTATGACCGCAAAGATGTGCCGTTTTATTATGCCATGGCTGATGCCTTTACCATTTGCGACCATAACTTCTGTTCTTCACTGACCGGCACGACACCCAACCGTCTGTTCATGTGGACCGGCAATATCAGACCTGAACTGAACAGCACCTCCGTGGCTGCTGTCAACAATTCACAAGCTGAATCACGCGATGATGTTTATATAGACTGGGAAACTTTCCCAGAAGTACTGGAAGACAATGGTGTTAGCTGGAAGATCTACCAGAATGAGATCTGGACCAGTGACCTGCAGAGTGATACCGTAGACGACTGGCTGGGCAACTATGGCGACAATGCCATAGAATATGTAAAACGTTACAACGTCAGGCTTTCAGCCTGGTTTAGAAAACACGGCGATCCAAAGAAAAAACTAACTGCGCAGGAGGTACGGGAAAAATACGATGCCTTAACCTCAAGGGAAAGAAACCTGATAGACAAAGCCTTCGCCACCAATATCAACGCGCCCTTCGATTACCTGGAGCTGGCGGCATTTGACTATACCGACGATCAGGAACAGAAGCAAAGCCTGAATATCCCAAAGAACGACATCTTTTATCAGTTCAGGTCAGATGTGGATAAGGGCAAACTGCCCGCAGTATCCTGGCTGGTCGCGCCGCAACGCTTTTCCGACCACACCAGCTCACCGCTCTATGGTACCTGGTATGTTTCAGAAACGATAGACATCCTTACAAAAAACCCTGAAGTATGGAAAAAGACGATCTTTATCCTTACTTACGATGAAAATGACGGGTACTTTGACCACATCCCACCTTACGTGGTGCCCAAACCCGGAGACCCCGGCAGTGGTAAAGTATCTGCCAATATAGACGTAGCAGCAGACTACGAGACGGAGAAAGATAGCCCTATCGGTCTTGGCTACCGTGTACCCATGCTCATCGCCTCGCCCTGGAGCAAAGGCGGATACGTGAACTCACAAGTCTGCGACCATACCTCTACCATCATGTTCCTGGAAAACTTTCTGACTGAAAAAACCGGGAAAAAGATCAGGAGCAAGATGATCAGCAGCTGGCGGCGTGCCATCTGCGGTGACCTGACCTCGGCGTTCCGGCCCGCAAAAGCCGAACCATCAGGTATGCCGGACCGGCTTAAAAAGGAAGAAGTCATCACCGGCATCCAAAATGCGAAAAACAAACCTGCACAATTAAAACCCGATCCGCTTTCAGTCGTTGAAATTGAAAAGATCAACAGCCTTCATCCCTTTCAGAAAGGTGCATCGGCCTTTATGCCGCAACAGGAAAGCGGCACCAGGAAAGCTTGTGCACTACGTTATCGCCTTCATGCAGATTGCTGGCTTGATCCGGCAGGCAAAGACGTGGTCATTCATTTCTCAACAGGAACTTTCGGACATTTGCGGCCGTTCCCGATAGGCGCGCCCTTTAGTGTTTATGCGCCGGGGCTCTTCGGGAAGGCCATGGGAAAAACCTGGTCTTATGCCGTATCAGCAGGTGACAGGCTTACCGACCAGTTCAGTCTTCATGACTTTGAAGGAAGCCGGTATCACCTCAACGTAAACGGGCCAAATGGCTTTTTCCGCAGCTTTAAGGGTTCAGCGGATGATCCCGCTCTGAGGATTATCTGTGCTGATCAGCCGGCGCTCCTGCGCGTCGGGGCTATGGGCAACCTGAAACTGCACTTTGAAAACACAGGAGATACCCGTCTGGAAATAATGATCGCTGATGAGGTGTATCAAAATATCAGTCCGCTGTCTGTTAAGATACCAGCCAAAAGCAAAAAAAGCCTTGTTGCTGACCTGAAGAAAAGCCACGGATGGTACAATTTGAAGATCTCTGTGAAAGGGAATGATGACTATCTGAGGCAATATGCCGGGCATGCAGAAAAGGATGGAAAAGATTCCGTTACCGATCCATATATGGGTGGTCTGATCTAGTTTTCTTTGTCGTCGAGGACTTCCGAGGCGATTGCGTTTTCATTTCCGGCCATCACCTCTTCCTGCTTTTCAGGATCGAGTTCGACGCAGCCTTCCTTATCTTTTTTCGCAAAAAGAATAGGGTACAGGAACATTAATGCCCCGGCTACGAAAAGAATACCGGCGAGCGTAAGCATCAAATTAGCAGACGTCGCCCTGTTTTCACTCATTATCCTATAAGCAATCAAGGCCCCTACTCCCAGTATAAAGGCTATTACAGCTTTTTGAAGTTTTAATATTTTGATCATGACCTTGTTTTATTTAAGTAAAAACTACAAATATTCAACAAAAATCAATCCATAATATACGGCATTAAAGCGTGTAAAAGACTGAGGGACAAACAGAAGCTGTGAAACCCCTGTTGTCCCTCACTTATGGTGTGCCTGCCCTACGCGGATCACCCGCTCACAGGACTTTTTTTCAGAATTGAGTAGTCCTTTTTACTAGCAACAATTTAGCCATTCTGAAAGTTTTAAACGCAATAAACTTTTAAACAATTCCACATCTTATGAACAACATCATCCGGCCCCTGTTGCCATGATGTCCTTTGCTTCCTGATCTTCATATTTGTCAATCAACGCTTTAAGCCTGGATTTTAATTCGGTAACGATAGGCTGATACCCTTTTTCCCCATACAGATTGTGTTCCTCTGAACCGTCTTTCTTTAAATCATACAATTCCCATGCATCCACCCGCTTATAAAAACGGATCAACTTATATCTTTCGGTCCTGATCCCAAAGTGAGGGGATACCGAGTGCTCCCCATTTTCGTAATAATGATAAAACATGGCGTCCCTGAACACCTCAATACCAGATTGAAACAAAGGTAACATTGATTTCCCCTGCATACCTTCCGGTATTTTAAGCTTTGCAGCATCAAGCAAAGTTGGGGCAATATCCAGGTTCATCACAAATGCTTCGGACTGGCTGCCTGGTTTTATCACTCCCGGATAGCTCATTACCATGGGGGTCCTGAACGATTCCTCGTACATAAAACGCTTATCGAACCAGCCATGCTCCCCCATATAGAATCCCTGATCAGACATATAGATCACTATGGTATTTTCAGTTAAATGATTCTTTTCCAAATAATCCAGCGTGCGACCGATATTTCTGTCCAATGATGCCGCTGTACTCAAATAGTCTTTCATATAGCGCTGATACTTCCATTCTATAAGGGCCTTCCCGGATAAGTTTCTTGTTTTCAGGTCAGCTTCGATCGGGTTATAGTAAGCATCAAATTTAGCACGCTGAGCCGGGTTCATCCTGTCAAAGCCTTGGGGCTTGCTGCCAAGATGTAATTTTCCGATCCATGCGGTTTGATAGCCACCTCCCTGCAAATGCTTTGCAAAATTGTCCTGACTGTGGTCAAAATCAGCAGATACATTGTCTTTAAAACCATTTTTGTGACTGTATTTTCCGGTCAGGATCACCGCTCTGCTCGGCCCGCAAATGGAATTCGTCACATAAGCTCTTTTAAAAGTTACTCCCGCTTTGGCAATGCGGTCTATATTGGGGGTTTTAACCAATTTACTGCCATAGGCGCTGATTGCCTGATAGGCGTGGTCATCGGAAACAATGATCACAATATTAGGCTTCTGCTGAGCATAGGCCAGCTGGCAAAACAGCAGGCAAATGGCTAAAGTTATTTCTTTCATCTATATTTAATTTTGTTTCCTTAGTTTACCGGCAGAACGAACATTGGTGTTTCTGATACCAGAAGCTGCAATTTCCCATTGATTACCTCAACCTTCGTTCCACTCATTTCGTCTTTCCCGGCTGCAGGGCGATAAATGTATACCTGCTTTTTACCTTTAAGGCCGAGCGTATACGGCACAGTGCTTCCATTCTCCGATGGCTTAACCAGCACATAGGCATATTTGCCGTTTAACTCATATTGGTCAACCAGCGGGCTTTTCGAAACTGCTGCTTTATAGGAGTAGCTGCCCATCAGTTTATTGGCCTGATAGATGTAATCAGCAGCAGGTTTGCGCGAACGGTCCTTGTTGAGTAAACCGGAAGAAGAGAACCTACCGCCGCTTTCTATATTTTCATCATAGGTCTGATAGAGAAACACCCTTGCTACACCATGCCGCATATACAATAAAGCGGACCTTAGGATCCAGTCTGCCTGAGTTTCAAGAGCGGTTTTATGGCCAATGGGAATGGCCCGCAGCGGGCTCCTCTGGTCTACATCATAACCGGTTTCTGTCATCCATACCGGCATACCGCCGGCATGTTCCCTGGCCATCTTCATAAAGTTGTTTGCAATGGAATCTGCCGCAGATCTTTCCGGAGCCATCCCCCGGGTGGCTTTCACGCCCTGTGTAGATTCATCATCGTCTGAGTAAAGATGGTAGTTGATCACATCCCAGCACAGGTTTACCGATCCGTCAGCATGATATCCCCGGTTTTCCCTGCACCATTTGACCATTTCAATTACATATGCGGTATCAGGCCTCGCCAGTCCGCCCATCACTACCGTCATAGAAGGATCAGCATTCTTTACGCCTACACCGACGCCCATGGTGTTTTTATGCCCGTCGTAAAATGCAGAAAGATTGGCTGCATAATTTCGCCCGTTCTGATAGGCTTTCGACCCTTTCCACCACTTGTCACGCTCATTGTCGCACTCAATATAGCGGATCAGTCCAAGACCTTTTTTGACTACATTGACCTGGTCACCAGCCCACCTGGGCTTATTGTCGACAGTCAGCAGCGAAACGTCAACACGGGAATTGCTCCCGTATCTTGCCGTGTACTGAAAAGCTACTTTGGCCTGCTCAATATAAGACCTGGGATCTGCAAAGTCCCTTCCATGCCGCACCGGTACATTGTCCTGGTCAGCCTTCTCTTTTGGGGGATAGGTAGCCACCATCCATTTAGGGATGGTCTTGAGACAGGCCAGTACATCAATGCCGTTGGCCTTGCAGGCTTCATATAAGGCGTCATAATTCCAGCCGCCGCTCAGGGTTGGATTAAAAGAGTACCTGCCCTCTTCATGTTCCAGCTTTTCCCAGTCCATATAATGTCTTATGCCTGTAAAAGATTTCATGCCCCCCAGCCGCTGCGGATCAATCTTAGCAGGATTCTTCTCGTTTTCAAAATCCCATTCAAAGGCATTGACACCAAAAGCCTGTCTAAGCGGTATTTTAACCGACGCCGCTTTTCCGGAACGGGCTGTCTGAGCCTGCAATAAAGTACCGCAAAGCAACAAGCATAAAATGAAAAAAAGTGTCTTCTGAGTGCTCAATTTTACCGGATGATTTTTTAACTCCTGAAAATTAATGTTTTTCAGGCAGATATCTATTCACTAAATTTACTCGCATGAACATGCCTGTTTTGCAAGGAAAATTTATAAAACTCGAACCGCTTGGCCTTGATCATGCCGATAGCCTGGCAGAAGCGTCGGCTGGCAATGAAGCTTTATATAAGTGGACCCCGGTACCCCAGGGTAAAGCCGCCGCTATCAATTACATTCAAACGGCCATTGCCATGAGAGATACGGGCACCGCGGTACCCTTCGCAATTATCGGTCAGGAAGACGGGCTTTTTAAAGGATCGACCCGCTTCTGGAACATGGAATACTGGCCATGGCCCGAGGGCCATCCGAGGTCCGCAAATAAGGTCGCGGACGCCTGCGAGATCGGCCATACCTGGCTCGCGCAATCGGCAACAAGGACGGGCATCAACACAGAAGTCAAACTATTGCTGCTTACCCACGCCTTTGAAACATGGAAAGTACTCCGTGTATGCCTGCATACAGATGTACGCAATGAACGCTCCCGCGCCGCAATTGAACGCATTGGCGGAAAACTGGAAGGGATACTCAGGGCACATAAAATGAGCGCTGACTTCATGCCGAGGAATTCTGCAAGGTATTCCATATTAATTGAGGAATGGCCGGTTGTAAAGGAAAACCTGACTGCCTTGTTAAACAGGTAACTGTCGCATACCCCCCCTCAATATGTCGCATCAGCACATAACTATTGTCGCGGAACACAATTATCTTTAGATCATCAAATAAAACTAAAATCATGAAAAAGACAAACATTTTTTATTGGATCATTACCGGCATATTCGCCGCCTTTATGCTGTTCACTGCAATCCCGGATATCATGATGTCGCCCGATGCGGTAAAAATGATCTCCGGATTGGGGTACCCGAATTACTTCATCCCCTTCATTGGCGTTGCAAAAGTGCTGGGCTCCATTGCGATCCTCATCCCTGGCTTTAAAAGCATCAAAGAATGGGCCTATGCAGGATTGTTCTTTGATCTTTTTGCCGCCACTTATTCCATCATCCAAACAGCCGGTGTATCACCTTCCCTGTTATTCATGATACTGCCGATGGTATTTCTGTTTGTGTCCTATTACCTGTGGCATAGTCGTCTCAAACTTGCTGCGCATTAACTGGTATATCTCTTCTTGTATTCACCGGGATTCATGCCGGTGATTTTTTTAAATGTCCTGGAAAAATGAGAAAGACTTTCAAAGCCAGTCTGCTGAGCAATATCAGTATATTTGGATCTGCTGGTCATGATCAAATATTGAGCCCGCTCGATGCGCTTTTCGGTAATATACGCCAATGGACGGGAACCGGTATATTGCTGAAAAAGCCGGGAGAAATACTCAGAATTCTGATGTACGCGACTGGCTAATGATTTCACCGAAAGCGGCAAGTGCAAACTGACCACAATATGGCTGATGGTATCCAGGATTTTTACAGGAATATGCTGCCTTTCTTTCCGGGCGAGGATTTCAGGCTGAGCGAATCTTGCAATCAGCTGGAGTAATATACCCTGGGTTTCGAGAAACTGGGCATTGCTCTGCTGATGGTTGAGCTCCTGATATTCCTTATAGTAAACATCTTTTTCATAGATCTTTGGATCATCGGAACGGTTGATACCGCGTCCGGGATTGATGTGGACGAGCCGCTGAAAGTTGAGTACATCAATTTCCCGGGCCTGCACCTTAAATATAGACCTGTTATCGGCAAACAGCGACATCCCGTCTGAAGATTCCTCGAAGAACTGGACGAAATACTGATCCAGGAAGTCATCACAAACCAGGTTACATAAGGTGAAACTTGGAATAATATACAGGCAACCACCTTCAAGTTTGAGTTTTTTTTCGAAATGAGAGATCTCTCCTTCCCCGCCCGAAATATAGTAGATACGGTGATATGGACTGACTATATTCTTATAGTTCCAGCGTGAATCCAGTTTCACAGAGTCTACATTGAGCAGGAAAAAATTATGGGTAAGGATGCGCTTGATCACAAGCTAATGTAATAAATTTCTACAAATCTGTTTTAGGAAAAAATTAGTCTGATTTTGTCTACTATTATCAACATCAACCCTTGTATTTTTGAGTTTGTGCTGATTCATTCCGCGCATAGACGAAAACAACTAACCGGATAATCAAACAGTATGAAACGTAGAACACTGATTAAAGGCGGGATTGCGGGATTGGCAAGCTTGTATGCTTCCCGCTTATATAGCAATACTTTTTTAAAGGATGCGACATCAAAGGGAAACATTGGTCCCTTTCAGCCGAGCTGGGATTCACTGGCACAATACCAGGTGCCTGAATGGTACAGGGATGCGAAATTTGGGATATGGGCACATTGGGGGCCACAATGCCAGCCCGAACGCGGAGACTGGTATGCCCGCGGAATGTACCAGGAAGGCAGCGACCAATATAAATACCATTGTGAGAAATATGGGCATCCATCGAATTTCGGTTTCAAAGACGTCATCAATGAATGGAAAGCTGAAAAGTGGGATCCCGATGCGCTGCTGGCACTATATAAAAAAGCCGGAGCAAAGTATTTCATGGCTTTGGCCAACCATCACGACAACCTTGATTTGTATGACAGCAAGCATCACAAATGGAACTCCACCAAAGTCGGTCCTAAGAAGGATCTGATGGCAGGTTGGGCCAGGGCGGCTAAAAAGCAGGGATTACCGCTGGGCGTTAGTGTGCATGCCGCCCATGCCTGGCGCTGGTATGAAACCGCGCAGCGATCTGATAAAAAAGGCCCTTTAGCAGGAGTGCCGTACGACGGTAAATTCACCGCGGCCGAAGGAACCGGCAAGTGGTGGCAGGGCTATGATCCTCAACAACTGTATGCACAAAATCATCCACTAAGCAAAAACAGTGAAGACGATGGCGCTATACATGGGCAATGGAACTGGGGCAATGGCGTACATCCGCCAAGCAAGGAATACTGCGAAAACTTTTACGACCGTACGATAGACCTGATCGATAAATATGAACCCGAACTGGTTTATTTTGATGATACCGTGCTTCCCCTGTGGCCGGTGAGTGATGCCGGCCTGCGAATCGCAGCGCATTTGTACAACAAGAGCATCAAAAAGCACGGAAAGCTCAAAGCGGTAATCAATGGTAAAATATTAAATGAGCAGCAGCGTAAGTGCATGGTCTGGGACATTGAGCGCGGTCAAAGCAATGCGATTGAACCGCTTCCCTGGCAAACCGATACCTGCATTGGCTCCTGGCATTATGACCGCAGGGTGTACGACAACAACCACTACAAATCCTCGAAGACTGTCATTCATACACTCATAGATGTGGTCAGCAAAAACGGGAACCTGATGCTCAATGTGCCGCTCCGCGGAGACGGGTCAATAGACGAAAAAGAACGCTTTGTTGTGGAAGAAATCGGGGACTGGATGCAGCTCAACAGTGAAAGCATTTACGGGACACGCCCATGGAAAGTATTTGGTGAAGGGCCGGCCATGGAATCAGCTGCTCCGCTAAGTGCGCAGGGCTTTAATGAAGGCAAGGGCAAGCCATTCGGATCTTCAGACATCCGGTTTGTAAGGAAAGGATCAATACTCTACGCTACTTTACTGGGGTGGCCTGAAGATCAAAAGGCGTTCATCAGGACCCTGACCACGGCTTCGGGTAAAGTGGAAAAAGTAAGTTTGCTTGGAAACCGCAAAGCACTTGTTTTTCAGCAAACAAATGAGGGGATAAAGATTGACCTGCCGGAACAGGTGCCTGGGAAAAGTGCTTTTGTCCTCAAAATAGAAGGAAATATTGTCTGAGCATAAAGAAACAATTCCATCCAGCTTCTGGCAAGAGCTGCGGACACGAAAGTTAACTGCCGAGGATTGTCAGAGGAATTTCCCGGGTGTAACTCAATCTGCATCTACCCGGAAATTCCTGCCACCGAACTTAGACAAATTATAGCTTAGGTTCAGTGAAAAAACCCGCGTTTGCTGTTGGGTGCGGCTGTCAATAATGGTATTCCCCGACACCCTGCGCGAGATATTGTTGCCTTGTCCGAGTAAGTCATTGCCCCTGATGTCCATACTCAGGGACTTATCCTTTAAAAATTTTTTTCCTAAGCTCATGTTGATGAGCAGGGGATTGGAATTTGTCAGGGCATAGCCATAACTGGCCCTTTTAGTTGCGCCAAAACCGAAAAAATAAGATTTCCTGATCGTTAACTGGCCAGACAGGTTCATATTCACATCGCTATTGTCACGGACGGCCTGGTCAGCGGCGGCATCATTGTGGTTGGCATTATAGTTGACATTTGCATTGAGCCTCAGTTTTTCCAGCCTTAGACTGCCTTGCAGCGATGCCCCAAAGGTTGTTGTTCTAAAAAACGCAGGGGCGCTGATCTGGCCAATTCCAATAGGCTGGTATTCAGAATTCCCATACAATGCGCCCGAATTGTTATTATTTGTTATGGAATAGCTGAATTGAGTATTCAATGTAATTTTTTTGAACACCGCATTGCCCTCAAGCCGCTGAGAGAAATTAAGTCCTTTACCATAAGCTTTCTGGTTGTTGAAGATGACCGCACGATTTGAAAAACCCAGGCTGCCCGAATAACCGAAAGAAAACTTATTCTTCCTGATCGGAATATGAATGAGATAATTACCGCTGATTTCGTAATTGCCGTTTACATTTTCATAACGTGTAACCTGCTTTAAACTGTTTAAAGTATCGGGCAGCAATATCACATGGCTTACAATCTCGTTTTGTGTCGCAGAACCGCTCATGCCAATCTGTGCTGACAGACCGGATTTGATATGGTTATAATTAAAATTAGAATTCAGGTTATGTATGAATGAAGCTTTCAGGTCCGGGTTGCCCACCAGGATGTTCTGAAGGCTCTGTGCATTCCTAATGGGTTGCAGCTGGTTGAGGGTAGGGTTCCGGTTAGCGCCCTGGTAACCAAAAGAAAATGTTTTGCCCACAGCAAGCGTTCGGCTGAAGTTTAGATTGGGCGAATAATTGAATGTATTGTGATCTGTTGTTTGTCCCAGCCTCAGGTCGCGGTTGCTGAGCAGGTTAGGACTTGCATTGAAGCCAAGATTATACCGCATCTTGCGGGATCCGTAGTTGTAATTCATCCCTAAAGTCTGATTGATTGAAATACTGTTAAAGGATGTGCTCAGGGAGTCAACAAAGGAAATCTTATTGCTCAGGTTGTCAAAAACAAAGGTGGAAATTTCGTTCGCAGACCAGCCTGCAGAGCCATTATAACTAAAGTTCAGGCTCTGCCTGCCGAGAGTGTCCTTAGGTTTTTTCAAACCAAGGCTGTAATTAAAACCGAAGTTAACATTACGGCTATTGGTTTTACTCTCCAGATCTCTGTTTAAAAGCGAATCTTTTAGCAATGCCCCTGTATTTTTGTCGTAATACAGCGTGTTGGTGCTGATGTGCTGATCCCTGTTACTACCGGCAAGCGAGAAAGAAGCTGATGCAGAAAGTATATTATTCACATTCTTCAGCTTTTTTGAAAGGGAAATGCCGGCATTGAGGGACGGTGTGGAGTTAGTTGAACTGTTGCGGTTCTTCAGATCCTGGCGGATGAGGCCGGATTGATTGCTTAATGAAGTACTTTGGTTGTCTGAACGATTGTAAGTTCCGGTGACATTTGCCTGCATAAAAACCTTCTTGCTATTGTAACTCATGTTCCAGTTCAGGTTGTGCTTGCCTCCTCCATTTTCACCATCGCTTTTGTTATTGTTGATAAAATTGCCTTCAGGATTTAACGATTCTGTCACCTGTTCACGATTAAAAGCGGCCCTGTTGTTGTTGAAATTATAGGCAAACCCACCCTGCCCATTTTTACCCAGCTTGTCCCGGTGATTTAGCCCGACACCAAGCGACCGGCTGTTCCCCGCTCCGTTATTTGAGGTATTGGCATTGACGTTTGCCGAACTTTGCTTGTTGTCATTCCACAAGTGTAGCCTGACCTGGCTGCCAATCATATCGTTGGTTCCCGCATTGCTGGAAAACCCGCCAAATGCCCCCCTGTTCATTCCGGGCTTCGTAACGATATTCAACATCTTTACCGGTTCACCTGTCTTTATGCCGGTAAAATTTGCCTCGTCTCCGAAGTCGTCTATGACCTGGATCCTGGAGACAATGCCGGCTGGAAGTTTTCCGATAAATTCTTTAACATCACTGGTGAAAAAATCTTTACCGTTTATCCGAAGTTTGACCATCGGCTTGCCGGTTACCTTTACGTTATATTCATCGTCTACCTCCATACCCGGAAGTTGTTTCATCAGATCCGCTACATTATCACCTTCATTAACGCTGAACGCCGCAGCATTATACTCGACGGTATCCTGCATGAATCTGACGGGATTGGCCTTCGCATTGATGACTACCTCTTTTAGCGTCCGGCTCGACATTTTCAGCTCGATGGCATTCAGCCGCTTATGCCTTTCTTTTTCACCAAAAGTATATCCGGCCTTAAAATCCAGATAACCAAAGGTGGAAATTTGTAATGAAAAACTTTTGGCATTGATCTTGGAAACACTAAAGCTCCCGTACTGATCCGTCTCTGTATTCAGCGTATCTTTATCAATGATGACCAGCACTTTAACATTGGGAATCCCCGCTTTAGCCGAGTCCGTTACAGCACCAGAGATTTTCCGGTTGTATTGGGCAGACAGCTGAAATATATTACAGCAGATGAATAAGAGAGTGAAAGCGTAAATTTTTTCCAACGTACAAGATTAGAATACGAATTTATCTCTTTTTCGGGATATTCGTTTATTAGCTTGCTCATATTAATCACGGAGAGACTGGAAAGCAGATGGAAGAGAGCCCATCCCGCTAAACAATTTTAAAACAGAATTGTTAATAGCATAATTAAAACTGATGGCCATGAAAATTAAAACCAAAGAAGAAATCAAATTTAATTTTCGCAGTCCCTTGCATGGAAAACGCGACTATTACTTTCATGCAGATGAGGATTTCAGGGAAGACCGGGAATGGGGCAAAACAAAATCAACCACTATTAAAGCCAGTACCTCTGTAGTACGGGCGTGCATGGAAGCATAGTTATTCCTCCGGAGATGCCTCCATTTACGGCCTTTGGAGTCTTGGGGCCTTGCTGATGGATAAGTTCTAAATTCAATGCGTAAACTATTGCAGAAACTATTTTCGTCATTTTTGGTGAGACTCGCCAACAAATACAGTTCAAGACCTGACCCTGAGCGGATCCATGCAGCACTGACGGGTTTGTACAAGGACATCCTTGAACAACCAGGCAAGCGAGGCCAGCTGATCCGGTTAGGTGATCAGCACCGCATCATTCTTTTCTCAGATCAGCACAAAGGCGACCGGAGTTACCAGGATGATTTTGCCCTTTGTGAAGACAATTACCTGGCAGCGCTCAGCTACTACGATGCCCGGGAATTTTTGTACTGCAACCTGGGTGACAGTGAGGAGCTTTGGGAAAACACGACCCTCGAAGTGATAAAACACAATAAAAAAACGTTCAGCGCTGAAAAAAACTTTTTAGATCGCAATGCTTACATCAAGCTGTTCGGAAATCATGACCTTTACTGGGACAACGATCCCCTGGCGGGAATCATGCTTCAGAGGATCTTCGGGAAAAAAATCAGGGTTTACGAAGGCGTCATTTTTAAAATTCCTGCAAAGGATCAGGAGCTCAGTCTTTTCCTGACCCACGGACACCAGGGCGACCTGCAAAGTGACGGAAACTGGCTCAGTAAATGGTTTGTCTCTACCATTTGGGGGCCTGTTCAGTCCTACCTGCGTATCAACCCCAACACTCCTGCCTACGACAACCAGCTAAAATCCGAACACAATCAAATCATGTACGACTGGACTGCAAAGCAGACAAACCTTGCACTGGTAACCGGGCATACCCACCAGCCCGTATTCAATTCCCTTACACACTTGGAAAGGACCTATACAAGGATAGACGAGGCCAAAAAAAATGGCGATCAGGCGCTGGTCCAGAAACTGGAAGCGGAGCTCGAGGCTGGCAACATCAGCGGCACTACTTCGCCGAGGATGGAGTACTCCAAAAATACCTATTTCAATACCGGGTGCTGCTGCTTTAGTGACGGAGACATCACCGGAATAGAGCTGGAAGACGGCACAGTCAGGTTGATTGAATGGAAGAAAGACAGCAGCAATGTCCCTCGGAGAATCGTATTGGAAGAAACCGCTATCGAAAATTTGCTTGGCTAGCAGACCCGGCATAGGATAAAAATCAGTCGCCAAACATCTCTTTAGCTTTTTTGACCGCTTTTGCGAGATCGATTCCTTTACCCAGTACCCCTTTGAAGAGGTCACCTGTTTCTTTTAGTCTGTCTATCGCATTGAAAATTGTAAAATCCCTCATCGTAAGACCAGGCTTCAGCTCGCTCCAGTCCAGCGGCATGGAAACCGTAGCACCCGGTTTTGGTCTCAGCGAATACGGCCCGGCGATGGTTGCTCCTGGTCTGTTCTGCAGAAAATCAAGGTACATCTTTCCCTTGCGGTTGGCGATCATGCGCTCCAGACTGGTGAATTCGGGAACCTGCTGGTGTACCAGGGTAACAATGATCCTGGCAAACATCTGGCTTTGGTCATAGGTATACTTTGCGCTAAGCGGAATATAGATGTGCATCCCTGTCGAACCAGATGTTTTTACATAACATGGCACATCAATCTGCCCGCATACTTCTTTAACCATCTGCGCGACACGGATGACCTCATCAAAGGTATTTTTATCCGGATCAAGGTCAATCACACAGTAATCCGGGTTGTCCGGACTCTTGCTCCTTGAAAACCAGGGATTCATCTCAATACAGCCGAGCGATGCCATCCAGAGCAAAGCGGCTTCATCGTTACTCAGCAAATATTCTTTGTGCTCCCCTTCGCTGGTGGTATAAGGGAAAGTGTCCGCCCAGTCAGGCGCCTTGTCTTTCACATCTTTCTGGTAAAAACTCTTGGCGTGAATACCACCGGGAAAACGGTTCAGCGACATCGGCCGGTCTTTCAAATAGGGCAGGATGTAGTCTGCAACACGGTAATAGTAATTGAACATGTCTCTTTTGGTCACTTTATCTTCCGGCCAGTAGAGCTTGCTCAGGTGCGTGAATTTCAGTTCGCGACCATTTACCTTGCGAACCTGTGTTTCGTCCTTCGGGTTCAGCAGGGTCTTGCGGCCTGCAGATCTGGGCGGCCTGATCACCGGGGCGTGCTGATCTTTTTGGTCCGGTTTTGTTTCATCTGCCTCAGGAAGTTCTATTCCGACAATCGCTTTGGTAGACACCGCAGACTCCCTGACTACTTCTTTTGCTTTTTTATCATTGCGCATGCCCTGAAAAGAGGGATGTCTGAAAACCCCGTCACTGGTTACTTCAGAAAATGCGACTTCACAAACCAGTTGTGGCTTTAGCCAGGTGGCTTTTGCTTTAGGCGGATTTGGCCGGAAACGTGAAGGCTTGTTGACGTCGGGAATATCCTTAAAAGGACTTTCCCTGGTGATCAGCGGCTTAAATTCTTCCATCATCTCTTTTTGCGCCGCATCATTAAAGCCTGTACCCACCTTACCCACATATTGTAAATTCCCATCTTCATATACGCCAAGCAGTAAAGAACTGAACTGCTTAGGCGTATCCTCATTTTTGGTAAAACCTGCAATGATGACCTCCTGGCGTTTGCTCACTTTAATTTTCGGCCATTCTTTGGACCTGTTATTCTTACTGTAAAGACTGTCAGATTTTTTGGCGATAATACCTTCCAGTCCCATTTTAGAAGCCGCAGTGAAAAACTCGGTTCCCCTGGC
>NZ_DATHGC010000042.1:0-11214 GCF_035317785.1 Pedobacter sp. | reverse complement strand
CAGAGGACCCGGTAGTTACGATCACGCCGGAATTTGGTCCGTTCCCGTATATGGTGCAGCTTCCTTTCACCAGCCGGCCCATAGCAGATCAATGGGAAATCAATAAATATATGATGGATACTATAAAAAGGAGGTTTGCCCTTTAAAGATAAAATAGTTTAAGCATTGGATAAATTTAACAATGCCCTTCTTTTCAGCAATGCCGATCTTTATTCAGACCGAAAAATAAAAAATACAAACATTTAATGTCTAATAATTAAAGGTATGACACATCAATTAACTAACGCAGAGATCACATCCTATCAGGAAGATGGTTATCTGATTCTTCATGGTTTTTTTAACGAAAAAGAAGTTTCTAAACTATATCATGTAGCGATAGAAGATGATGCAATTAGCAGGCATTCCATAGACCTGAACGATCAATCGGGGAAAAAGACCAAGCTGGCGCTTTGGTATACTCCGGGTGATGACGTCTATGGCCTGCTGACCCGAAGTCAAAGGATAGCCCTTGCTGTCGGTTATTTAATGGACGGAGAATCCCCTGTTTGCCATTATCACTCCAAGCTAATGCAGAAAGAACCTAAAGTAGGAGGAGCCTGGGAATGGCATCAGGACTACGGTTACTGGTATAAAAATGAATTCCTGTTTCCGGATCAGATGATTTCCGTGATGGTGGCCATTACGGAGGCAACTAAAGAAAATGGATGCCTGCAGGTAATTAAAGGCTCTCACAAAATGGGAAGGGTTGAGCATGGCTCTGCGGGTGAGCAGGCCGGTGCTTCACAAAGATATGTCGACCTTGCCCTGAAAACAATGGAACTGATCTATGTTGAACTGAAGCCGGGGGATACCCTGTTCTTTCACGCAAACGTCCTGCACCGTTCAGAAGCAAACCTGTCAGACCAATCCCGCTGGTCGCTTATTTCGGCCTATAACAGGCAGTCTAATATTCCTTATAATGAAAAATCTGCATCCTGTTTAATTCCCCTGAGCATCGTACCTGACAGTGCATTACTCAGTGCCGGAGATGCGGGTCTTACAGAGAAAGCCGATTTCTTAACCCACAATGACGCAACTCAATAACAGGATTTTTGGTGATCATTAACTAAGTGTAAAATGGCCTTAATATTATTGGGAGATCTACCTTCCGCAGCAGGTGATTTCACCTACAATCGCAATTATATTTATCTTGTTAGTGCTGTTGCGGCTCTGGGAGGGTTGTTGTTTGGGTTTGATCTGGCAATTATATCCGGAACAATTCATTTCTTCACGGTGCAATTTCAGCTAAATGAACTGCAGACGGGATTAGCTGTAGGTTGTATTAACATAGGTGCGGCAATCGGCGCGTTATGTGCGGGAAAACTCAGCGACGACCTTGGACGTAAAAAACTGCTCATCATCAGCGCTATACTATTTGCCATCACGGGCGTAGGGACAGGCTGGGCCGGTGATTTTCCGATTTTCATCATCTTCAGGTTGTTCAGCGGTATAGCAATAGGACTTGCTGCAATGGTATGCCCCATGTACATCGCTGAAATGTCTCCTGCAGCCCTGCGGGGACGTCTGGTCGCCTTCTATCAGCTCGCCATTACTTTGGGGATTCTATTGGCATATCTGTCCAATTACCTCTTGCTGGACACAGGTCAGAATAACTGGAGATGGATGTTTTCTTCTCAATCGGTTCCGGCACTCTTATTCTTTTTTGGATTGCTCTTCGTTTCTGAAAGTCCAAGATGGCTGATCAGGAAGCATCATGAAAAAGAAGGTATGCGGATTTTGGAAAGAATAGGAGGAACGGTTTATGCGGCGGCAGAATGTCAGGCAATTCGCCGTAGCTTTTCCCGGGAAATAAAAGAAAACATCCGTGATCTTTTTAAAGAAAAAACTAAAAAGGCAGTAGTGATTGGAATAATGATAGCTGTCTTTTCACAGATTACCCTTGGGCCGGTCTTTGCTTATGGTCCGGAGATATTTAAGCAGGCAAATGTGGCAGAAGATACTGCATTTCTCCAGTCCGTAATTCTCGGACTGATCACCTTAATATTCACTTTTGTGGCCATTCTTACAATTGATAAGGCCGGTCGTAAGAAATTATTGCTATATGGCTCAGCGTTACTGTGTATCAATGGAGTTGCAATAGCGATTTCATTTTACCTTGCTTTACCGGGATATTGGATCCTGTGCTTTGTACTTGGCGCAGTAGCTATATACTCTGCTACACTGGGCCCGGTTACCTGGGTTTTGCTTTCAGAGATCTTTCCAAATCGCATCAGAGGTAACGCCATGTCACTGGCAACATTGTCATTATGGATATCAAGCTTCCTTGCACTGTCCTTTTTCCCTGTGATGAAGTCCAGTTTTGGCATGCCACTCACCTTTGGCATCCATGCTGCGGTGAGTTTTATCTGCTTTTTATTTGTACAGATAAAAATCCCGGAGACCAAAGGCAAGTCCCTGGAAGAGATAGAACTTTTTTTAAATAAAAAGAGCAGCAATTAAACTTTTACCGCAGACCGGATTAAGAACGGAAAGATGAAAACTATCACGAGATTGGTAAATCAAAGGGTGAAAGGCTGGAAAGTAGTAACCAGTCATATGTGCATTCTTGGCGAAAGCCCTGTTTGGGATGCGCGAAACCGGCGGATCCTATGGGTAGACATCACTGAAGGCAGGATACACCAGTTCTTTCCTGAAAATAAGAAACACAAGGCGACAAACATCGGGCAAATGATTGGTGCCATCTGCCTGACAACTTCAGGTGGGCTTATAGCTGCACTTCAAAACGGCTTTGCGACAGTAGATCTGGAAAAGGGGACTATCCGGCACATTGAAGACCCCGAGGTGCATTTGCCCGGTAACCGGTTTAATGATGGTAAATGTGATCCCAAAGGCAGATTTTGGGCAGGAACCATGGCCTTCTCCAATAAAGCCAATGCAGGGAGTGTCTATGTACTGGAGCAGGATCTTTCCGTTTCCTTAAAAATAAAAGGTGTTAGCTGCTCGAATGGCATGGCCTGGAGTCCGGATCATACCACATTTTACTATATAGATACACCGACAAGAAAGGTGGTTGCCTATGATTTTGACATCGCCGCCGGAGCAATCAGTAACAGAAGGACTGTTATCAATTTTCCGGAGTCGGAAGGATATCCTGACGGTATGACCATCGATACAGACGGCATGTTGTGGATTGCAATGTGGGATGGCTGGAAAGTGACCAGGTACGACCCGGCGACAGGAGAGTTAATTCAGTCAATTTTATTGCCGGTAGCAAAAGTCACATCATGTGTTTTTGGAGGAGAAAATCTGCAGGATCTTTATATTACAACAGCCCGTGCAGGACTTACAAACGAGGACCTGTATCATCAGCCGCTTGCAGGATGTCTCTTTGTAGCAAAAAAAACAGGCTCAACAGGTATGATGGCATATGAATTCAACAACAAATAGTTCGATTTTTAAACAGATGTTTCTTATCTTAATAAAGTTAAGCGGGAGATTTAATATTTATGAAGCCATTATTATTAGATGTAAGATCTCTGTTGAGAGGTTCTCTTTTCGTCAAAGAAATCAGAACCAAGAAGTTAAATGACCAGTTTCATTTTCACAATGCCTTTGAGCTTGCCTTAATCCTCAAAGGAAGCGGGAAAAGAATTGTCGGCGACAATATTGGATATTTTTCCGATAAAGACTTAATTTTAATGGCCCCGAATTTACCGCACGCCTCCTACCCTAATGAAGATTATTGTGAAGGTAAATCTGAAATTGATGCAATCGTAGTTTATTTTCATCCCGACTGGCTTACAGAGAATCACCTCAATTCTCCCGATTTCACGCAATTAAGAGAACTGCTGAACATCGCAAAAAGAGGGGTCAGGATAATAGGCAAAACACAAGAGAAGGTAATTAAACATGTGCTAAAACTAAGGGAATCCCGGGGGCTGGGCAGTATAATTATTATCCTGCAGATTTTAGAACTCATATACCTGTCCAAAGAATATGAAAGCCTGGCAAGTCAGGGTTATTCAGCCAACTACAACCAGACTGATGTTCAAAAAATCGATGAAATCTACAAGTATGTCATGAACAATTTTACCGATAAGATCAAACTTGATGACATTGCTTCAATTGCGAATATGACATCGCCGGCTTTTTGTAAATACTTTAAAAGCAAGACAAAAAAAACATTCTCCAGCTTTGTCAATGAAATCAGGATCGGATACGCATGTAAACTGCTCATGGATGATAACCTTGATATTTCCCAGATCTGCTTTAGATGCGGATATAACAACCTTACTAATTTTAATAAAAACTTTAAGCATTTTATTAAGATGATCCCCACTGACTATAAAGCTAAGCTGAAAATATAATAAGCCAGATAACAATTGGTTTACTCCAAAAAAGTCTTAACATTGCGATAACCTAAACCAAACCAATGGACAATAAGCTTGTGCATCATTTATTGTGGGAGCGTATACGTACAGGCGATAGAGATGCATTTTTCGATCTTTATAAAGCGCTTTACTATGAACTTGTCAATTTCGGCATCCGGGTCTGTGGTGACGCCGAAACATCAGGTGAAGCAACTGACCAGGTTTTTATCACCATCTGGCAAAAACGCGAACAGTTAGACCGGGTTGACAATGTGCCTGCCTACCTGCGGACTTTTCTGAAGAGAAAGATCCTGCGCATGCTCGAACGCAAACGCAAGATCAGCGACGCACTCCAAAATGCAGGGGCCGAAGGAGAATGGATGGAGATGTCCTATGAAGAATTCATCGTAAAAGTTCAGACCGACGAACTGGTTAGGTACAGGCTAAAGAGCGCACTGGAAAAACTGACCTTCAGACAAAAACAGCTGATCCATTTAAAATTCTTTGACGGCCTCAGCTACGAACAGATAGCCGAGCAAACCCATCAAACCATCAAAACTGCATATAATACCGTTTACGACGCCCTAAAAGTACTCAGGAAAGAACTCAAAGACTGATAATTTCAGCTGTCAAAAGACCAAAGAGCAAATATTTGTGCGCCAGAATAAAAAAAAGTAAAATTTTCTTAGGAAAAAAAGAACTTTTCAGGCACTGTTATTATAAACGCAAGTATTATGATAGATCGTAGTCTTTTTAATGTCGAAGACTTCCTGGTAGATAACACATTTCAGCTGTACTGTGCGGGTACAGACAAGCTTTGCATTGCTTATTGGGAAAATTATATTAAACAGCATCCTGAACAGGACCATGTCATCAGAGAAGCGCGCCGTCTCTACACCATATTGAGCGGAAATAAAAAGCCGCTGAACCAGCAAATGGATGGGCTGAAAGAAAGCATATCCCTTTCAGAAGAACAGCATATTATCCCTATCCATAAAAACTATACCTGGCTGCGCATTGCTGCAGCAGTCCTGTTGATCGCAGGTGTTTCCATTTTATACAGGAATAGCCGGCAAGCAGATATACCAAAGAAAAATTTAATTGCCCGTTTTATCACCGGGGGCGGCGAACGCAAAAAAATTACTTTGCTTGACGGATCTGTAGTTTTGCTCAACGCCAAAAGCTCACTGACCGTTAATAAAGATTTTAACGAAAGCAAAAGAGAAGTGAATTTGGTGGGGGAAGCATTTTTTGATGTAAAGCACAATAAAGACAAGCCCTTCCAGGTACATACTTCTGATTTTGACATCAATGTCCTGGGTACCAGTTTCAATGTGAAAGTATACCCCGATGAGGCTACCTCTGAAGCCGTTCTGATCAAAGGGGTGATCGTGATGCAAGGTAAAGGCAGCAAGGGGAACTCCATAATTATGAAACCCAGCCAGAAAGTGACCTTTTACAAAAAAGAACTTGCAAGACCTGGTATAAAGACCACAGCGAAACCAGCAGAGAGTCACCCTCAGATCACCATCAACCAATACACCAAAGTTAACGACAGCACCATCGTCGAAATGGCATGGACCCGCAACCAGCTGGAGATCCTCGACCAGAGTTTCTGTGACCTGAAGAGCGTACTGGAAAGATGGTATGATGTCGATATCAGGCTTGACGATAAGGATATTGAAAGATATCGCTTCACCGCCACATTTAATGACGAAACCATTGAAGAAGTACTGATCGCATTACAAAAAGCAGAACATTTTAAATATGAGATAAAAGGAAAACAGATCACCATATCAAAATAAAAAAGGAACGGTGTTGACGCACCGTCCCTTATAAATTTTTGATCACGCAAATGGCAGTTTTATGCGGAAACAGATTGCTGCCAAATACTTATAGCAACCAAAAAAACAAAAATATGATTAATTATTACTTACTGCAAGCGCGCCTTGATTATAGAGCGCTCTTAAAATTCATTATTTTAATGAAGCTGACCTGTATTATTATCTTTATTACTTGTCTCAATGTCTCGGCAACGGTCTTTTCACAGCAAAAGATCTCGTTTGACGTGACCAAAACTAAATTGAGCAAAGTGCTGAAGATCATAGAAGAGCAGAGTGATTATCATTTTGTATACAGTACCTCGAGCGTACCGGTAAACAGAGATGTGACGCTGACCGTGAAAAACACATTAGTTTCAGATGTACTGTCTGCGATCTTTAACAACACCAACCTTAAATATTCCATTTCCGATGGCGGCCTTATCGTGATCAGCCGCCAGGCGGATGTGAAAATAAGCGGTACGGTTAAAGACGGCAGCGGGAATCCGCTGCCCGGAGCCACAGTAAGGGTGAAGGGAACCGGTGCGGGAGTATCCACAGACATCAACGGCAGGTTTATCATTTCAGTTCCTGAAAATGGAGTCCTGGTAATTTCCTACGCTGGATTTGAGTCGAAAGAAATACCTGTAGATGGCAAGACTCCCCTGGATGTGGTACTGAGAGAAGACACCAAATTACTGAATGAAGTAGTTGTAACCGCTTTGGGTGTAAAAAGAGAACGCCGGGCACTTGGATATTCAGTTACCCAGGTAGAAGGTGAATCGCTGACCCGGGCAAGGGAGATCAATATAGCGAACTCGTTGGTGGGTAAGGTAGCCGGGCTGGACGTCAGCTCTACAGCAGGCGGTGCGGGAGCGGCCACAAGTGTGGTCATTCGCGGGGTATCCAGTCTCAACCAGTCTAATCAGCCATTGTATGTGATCAATGGAGTGCCGATGGAAAATAAGCCCATTGGTCTGAACAACACAAACCCTAATGGGAACTCTGGAAGCCAGTGGGACAATGCCCCCGATCTGGGAGATGCAATCGGCAACCTGAACCCGGATGACATAGAGAGTATTTCAGTATTAAAAGGAGCAGCAGCCTCCGCAGTTTACGGCTATCGGGCTAAAGCGGGAGTAATCCTGATCACCACCAAAAGCGGGAAAGGCAATGGCATTGAGTTCAATAGCAATTATGTAGTTGAGCAGGTTATGGACAGGACCGACTGGCAGTACGTATTTGGGCAAGGCGCCAATGGCACTAAACCGGCAGATGCCGCTGCTGCAGCTCAGGTGGGAGGATCTAGCTGGGGAGGTAAACTGGACGGCAGTAGCGTTGTGCAGTTTGATGGGGTATCGAGACCATATGCCGCGCAAAAAGACAATATTGAGAATTTCTATAAAGACGGTGGGACCTGGTCTAACACTATAGCCTTAAATAAGAGCTTCGAAGGCGGTACCCTGCGATTTTCAGCAAACGATGTCAACAGCAATTCAATTGTTCCAAATTCCGGATTGAACAGACAATCTTTCAATCTGGTCGGCACTTTTGACCCGGTTAAAAGACTAACCATAGACGCTCGTGTAAATTATATCCTGGAACAAGCTAAAAACAGACCAATGGTCTCAGATGGTGCAGGTAATGCAAACTATAATGCCGTTTTTCTACCTAGCAGTGTTGATATCAATTCACTTAAACCCTGGAAAAATGATGCGGGCAATGAGGTCCAGTATAACAAAGGGAACAATTTTGCTACCAATCCATGGTTTGCTGCCAACGAGTTTGTCAACAATACGAAACGTGACCGTCAGATCAGCTCATTCAATGCCCGGTATACCTTCGACAATGGCCTGTTTCTGCAGGCACGGGCTGGACGTGATGCTTACAATGATACCTACAAAAATGTAGTTCCCTCAGGTACTGCTTACTATGCGGCCGGCAAAATTGCTGAACAGCGTACTAAATTTGCAGATGTAAACGCCGATGTTTTACTGGGCAAATCGTTCACCGTACAAAATGATTTCACGATTACACCCAACATAGGTGCCAGCTTAAGAAACACACAGATTAGTCAAACTACCAATAATGGTACAGATTTCGCGATATTTGGAGTTTATAACATCCTGAATGCCAAGAATAAATCGGTAAACTACAGTGAAAGCGAGGCCGAGACGCACTCCGTCTACGGAACACTGGAACTGACTTATAAAGACATCCTTTATCTTACAGGAAGTGCAAGATCAGATTGGTTCTCTACCCTGGCCACACCTGGAAAAGACAATAAGCTCAATGTAGTATACCCGTCCATAAGCGGGTCATTCGTGTTCTCTGAGCTGTTAAATTCTGAAACCTTGTCATTCGGTAAGATCAGGGCAGGTTACGCGATGGTAGGGCAATCAACAGACCCCTATAAAACACTTCTTACTTATGCTTTCAGAAGTGAAACAATAAACGGGAAACCAATGGGTAACATCAGCAACATAGAGATTCCGAATTCAAGCCTGAAAGCATCAACAGCTACAGAACTCGAGGTCGGAGCGGAGCTGAGGTTCTTTAAAGACCGTCTGAACCTGGACATGACCTGGTACAAAAAGATATCCAAGAATGAAATTATATTTTCAACCACTTCGCCAACTACCGGATATGCCGGTGCTGTACTGAATTCAGGAGAAGTTGAAAACAAAGGTGTAGAAGCTTTAATCAGAGGCATAATCCTGAAAAATCAGGATTTTAGCTGGACTTCTTCTCTGAATGGAACCTACAACGAAAACGAAGTGCTTTCTCTTGCCGATGGTGTACCATCGCAACTTGTTGCTACTTCAAGATCAGGTGTAGGTTTTTTACAGAATATACCTGGAAAATCGGCATTGCAGATCATGGCATACGATTTCAAGTACGGCGCCAATGGAGAACTGCTTAAGGATGCACTTGGTGCACCTGAAAGAGGAGAGCTGAAATCTTATGGATCTGGTTTCAACAAATGGTTTGCAGGATGGGACAACGAGTTTACTTACAAAGGAGCCACCCTTTCCTTCCTTCTGGATGGAAAATGGGGCGGAAAGGTATTCTCTGCTACTGACTATTATGGTTATGTTTTTGGCCTGCACAAAGCAACACTTGAAAACCGGGAGGCCCTGGGCAACACAGCCGCAGATTTTTACCTCAACACTGCTAACAATGCCTCGCATAAATTCGTTCAGGATGCCAGCTTTATCAAGTTCAGGCAAATGACGCTGGGATACAACTTTCCCGCAAAACTGTTTAATAATAAAATAAAGGGACTGAATGTAAGTTTAGTCGGCCGAAACCTGTTCATCTTAATGAAGAAAACAGACAATATTGATCCGGAATCGAGCTATAATGCCACCTTCCCGGGACTAGAACTGGGTGGTGTGCCTCCAGTCAGGACATTCGGTATCAATCTAAGTGTTAAGCTTTAATCATTTAAACAGAAAGAACAATGAAAACGAACAGCATAAAAATATATAGTCTTTTGCTTATCATCATCTTTGCAGCGGCAAGCTGTACCAAAGATTTTAAAGACATAAATACAAACCCGGTCGCCTACGGGCCAACAAATTTTGATCCCAATTATACCCTTACGACCGCTCAGCTAAACTACACAGGAAGTATCGATTTTGCGTATGATACCTGGAGAGGAAACCTGATCTATTCAGGCACCATGATGCAGGGCCTGTCCTCAGTAATCAGTTACTGGGCAGGGGATAAATATCTGCTAAACGAAGGTTATACAGCCGCATACTGGGGCAATAACGCAGTTGGTGCCTATATAGAACAGGTAAGGCCAATCGTAGATGTGGTAGAGTTTACCAAAGGGAAAACAAAATACACCAACCTGCGCCAGGTTGCCAGAATCTGGAAGGCACTGGTATTTGAACGGCTAACAGATCTTTATGGCGATGTGCCGTATTCCGAGGCGGGGCTTGGTTTTTACACCGGCGTTTTGAACCCTAAATATGATAAACAGCAGGCAATTTATTCAGATCTGTTGAAAGAGGTGGAGGAAGCAACGGCCGCACTTGGAACGGGGGGAGATGCAGTGACAGGTGATGCACTGTATCAGGGCGATATCCCCAAATGGAAACGCTTTGGCAATACGCTGTTGCTGCGCATAGCAATGAGACTCACAAAGATCGATGAAAACACCGCTAAGGCATTTGCACAAAAGGCAATAGCAAATACAATGACCAGTAATGCCGACAATGCTTTTGTCAAGCACGATGTCGCAGGCTCACGGGTAACCCAAAACAGGAACAGCCAGGTATTGCTCGGAGACGGGGGCCAGGAGAATTACTATGTAAAATGGTCCAAAACCTTTATTGACCTGCTCAAAACCAGCGGAGACCCGAGACTGGGTAAAGTAGCAGTAACCAAGCTGTACCTGAATGAATCTTCTAAAGACCAAAATACAGCATTTGATGCCAATCCTGCCGTACAAAAAGGAATGCCCAATGGCAAGGACCTGAGCGGGATTGCCGGAAGGGATGTCAGACAGGACGCCTCATACACCACTTTCCCTGACTATTCCTCTCCCAATCCGGGAATGACTAAAAGAGACGGGCTGACCTTTATCCTGACCTATGCGGAAAGCGAACTGTTAATCGCTGAGGCCGCACAAAGATGGGCCATAGGAGGCTCCGCAGCTACACATTACGCAAATGGAGTGAAAGCCGCAATTACCTATCTGGGACAATACGATGCAAGCCTTGCCATATCAGATGCAACTGCGGACCTTTTTGTGACTGCTCACCCTTATGTGGCACTAACCGGCCTGCAGCAGATCAATACCCAATACTGGCTGCATGCCAATACGATGCTCGATTTCTATGAGACCTGGTCAAACTGGAGAAGAAGCGGCTTTCCGGTACTGACACCAGTAGTTTACCCTGGAAACGCGACAAACGGAACCATCCCGCGCAGGTTCCCATACCCTTTAGATGAGGCCGCTAAAAACGGCGCCAACTATAAGGCTGCCTCTTCAGCAGTACCCGGAGGCGATA
>NZ_DATHGC010000041.1:0-6986 GCF_035317785.1 Pedobacter sp. | reverse complement strand
GTTTGGATTGCAACGGCTGAAATGGTCGTCTGTATAGGTGCCTTCAGAGATGACCATCCCAAATCCCCCTGCGGCAAAGTTTTCATAGTAGCCCGCCATCAGGTCATTTGGCTCACCAGATGTTTCGGCGCTGTTGCGGGTCATAGGGGCTACAGCCAACCTGTTTTTTAAATTTAGTTTACCCTTATTTAATGAAGAGAAGATATGATGTTTCATAGTGTAGATTTTGTATTACGTTTTCCAAAAAAATGATCTGCTGCATATTTGCCGCCACCACTGATTACCAGCGAAAGCGCCATACCCATCATCAGCAAGTCAAACTCAAAGCCTTCAAAACCAGGAGGATTTGTCCCAAACCAATCCATAAAAAATCCTGCGTGCCAGTGGTGGGTAATGGTAATGCCTGTAAAAAGAAGTATAGTCACTCCGCTTAGTATTCGGGTTGCAAGCCCCAGTACAATTGCTATGGAACCGAAGAATTCCATCATAATGACCAGAAACCCGATCAGCGCAGGCAGATGCACAGTCTCTGTAAAATAATGCATGGTACGCTCAAATCCATGGCCGTTAAATGAACCCAGTAATTTCTGAGCGCCATGCGGCCAAAGTATCAGGCCTAAAGTCAAACGGAGGATCAGCGGCGCATAATTATCAGAAGCCGGTAACTTCTTTGTGTTTTTATTAAGCATAACTTATGTTTTTTACGCAACAAAGTTCCTGGCTTAAGATTTCAATCTCATGAAACCAGGTTAATAAAAACAGTTCTGCTTAATCCATTCACTTTCGTACCGACCTTCTCCTGATCTTGCTGAGGAATTGGGGACTGATGCCCAAATAGGAGGCGATCAGGTACTGAGGCACACGGTTTTGAAATCCGGGATAACGCTTTAGAAAAGTGCTGTACCGTTCCTCTGCGGTAGCACTGATTTGGTCCATGTTTCTGGATTGCAGGGAGACGAATGCATTCTGAAACAAAATTCTGTAATATCTTTCCATTCCCCTGATGGTATTGAGTAAATGCTCGAGATCAGGTTTAAAGATCTGAAGAATCTGGCTGTCCTCCAGGGCGGTTATGGTATAAATGGAGGGTTTTTCGCTTAAAAAACTGTAAAAATCACTGATATACCAGTTTTCCACACCAAAGCTGGCAACATGTTCTGCACCAAGGCTATCCACATAAGACATCTTGAAGCATCCGTTGAGGATAAAAGTTTCATGCCTGCAGATTTCACCGTGTCTCAGGATATTTTCATGTTTCCGAATAGTTTTTGGCTTGAATGCCCCCAGGATGATCTCTGCTTCATCCTGGTCAATATCTGCATGCGCATAAATATGTTTGAGCAATTCTGCGGTCATTATTTGTCCTTTATAGAACAAATATAACCAGTCTGCTAAAACAATTAGATATTTCGGGCGGTCATCTCATTTACCAGGTACAAAAAGTACCGCATCGGCTACTACGGCACCCTCTGATCCTTTTGCTGTGATCTCAACATAGGCCTTTTTACCTGAGTTTAAGGAATACGTTCCCAAACTAACCCACTCTCCTGAAGTTTGGCCAACCACCTTAACCTCTGCATCTTTTATCAAAACCGCTCTGGTACTAGTGCCGTCATAAACATTGATGACCGTAACCGCAGCCGCATTTTTTAACTTCGGATAATAAGTATACAGCTCGTACATTCCTTTTTTAGAAATCTCCGGTCTGTATCTGATTGACTTCGGACTTGAAGAAGTGGAGTCTGCAAGAATATAATCAGGTCCATAACCTCCATGCTTATGTACAGTCCAGTTTCCTTTTTTCTCGATTTTGGTGGCATCACTGTTGTCTACCAGAATTTCAGGCGCACTGCCATCTTCAAGCGGATTTCTTTTTAGCTGTGCCTGGATCTGTGAAACATCTACTTTTTGTACAGTCTGCTTATTGTCTATAGCTTTTGCCGCGGCAACTGCTGCAGATTGCCCTAAAACCATAAACACAGGTTCCATACGGATAGAACCATAGGCAATATGGCTGGCAGAAAGGCAAACCGGAACCAAAAGGTTACCCGCTTCGCTTTCTTTAGGAATAATTGCACGATATGAAATTGGATACGGGCCAAAGCCTCCCTCTTCGACATTTCCTTCGTTTTTTACCATTCCGTTTACGATCAGTCGATTGCAATTGTGAGAATCCATGGTATAAGCGGCCACACCAACGCCATCGGTGACCAGCTCTCTTCCCTGGCAATGGTGCTGCGTCATGACCAATTCCCCAATCATTCTTCTGGCTTCTCTAACGTAAAGCTGATGCGACCAGTTTCCCATATCTGTATACTCGTCTTTAGGGTATCCCCATTTATTAAGCTCTGCCCTGATGTGCGAAGCCACACGGGGATCATTGCCTACAAAATAGAGCAGGCCCTTGGTATAATCAATATGCGCTTTCCATATCTCAGCTCTTTTTTGATAGCCTGCATCAGGGTATTCCCAGTTCATTCCAATCATATCTGTAGAGAAGCCGTTTCTGTTGTTGATGTCGGTTTTTCCATTTGGCATACCGCTCCATATAAAACCATCTTGCAAGGATTTCCACGGCCTTTTTTCCATTTGTCTTAATAACAATTCATAACTTTCAGGCTGATAGTTCTCCGGTTTGGTGATAGGGATCAGGTTGTCCTTATTATTGGTTAAGCAGATCCGAAAGTTATAAGCCTGTACTTTTTTATCTCCCGTTCCGTCTTTTTCCAAAACTCCCGGGTTAATTCCCCAAAGAAGGCCGCTTGACGGATCACCCGGGGTTTTGTAAGGGTCTATTCCGTCCGGAAGCTGGTGCCCTTTCATCAATTGCACACCGTTGAAGCTTTCCTTGTACAAATCGTTTGCTTCTCTGCCTACGGTATACGAAACCCCTGCCTTTGCCATCAGATCTCCCTCATAGGAGCAATCAATAAACATTTTAGCTTTAACCTTATTGTTTGATGTTTCCTTTTTTGTGCTTTCGAGTGTTATTTCGCTGATCAGGTTTCCGTCCTTGACAACTGCTGTTAAACGGTTTTGGTACAAGACTTCTACTTTAGCCCTTTTGATGTAATCAAGAAACAGGTTCTCGGCAACATGGGGTTCAAACACCCATTGCTCAAATTTGCTGTAATGCTGCCCTATCCTTCTATAGAAATCAAGTGCTAAACCGCTGATGGCATATTTATTGCCAATATCGGTAAGACCTAACCCACCGGAACTCATTCCCCCCAGATGTGTCCCGGGTTCAATTAGCAGCACTGTTTTGCCTAGCTTTGCCGCGGTATAGGCGGCAATTACACCTGAAGAAGTTCCTCCGTAGATGCAGATATCATAATCTTTCCTGGCGGGTTGCTGGCCATACAACTGCTGAAATGAAGAAATTACTAAAAGGGGCATCAATAGATAGAAAAAAATATTTTTCATAATTTATATTTTAAAGAGATAAGGATAATAAGGGGGTACCCCCTTAAGGATACCCCTGAGGCATTAATAATTAGGGTTCTGAATTAATTTAGTATTGGTGACCACCTCTATATTGGGAATTGGCCAAAGGTAATCCCGGTCTTTATTGAAAGTGCGTATTTCTATTACCCTCATATCTGCACGATTAGGTACAGCAGAATAATCAGCCAAACCGTTCTCGTCGATCTGAGGCGCAGCTGCAACCAGCCCTTTCTGTACCCTTCCGTAGAAGTTTCCGGTCATGGCTTTCTCAGCGATATTCCATCTGCGCAGATCCGTTTGCCTGAAACCTTCCATGGCCAGTTCATAAAGGCGTTCTTTACGGACCAGGCTGCGAAACTCTGCTGGTGTTTTACCTGATGCAATGGCTGGCATATTTACACTTGGCCGCTGCCTTACCAGATTAATGGCATCGTAGGCCGACTGATCTAACTGATTGAGTTCGTTTTTAGCTTCAGCATAGATCAGCAGGATTTCGGCATATCGGATCTGGATTACGTTCAATTCTGAATTGGAGCGGTCAGGTTTGTCGGCCAGATCTACATATTTTCGCCAGCAATAACCGGTAAAGGTTGCAAAGGCATTAATGGCTTCCTGGTTGTCGACACGTTTCGCCGGTGTGGTATCGTAATTCCAGCATTTTAAACTGTCTCTGTGAGTTTCGAACTGGTAATTGAAGTAAATTGATCCGGGTAATGCGATGGTAAATCCAAGTCTTGGATCTCTGTTCTTGTATGGATCTTTAGGATCAAAGAGTGGAGATTCATCTATATTCAATCCATCGGTGCATGGATAGGCATCTACAAGCGATTGTGATGGTACTTTGTTTGAGAATCCTTGCCCGTTCCTGGATAAAAGCGCAGTAGGCGTAGCATGGGTCTTGGTTTTTGAGGCACGAAGGTATTGAAATGCCCAGATGATCTCGTTGGAATTTTGCCCCGCATAACTAAACAAAGCTCCAAAATCGTTGTGCAGTGTATAGGTTTTTAGGTCCATTACGGTTTTCGCTGCGTCGGCAGCATCCTGCCACTTTCCATTATTTAATGCAGTGCGGGCTTTAGTAGCTAGCGCTGCACCTTTTGTAGCACGGCCAACATCAGCTCCAGTATAGCTATTTGGTAAATCCGGGGCTGCTTCCGTTAGCTCTTTCATGATAAAATCGGCCAGTTCAGCTTTTGGGGTTTTGGGAATCTGGGTATCTTCGAGCTTTAACATTTTAGTAACCAGTGGTACACCGCCAAAGTAATCGATAAGATACTGATAGGTATAAGCGCGGATGAAACGGGCTTCGGCCTTTGATCGGTTGAATATTGCCGGAGTAGTTTTGTCCTTTACTTTGTCAAGATTATCCAGAATGAAATTACATTTTGCAATTACTTTGTATGCCTCTTTCCAGATATCTTTTGCATAAGTATTGTTGCTGTCCTGGTTCCCTTTCCCTATACTCTGTAAAGCACTATTGTTACGGTCCCAGCCGATATCGGTTCCATCATCTATAGTAAGATTGAGTGGCATACCGTCAAGCGGAGTATAGGCTGCGTATTTGTACAAGCCGTTAACAGCGAGAAGGAGTTCTTCCTGATTGGCGAAAAAAGTTTCATCTGAAGGGCCTGACAAGGGGCTTTTATCCAGGTATCCTTTTTGACATGAAGGTGCAACTGTTGCTAAAACAACAGCCAGCATAATAAGGTATATATTTTTTTTCATCTGTCTTATCGTTAAAATGTGACCTCTAAACCAAAACTGTATAATTTAACCTGGGGATAGATATTGCCTGCGCCCACCGGTGCTTCTACATCATATCCGCTAAGAAAGCGGTCAAATGAGGCGACATTAGAACCGTTTGCAAAAACCCTAAGGCGGTTGATGCTCAGTTTCTTTGTCAGGTTAGCCGGTAAAGTATAACCCAGCTGGATGTTTTTGATGCGTAAATATGATGCATCTCTTAACCAGAAGGTAGATGCCTGCTCATTATTCGACTCACCAAAAGCCAGTCGCGGGTATTCCGCATTAGGGTTTTCCGGCGTCCACCGGTCTTTATTTTCCTCTCTGATCGTTCCCCCAAGTGCCCCGCCTACATTGAATGGCAAAACACCCGGGCCATTTACATAACCATTAGCCTTGCCTACACCCTGTAATAGTACTGCAAGATCAAAGCCTTTATATGAGGCTCCTATGCTTGAGGCAAAAGTGAGCCTTGGAATGGTACTGCCCATGATGATCTTGTCACTTTCATTGATCAGACCGTCGCCATTTTGATCTTTGTATTTAATATCACCGGCTTTAGTTGTGCCAAACTGCTTTGCATGAGCAACGGCTTCCCCATCGGATGCAAAAAAACCTTGTGCTTCGTACCCAAAAAGAGAATTGATAGCATGGCCTTCACGGTTTACAGTTAGATTAACCGTCTGGTTAATGCCCTTCATGTCTACTATCGTATTTTTTACGTCAGACAAGTTGAAACTCACATTATAATTGAAATCTTTGACATTTCCTTTGTAGGCTATGCCCAGTTCCCAGCCTTTGTTATCCACGGTTCCTGCATTTTGAAAGGGTGCAATCAGACCAATAAGGAGTGGAACATCAAGCTGCAGAAGTATATCCCTGGTGCGCCTTTGATAATAATCGGCTGTGATGCTCAAATTGTTGAAAATGGTTAGATCGAGACCAATATTCTTTTCCTCGGTAGTTTCCCAGGAAATGTTTTTGTTGGCCATGGCACTTAATGTTGCTGTATTGGTGATTTGTTTGCCCAAAGCCGTAGATTCAAACATAAGTGCAGTTATAGAAGGATAAATTCCAATATTCTGGTTGCCAAGCCTTCCCCAGGAAAGTCTCAATTTGGCTTCATTGATGATATTTTTTAATCCATTAAAAAACCCTTCTTCCGAAATTCTCCATCCTGCTGATGCCGAAGGGAAAAATCCATACTTGTTTCCATCAGCAAAACGAGAAGATCCATCGTAACGTGCGTTAAGCTCCAGCAGGTATTTTCCTTTGTAGCTGTAGTTTAATCTGCTAAATAGCGATTGCAATGCCCATTCCTCTGCACTTCCCTTAGCTGTTTGATTTAAAGCAGAACCTCCATCCAGTATTGGATAGTCCGGAAGTATATAAGTGTCTCTGTATCCGGACATCCATTCTGAATAATAATCTTCTCTGGACCCTCCTATGAGAAATTTAAGGCTATGATCATTAAAGGTTTTGCTTGCTGTAACTGTAGCACGCATGTTGTTAAAAAAAGACTGCGTTTGAGACTGATTGAGGGATGTCAATGCCGGAGTAAGGAAACTTGGACTGCCATTGGGTAAATAAGACTGGATTGCTTTCTTGAATCTATTATTAGATGACAGTGCATATTTCGGAGCATAAGCTGCCTCTGCCTCCAGCCATTCAACCGGCTTGTAGTTAACAGTAGCGTTAATGCTTCCAAACGGGGCCCTTAGTCTATACGTACCCCCATCTCTGCTTACCGAGATTGGATTTGTACCGTTCCAACCCACTCCCCATTGGCCGCCTTC
>NZ_DATHGC010000040.1:0-3363 GCF_035317785.1 Pedobacter sp. | reverse complement strand
ACGATCAGAAAAAACTGGCGGAAGAAATGAAACGCAAGGCTGAGCAGGGCTCCATGCAATTGCAGGGAGAGGTACAGGAGCTGATTCTGGAGGAGCTGCTTAGAAATGCTTTTCCTTTTGACCTGATCACTGAGGTGGGCAAGGGCGTGAGGGGTGCAGATTGCGTACACCTGGTGCGGAACCAATTCGGACAGGAATGCGGCAAGATCATTTACGAAAGCAAACGCACCAAAGATTTCTCTATGGAATGGATAGAGAAACTGAAAAAAGACATGCGGAGTATGGGAGTTGATGTTGCGGTCATCGTGACGCAATGTTATCCCAAAGGAATGGACTGCTTTGGTGAAAAAGATGGGGTATGGATCTGCTCCTTTGATGAGGTAAAGGCAGTTTCTTATATTCTCAGGGACGGAATCCTCAAATTGTACGGAGCCGCAAAATCCCAGGAGAACCGCGGCGACAAAATGCACATGCTCTATGATTACCTAACCAGCACGGAGTTCTCAGAACAGTGGAAGGCAATCAGGGAGGGTTTTATGAGCATGAAGCTGTCTATACAAAGGGAGCGCGATGCCATGGAAAAGCTTTGGAAGGCCAGGGAAAAACAGCTGGAAAAGGTCATGCTCAATGCGGCACATATCCGTGGTTCCATTGAAGGGATCGCCGGAACCGACAGCATCCAGCTGAGCCTCACAGATGACGACGAGCCTCTGTTACTGGAATAATATTTCTCAGATATGATCTAGGCTTTCTTTTTAGCCCATCTTTTTGCCGCCCATTCCCGGCGTGCCTGCTGCTCTGTAAACGTCCAGGCCACGAAACGGCTGATCTTTTGTCCTTGTACCATCTCTATTGTCCGGATTTCTGCCGGCCGTAGCGCTTCCAGCATGTGATAGATGAAGGGCAGGTTGCTGCTTTTGGAAACCAGGCTGCTGAACCACAGGCACTGCTGGCCGATGTCTTTGCTTTCCATAATCATGTTCCGGATAAAGGCCGCCTCGCCTCCTTCATACCAGAGTTCCGCATCTTTTCCTCCGAAATTAAGTGCAGCTGTTTTGTGTTTGTCCCTGCTCAGGTTCTGCACTTTTCGCTGGTTGCCTGACCGGGCCTCTTCAGCAGAAGCATGAAAAGGCGGGTTGCATAGGCTGAAATCATACAGCTCACCCGGATTGACGACCCCTTTAAAAATGTGCTGCTTATTGGGCTGATGCTTTAAAATGACATCAGCGGACAACGCCGGATTGGCTGCGCAGATGGCTTTCGCTGCCTTTATCGCATACTGGTCAATTTCCGAACCTGTAAAACTCCAGCCATACTCCTGATGGCCGATGATCGGATAGATACAGTTGGCGCCTGTACCAATGTCCAGGCCTTTTACCTGCCGGCCTTTTGGAATGACTCCATCGTTATCTGCCGACAAAAGATCTGCGATATAATGAATATAGTCCGACCGCCCCGGTATTGGCGGACAAAGATAGCCTTCCGGAATATCCCAGTGATCGATAGCGTAGAAGTGCTTCAACAGGGCCTTGTTCAGTGCCTTAACGGAATCGGGGTTGGAAAAATCAACAGAAAGATCGCCGTAAGCATTGTTAAATACATAAGGGGCAAGCTCGGGATAACTATTGATGAGTTCCGGAAAATCGTATCTCGACCGGTGTTTGTTCCTGGGATGAAGGGAGGCTTTTTCTGCTGACATGGACTTAAAAAATTACCCAAAGGTAAAGCTTCCTTACAAACAATTGGATATGTAAAAAAGCATGACGTACTTTGCAGCTATAATCTATCAACTACCGGGGCCATATGAACAAATTCCTTAAAAGTTTTGGGTATTCCTTTTCGGGCATTGCTTATGCTTTTAAAATGGAATGGAATTTCAGGTTTCACCTCATAGCCCTGTTATTGGTTATCCTGGCAGGCTGGTTCTTTGAACTAAGCCTGAACGACTGGCTTTGGATCTCCGCAGCAGGGGGCATAGTGATTACTGCCGAGCTTTTCAATACTGCAATCGAAGTGCTGGTAGACCTCGTATCACCGGAGATCCACCCAAAAGCCAAAATCGTCAAAGATGTTGCTTCCGCTGCTGTGTTGGTAAGCGCCATCACCGCATTCGTCATTGGCCTGATCATCTTCATACCTAAAATCTTAATGTATGCTGCATAAAACCCGTGGCATCATTTTAAAAACCACCCTATACAGCGAAAGCAGTGTTGTGGTCCAGATTTTCACCGAGAAATTTGGCATCCAGTCCTATATGATCAACGGAGTCAAAAAACCGAGGGCAAAGATCAGCATGAACATGCTCCAGCCGCTTCACCTGGTCGACATGGTCGCCTATCACAAACACAACACAGGCATTCAGCGGGTTTCAGAACTGCGGCCGGCACCCGTTTATAGCACCATCCCCTACAATATTGTCAAGAGTACAGTGACCCAGTTTTTAAATGAGGTACTCTACAAGAGTATCAGGCAGCAAACAACTGACGAACATTTATTTGATTTCATTTTTAACGCAATGTGCTGGTTTGACGAATGCGGCCCTGCGAATGTCAACTTCCACCTCGCCTTTCTGTTAAAACTTTCTAGGTTCCTCGGATTCGCACCCAGTACGATCACTAAAAGTGATGACAATTACTTTGATCTGCAGGAAGGGGAATTCAAATCAAGAACGCCCTCACATCCGAATTTTCTAAGCAAAGAAGATGCTTTACTCTTTATTTCATTGTTTACTTCGCCGTTTGAAAAAATTCATGAAATAAAGCTTGACAACAAAACCAGAAGGTTCATACTAGATAAAATACTGATTTTCTACACTTTACATACCGCATCTTTTGGAGATATCCGGTCGCACCAGGTATTGGAAGAAGTGCTTTCTTAAAATCTTATAAAAGTTTTGGAGTTTTAAATTAGAGGTGTATATTTGCACTCCCTAACAATCGGGGTGTAGCATGCTTAGCTAGATAAAAAAGGGCAGAACCTTGGGGAGATTAGCTCAGCTGGTTCAGAGCACCTGCCTTACAAGCAGGGGGTCACTGGTTCGAACCCAGTATCTCCCACAACAAAAACAGTTTATTCTGCTGTTTCAAAACAAAAAGAATAGAACCTTGGGGAGATTAGCTCAGCTGGTTCAGAGCATCCCGATTTTGCATCGGGAGGGTCACTGGATCAACTAAGTAAACCTTCAGCCCAAACGGGAGATTAGCTCAGCTGGTTCAGAGCACCTGCCTTACAAGCAGGGGGTCACTGGTTCGAACCCAGTATCTCCCACAAAAGACCACCTCAACAGGTGGTCTTTTTTCATTATGTACTATTGCTATATCATATATTCTGCTGCAAAAAACAAATTTTATATCGGGTCAACCA
>NZ_DATHGC010000039.1:0-8793 GCF_035317785.1 Pedobacter sp. | reverse complement strand
AAGCGGGACCATTAGTACAAATCCAACATTGTAGAATAAAGGGATACCGACAATGAAACCTGTGAGCACCAAACCCCATTGAATATATTTGGTTCCAAACAGATTCATCATGACCGATGCTATCTTTTGCGCAGCACCGCTCTCAGCGACCAGCTTGCCCAGCATTGCGCCAAAAACGATGATGGACACTAGTGATCCGAGTATATCCCCCATGCCTTTTTGCACAGAGGCAGTGACGCTTTTGAGTGGTATACCCAGCATAATGCCGCAAAATATAGATACAATTAAAAAAGCAATGAACGGATTGATCCTGGCCCAGGTAATGAGCAGGACCAGTAAAAGGATGCAGCCGATAACGATCAGTATGGTCATTTGGTTAGGGGTTTACCCAAACTTAGATAAAATTGTTAAGTTTGAACATATACTATTTACATTATTACCATGACATCATCACCTCAGCAAGCATTTTCAGCTTTAAATCTTGAACTGCCTCCTGCACCACAGCCACTGGGTATTTATAAGCCCTTTTTGGTAGACGGCAAATACCTTTATCTTTCAGGCCACGGTCCGGTATTGCCTGACAGGTCACTGATCATTGGACGCATAGGTGAGAATATGGACATGGACGAGGGTAAGCTGGCCGCCCGTCAGGTCGGGTTAACGATGCTTTCCACAATTGTGACTAATTTCGGAAGCCTTGATGTCATTAAAAGAGTAATTAAGGTGCTGGGGATGGTAAATTGCAAGCCTGATTTTGAGAAACATCCCTATGTAATCAATGGCTGCAGTGAGCTGTTTGCTGCAGTTTGGGGAACTGAAAACGGGATAGGCGTCCGCAGTGCTGTGGGTATGGGCTCGCTGCCCGATAATATCCCTGTAGAGGTGGAAGCTGTCTTTGAGTTGCATCACTAACAAATTCAATATGTTTATTTTAGATGCACACCTTGACCTGAGCATGAATGCCATGGAGTGGAACCGGGACCTGCGGCAACCTGTAAGCACATTGCGCGCCAGGGAATTCGGCATGACAGACAAACCTGATCGCGGGAAGGGGACAGTATCCTTTCCTGAACTTCGTAAAGGGAATATAGGTATTGTGGTGGCCACCCAGATTGCCAGATATGTAAAACCAGATAGTTTGATTCCGGGCTGGACATCTCCGGAGCAGGCCTGGGCACAGACACAGGGGCAGCTTTCCTGGTATAAGGCAATGGAGGAAGCGGGCGAGTTAATTCAAATTGCGGACGCAGCGGCCCTGAAAAACCATTTTGACCTTTGGAATGACCATACACCCAACGAAAATAAGCCAATCGGCTATATCCTGAGTTTAGAAGGAGCAGACTCTATAGTTGACCTCAATTATCTGGAAAAAGCTTACGCATACGGACTAAGGGCCCTTGGCCCGGCACACTATGGCCCTGGGAGGTATGCCAATGGCACAGACTCAACCGGTCAGATGGGGCCGGCAGGCTTAGCGCTGCTGAAAGAAATGGAACGGCTGAATATCATACTCGATGCCACACACCTGTGCGATGATGCCTTTTGGCAGGCGCTAGACCATTTTAATGGCCACGTATGGGCGAGCCACAACAATTGCCGGACTTTCGTAAACCACAACAGGCAATACAGCGACGATCAGATCAAGGCCCTGATTGCAAGGGGTGCGGTGATCGGCGGAGCATTTGATGCATGGATGCTGGTACCTGACTGGCAAAGAAAGCTTTCTACTCCTCAGGGCATGAACTGCGGGCTGGATAAAGTCGCGGACAATATAGACCACATCTGCCAGCTGGCCGGAAATTCCCGGCACGCAGGTATAGGCTCAGATCTCGACGGTGCTTTTGGCACGGAGCAGTCACCCTTTGACCTCGATACCATTGCTGATCTGCAGAAACTGGTGACCATACTTTCCGGCAGAGGTTATTCGGCCGGTGATCTTGAACATATTTTTCATCAGAACTGGCTGAACTTTTTATATCAGGCCTGGGCTGAACCAGTCGGGGAGACGACTATGGTCAGTTTTTAAGAGATCATCGAACTTTTAAATTATTTTAAAAAATTTCAGCGTACGATTTGGATTAATTCTAAATAATGTCAATATTTGCACCACGTAAGTTTTGAATGCGAAATATGCAAGAATTAGCAATACTACCTTCTGTCGATTTCTCTGAAGTATATAGTACCGGATTCGGAGCTATGTACCAATCTGATAGTGAAAATTGCTGGTATATTGACTTTGCAGGAAAGCTTGCCCGTTTTGATTACCGCAATTTACTCAAACTCAAAAAAGCAGTTTACCAGATTGACATAGAGAAACTGCTGCTAAGCAGCGATAAGGCGCCGGATCTGGAAATTATCTTTATCTGCGCATGCAACCATTGCTACGTATTGTCCCTGATTCAGATCATTGCATTAAAAGAATTGCTGCAGGGTACATTTGTAATGCTGGACCTCAATCACATCATTTACGATCGTCTTCACAGGATAGTCGCCTGATTAACTTAGAATTAGAATCTTTCCATATTGTGTTATTATTCTTGCATGCGGGTTTATTGCATTATTTTTGATGTATTAATCCCATTAAATCAATAGGAACATGAAAGACATCATTCGCGCAAAGTGTTTAATTTCATCAGATGTAGAAACACTTATCAACCAGCAGATAAAAAAAGAAGCCCACTCTTCATCAATATACTTATCCATGGCCTCATGGTGCAACCGCAATGGTTATGACTTTTCATCCGAATATTTTTTCAAGCAGGCTGAAGAAGAAAGAATGCACCAGCTTAAGTTCTATAAGTATATATTAGATATGGGTGGTACTGCAATATCTCCTGATGTGAGCAACATCAAAATCGAGTACAATTCTTTCCGTGAGGTTTTTGAAGAAGCATTGGAGCAGGAAATTGCGGTAACCCAGTCCATTAAAAACATTGCGGCCAGGTGCCACAAAGAACAGGATTATGTAACCTTAGAATTCTTAAACTGGTTCTTCAGAGAACAAAGAGAAGAGGAATACAAAGCCCGTCGTGCGCTTGAGCTATTTGACGTAATAGGTGAAGAAGGAACAGGAAGATGGCAGATCGACAAGCACGTAGGTCAGATCAAATACGACAGCGAAGCTTAAACTAAAAACGGTTTAAATTCAAGAGGGTACACACTTTTGTCAGTGTGTACCTTTTTTTGTATATTGATACCACAGCCATGTCAAAAAAGGATAAAGACAAAAAGTCTGATAAAAAGAAAAAGGACAAGAAGAAAAAGAAAAAAGAATGCTGCGAGAAATACCTCAAAGGCAAACGCTGCGACAATTGTCCTTTTGGCTAGAGGCCCGCTTCTCTAGTTCAGGTTGATTACGCCGTCCCCAATATGATAACACCTCCTGCACCTGGGTTCGTAACTTTCCTTTTCACCCAGTAATACTTTCTCCTCACCGGCTACTGTCCGGAAAGAATACATCGCCGGAGCACCGCATCGCACACAAACCGCATTGACCTTGGTGACGTGTTCAGCAATGGCCATCAGTGCAGGTACAGGGCCAAAGGGTTTTCCCGAAAAGTCCATGTCCAGGCCTGCTACGATCACCCTGATGCCTTTCTGAGCCAGCTTATTGCATACCTCCGGAAGATTCTCATCAAAAAACTGCGCCTCGTCTATCCCTACCACCTGGGTGTCTGTACCAAGTAATAAAATTGCGGATGAGTGGTCTACCGGCGTTGACTGGACAGAATTCAGGTCATGAGAAACAACGGCGTTCTCGTCATACCGGGTATCTGTCCTGGGCTTAAAAATCTCCACATTCAGCTTTGCAATTTGTGCTCTTCTTAGTCTCCTCAGTAATTCTTCTGTTTTGCCCGAAAACATAGAGCCGCAAATGACCTCTATGCTGCCGCAAAATTCTCCCTTTCTAAAATTTTGTTCGCTGAATAACATGTGTTTATAGTCCTTGTAGCCAGCTAATATCAGAATTTTGTAGTACTTTTGGGTGTCAAGTTACCAACATAAAACGTCAATTCTACCGTTATAACACTATGATGAACCAGGCTGATATCTTTAAAAAAATAGGAGTAATATTAAGTGAGCTTCAGGAACAATATGAATTTTTAGCTCAAAACCCTGAGCAGCTCAATGAACTGGAGCTGGAACTTTTTTTGGCCAATGCCAACTTTTTATCTGATCATGTTGAGATTATCCGCAAGCTCAATACCAGCAGAATACCAAAGGAACTGCCACAGCATACGGAGATTTCAAGCGCACAGGCCGAGCAGATTCCCGCCCGCCCGATAGCACAGGAACAGGCGCCGGTAGTTGACGATCTGCCTGAACCTAAAGATTATACTTTTTTTGAGAAGCCGGCTGACCTGGTAGACTATGTGAATGAGGAGCCCGAAAATACCGCACATACTTTTGAGTTTATACTAAACGACAATCCTGAATCCGGCAGATTTGATTTTGGAGAGCAGCCGGCAGACGAAATTTTTAGAGAACCAGAACTTAAAGAGGACATTGTCGAAGAAAAAGTTGTTCCCGCCCCAATAACATCATTAGTAGAGGATAAAATAGAAAAGCAGGTTGTACAACCCGGACTATTCCGGGCGGAACCTGAAAAGCCAGCCGAAAATGAAGCACCAACTGCCGCCAGGCCAACTTTAAACGACCTGCTGGCAGGCAATAAGAGCAGCGGCTCGCCGAAAGTCAAAGATGAAGACAGTAAACCCCCTGTAACCGACCTGAAAGGTGCCATCACGCTCAATGAAAAGCTCCTGTACATTAAGGATCTTTTTAACGGGTATAATCTGGCTTATTCCGAGGCCATAGACCTGATCAATAAAATGCCTGATCTCAAAACAGCAGACCATTTCCTGAAGAATAATTATGCGGAGAAAAACAACTGGCAGGCAAAGCAGGGAACAGTAGACCAGTTTTATGAACTGCTGGCACGCCGTTTTCCCAACGGCTGATCAGAATCAGATAAAGCCCATCCTGTTGGAGTCCAGTTTTAGGAAAATAAACAGCAGTACCGTAAAACTCCATAAAGAAGAACCTCCATAACTGATAAATGGCAGTGGGATTCCGATAACAGGAACTATTCCTATGGCCATGCCTATATTGATGAATACGTGAAAGAACAGGATGCAGGCTACACAATAACCATACACCCTTGAAAAGCTGGAACGCTGTCGCTCCGCCATATTGACCAGCCTTACCATCAGAAAAATAAATAGTCCGATCACCACAAAACATCCGGTGAATCCCCATTCTTCGCCTATAGTAGAGAATATAAAGTCTGTGCTCTGCTCCGGAACATATCCGTATTTGGTTTGTGTGCCCTCCAGAAATCCGCGTCCTGTCAACTGGCCTGAACCTATGGCTATTTTAGACTGGATTACGTTGTAACCTACGCCTTTGGGGTCTGTTTTTAACCCGAGTATAATTTCGATCCGGGTACGCTGATGTGTTTTCAGCACCTTTTCATAGGCAAATTTCACTACAAACAGGTAGGATATCGCTACTATAGTAGCTATAATGGCAGAGAACATGATCTTTTGTTTTCTTCTGTTGCTGTAAACAAAGAAGCTCCCGATCAGCAGAATGACCGGGATCAGGATTTGTAAAGGCACCAGGAAGTCTGCTACAAACAGCACGATCATGCCCAGGAAGATCAGCAGGAAATAGCCTGACAATCCTTCCCTGTACATTGGGAACATGAAGGAGAGAAAGACCAGTGCTGACCCGGCATCCGGTTGCCGAAGAATCAGTATCAGGGGCATTCCAATGATCAGTGCCGCAAAAAGAATCGATTTGATGTCTCTGAACTTGGGGCTAAAAGTACTGATGTACCGGGCCAGCAGCAGGGCTGTCCCGAATTTGGCAAGCTCAGAAGGCTGGAGCCTGAACCCGCCGATGGCAAGCCAGGCCTGGTTTCCTCCAACATTTCTGCCGACTACCAAAACTACGATCAGTAACAGTAAGGTAATGCCGTAGATGATGGGAGAGAAGATGCTGAAAAACTTGCCGTCCAGCAGCAGAATCGAGAAGCCAAGCACCAGAGCCGAAAGGATAAATACCAGCTGCTTGCCTGAATTCGTTGAAAAATTGAATACAGAAGTATCCCCATCAGCGGTAAATATAGAGGCGTATATGTTGATAAAACCAACCGCACAAAGCAGCACGTAGACCAGGATGGTGATCCAGTCTACCTTGAAAAAAAACCTGTTGCTTTGCGGAGTATTCATTATCTGGCAGTAGTAATGGGTTTATTGATCTTTACCGGACTTACAGCGCGCTTCAACTGCAATTTTTTGGCAGCTGAGTCAGCTTTAATGCTGTCTGCGTTTTTAACACCGGGCTTAATTTTAGGTTTTGGCAAGGCAGGCAACACCACCTGTTTCTTCATCCATTCTACCTGCGCTTTCCGGTATCCGCCTATACTATCCTTCAAATATTTTTCGGTGAGGTAACTGGCAATCGGAGCAGCATAAGTACTTCCAAAACCTGCATTTTCTACGATGACTGCAATGGCGATTTTAGGATTATCCCTCGGTGCAAAACCAATAAAAACAGAGTGGTTCTTTCCGCGCGGGTTCTGAACGGTACCTGTCTTACCGCACATGACGATGTCAGGGATCCTCGAGAGTATGGCCGTACCCCAGGAGGCGTTTACAGCGTCCTGCATTCCGTCTATTACCGGGGTAAAGTGTTTTTCATCTACTCCAACATAATTTTTCTTTAGATATTCTTTTTTTATGACGTGGTTTTTGCCAATTGATTTAACCAGATGGGGTTTAATATAGTACCCGCGGTTGGCAATGACAGCCATAATATTTGCCATTTGCAAAGGCGTAGCATCCATTTCTCCCTGCCCTATCGCCAGTGAGATTACGGTTGAGTAGCCCCAGTATTTGCTGTATTTCTTTGAGTAGTACGCCGCGTCGTACAGCCGGCCTGTCCTTTCGTTCGGCAGATCGACCCCAAGGCTGTCGCCCAGCCCCCAGAGTTTTACTTTGCTCCTCCAGTCGTCGTAGGCAATCTTCTGGTTTTTGTATTTGCGCTGCGTAAGCAGTTTTTGAAATACATAGCAGGCATAGGTATTGCAGGACCTTGCGAGCCCCATTCGTACAGCCACATTGCCATCCCGGTGCTCACACTTTACGGTATGATTTCCTACTTTGAAGTATCCGGGACAAAAGAATGTTGTATTTTCATCGATCACGCCTTCCTGCAGCCCTATCAGGGCATCGAGTGGCTTAAACGCTGATCCGGGTGAATAATAACCCTGAATTGGCCGGATATTAAATACCCTGTTCGGATTCTTCAGCAATTCCATGTAGTTATTGCCCTGCTGACGGCCCACCATCAGGTTCGGGTCGTAATTTGGGCTGCTTACAAAAGCCAGTATTTCTCCTGTTGCCGGTTCTATGGCCACTATACTGCCGATTTTATTTTGCATGAGCTCTTCACCCAGTTTCTGAATCCCTAAATCAAGCGATGAGATCAACTGCTCCCCGGATATGGCTGCAGTGTCAAATCTTCCTTCTGCATAGCTACCCTTGGGTACATTATGCGCATCATAAAGCATGTTCACAACCCCGCGCTCACCTCTCAATGCTTTTTCATAGGCGCGCTCGACCCCCTGCCGGCCGATGTAATCTCCAGGACGGTAATAGCCCTGTGAATTGTCAATTTCCTTTTGGGTTACTTCCTTAATATACCCCAAAAAATGGCTGGCTATACTGTCCGGATATTGCCTGATGGTTCTGCTTTGTACAAAGAAGCCCGGAAACCGGGAAAGCTGTTCAGACAATGACTGATAGATCTGTACCGAAAGCTGTTTCTCGATAATACTGGGCTGAAACCTGGAAAGCCGTCTTGCTTTCCTGAAGTTCTTACCAAATTTGGCTGTGTCCACATCAATGATCCTGCAAAGCTCCAGTGTGTCAAAAGGCTTCACATCATTAGGAATGGCCATCAGGTCATAGACGGGTTCATTTTGCACCAGTATCTTTTCATTTCTGTCGAGAATAACCCCGCGGGCAGGAAAGGTATAAATAGGGCGCAATACATTACTCTTTGCAGTACGAAAATACTGATCACTATAAACCTGGATATAAAACAATGTGCCAAGTAAGATGAGTCCGGTCACAATGAATAAGCCCTGTACCACATACTTCCGGTTGAACAGATTGTAATTATCCATCATCGCATTTTTCTGTTATAGAATATAAACTCTATCAGTACGACAGTAAACAAAGTAAAGAGGCCGCTCAACAAGCACCTGAGCAGGGTATATGACAGCTCTGTAAATCTGAATGTTTCCAAAAGAAACAACACGATGTGGTGGGAAAAAATGCACAGCAGCGCATAAAGCATGAACCATCTGAAGCCCATGTTGCCGAGTGTTGGCTCCGGCTCATCAAAACCATCCCTGCTTACCGTCACAGAAATGAACAGGATCCTGACAAAGGCGAGCATTACGCAGGCTGCAGTATGCACACCTAAAGTATCGTAAAATGCATCCAGGGTCAGGCCTGTGGCAAAGGCTATGATATAAAGCAGTATATTGGGTATCCCGAATGGCAGCAGCAATAAAAAGAGGATGTAAAGAAAAGGAGTAGCCATATTGTAAAGACTCAGATTCCTCAGCAAAAGGATTTGAACCAGCAGCAGGATCACCCACCGTACTACGTTTGCCAATATTAGTTTACTGTTCATCCGGGATCTTTGCTTCTAATTCCTGCTGTTCCTTTGCAAATTTATCTTTTATAACATACACATATTGTAAGGTACTAAAAT